>JAGXIQ010000016.1 GCA_024635625.1 Loktanella sp. | reverse complement strand
CTCAGTGTTGCGCCGTCAAAGTCCGAACGTAAGGCTATCGCTACACCCATGGTCAAATCCTCCCAGACCCACCACCATAGATTCAGACTTTGCCCGCTTTGGGAATCCTCCTCGAGAGTCAGGCTTCACGCCGGTTGGTATAAGCTGTGTTTCTTTAAAGTTCGCGTCAATCCACGTCCGGTCGGTCGGCACCAGCGTCGCCACTCGACCACCTGTCGCTACGTGGTTGCCGACATTCAGATTACCAATCTGGGAACAATCCCCGGCACGGGGGCCGTAATTTTGGTATTGTTAAGGTTGCGCTCTGCCGCATCCTGGCTGGCCAGCGCCGCCCGCACGGCTGGGGTCGCATCGGTTTCAACTTTTGGATCGCCACCCAGTCCAGCGGCTGCGGCGTCTAGCTGGCTTTGCACGACCTTCACACTGTTCTCTGCGGTTTGTTCGGACACTGCGGCTTCGTCCAGCGCGGCCGGCGCGCTGAGCCCACGGTCGGCCAGCGATTTCTGACGCTCCAGTTCGCGCTTTTTGATTTCTAGAATGCTGCGGGCAGCGTCAAGCTGCGCGCTCGCCGTCTGATAGGTGGCGCGGATCTGTGTCACGGACTGCCGGGCGTTTGCCAAAGCGGCGTCGGCCTGATCCAGCGCGATCTGGTAGGGGACGGGATCAATCTCGAACAAGGGTGCACCGACAGCAACTTCCTCGTTCTCGGCGACGTCAACCGCTACAATGCGACCAGCGATGTCGGCTGAAATTGGCACCATCGGCTGATGTACGTAAGCATTATCCGTGGTGATATAGCGCCCGCCCGTCAGCCAATAGCCGCCCGCAGAAACAAGCAGCAAGACGGGCAGGGACAACATCAGGATTCGGCGCCCACCTTTACGACGCGGTGCAGCATCTGGCGCTGCGACTGTTGGCGGAGTGTCTGCAATATCAGGGGCGGTTTCGATACGTTTGCGGGCAACACTCATGATTATGGTCCTTGGTCGAAGACTTAGCGGTCCTCGAGGTTTTCGGTAATTCGCGACAGGGCGCGGGTCAGCGCTTCAACATCGGCATCCGGAATTCCGTCAAGCGCCCGCGCAAAGACCTCGTCGGCAATTCCGCGCATCTTAACCACGGTGGCAATGCCAGCGTCGGTTAAGGCCAATCTCTTGGCGCGGCTGTCATCTGGATCCGACTCTCTCAGCAAGAGCCCGGCCAATTCCAGACGTTCTGCAACATCGCTGATCGTCATAGGCGACACATTAAGCGAGCTGCCAAGTTCGGTCTGGCGCAGGTCGCCTTCGCGGTGCAGTTGTGCCAATACACGCCACTGGGTCAGCGTCAGCTTGTGCGGACGTGCGACACGTTCGAACTCTCGCTTCATCAGCGTGGCGGATTCGTGCAGCAAAAGGCCGATACGTTTCACAGGAAATTCCGCACTACATAATTTAATACGGATGCTTATAGTAATGGTTCGTACTATGTAAGTGGCTTTCGTAAGAATTGTCGCTAGCTAATCTGATCGTCGGTCCTTCTGCATTTGCTGCGGCCGCTAGGCGACCGGACCAATTGGCGTCCAAGGTCTCTTGCAGCGGGGGCTGGTTCATCCAGATTTCCCTTCGCGGCCATGTTGATTCAGGCCTGCCACAAGTCGCGGCGCGCCGATAACTCATGTATAGTGGGAATTTAGGCAATCTGGTATTTGACGCTCAGTTGGTGTGCTCGCACCGACGGCGGGTCCTGGCCGCATTTGTTTGGGGGCATCATAAAACAACAAAAAGGGGCGATGACGCGTCCCAATGGAGAGCATAATGACAATCAAGAAAGAAACTGCGCTGGCCGTTTTGGCCGCGGCCTTTGCGATGGCTGTGGCAGTGGGCAGCGCGCCCGCAGTCGCGAAGGTCGCCAGCAGTGACGTTTCAGACGAGGTCACAGTATCTGCTGATGTGATCGAGATCGACGACGCCGCAGAAATGGTTGGTGACGGAGAGACTTATCCGTCGGAAGCGGAAGTGGCTCCGACTGACGACTTTGCCTTGGATGGCGCGCTAGCGACGATCTCTGAAACAGCTGACTCTGCCAGCTTTGACGAGGATGTGGATACATCCGAGGCGGACACCGGAAATGGGATCGAAACGCCGATCGATCAGCCGATTGATTATGGCACCGTCGAAGTCGGCGTCGGCAACGCTCCTGACTCTGATTTTGCAATCGTGTCAGATGATGGCGCTTGCATCAGTTGCAATACCATGTCGCCAAAACCCGGTGCGATGGCCCAACGGACACAAACTCAAACACATGACCGCAGAGACCGTGTGGCTTCTGCGGCGCTAACGCCGCAGCGCAAATCCGGCAACCTGTGCAACTACGCGACCTTTAATGTGGGGTTTATCTGCGACAGCTGGCGCGCGGCCCAAGCGAACTGATTGCCGCAGGTTGTAACATGACCTGAAATCTGGTCGCTATGATGCACGCTTTCTGGTCGTGCAGACGTAGCGATTGGTCAAAAATGCAAAGCGGTATTACATAACTGCATGCAGATATTGATCCGCTTTGAATAAGGCGGATCAATCCCGCAGATCTCTGCAAGGTGCCCCGCTGTCAAAGGACCCTCGCAGTGAACTCCTCTTTTCGCGGATAATTGAACCTATTGCACCAAGGACTGGATCACCGCCCTTGCTGCTTGAACCAACGATTAAAGTGCGCCAGCTTGTTTGCCCGATCTTGGCGTAGGCCTTCAGGGATATTGCGTTCGTGCTGATGGGCCTGCGGTGACGAGTACCTGAAAGCAAATAATTGGTGCGTCTGCTGTCCCCTACACGGCGATCACGTCACAAGTAGACTCCGGCAACTAGACAGTCCTGAACACGGTGTTCCGCCTAACGATTTCATCGTCTTCCGGCATGGACGCAAAATAAGCGCTTAGGCGCTTGCCACTGCCCAATCTGCCATCGCGGGGGCCAGCACGTTGATGATGCTTTGGAATGCGGCAACAACTGCAGTGGGCGTAGCGTTGGGCACTGGGGTCGTTTGCGTAAAAGTACGTGTTGTCCTGACGGTCTGCGTCCGGTCGTCGAGGGCGGTGAGGGTAATGTCGACGCGGGCCACAAATGTATCCGTTGCCGTTACGGTGACTTCGAACGCGTCGATCCGCACCAGTAGAACGGTATCTGGTACCGGGCCGCCGTCTGTACGCCCGACGTATCCGATCCGCCCGGTGCCAGAGATGCTACGGATCAGGACGGATTGTACGACAACGGGTAAATCGTCGCTCCACCGGGCGTCTGGCAAATAGGTGACGGCGGCGGAACTGGGCCGTATCATCAATCGGTCTGTCGCGATGGGTGCTGCGGCCTCTGGTCGGGCGATCAACAGCGTGGCGGATGCGCGCGGCCCGTTCGTTGTTCCCGCTGCCGGGCTCAGGTCATAGGTATCCAAAGGGCGAGAAGCTGCGTCGAGCGCAGAGATTGCACTACACCCGCCCAAAAGCGATGCCGCGCCAAGAAATGTCGCTCTGCGGGTTAGGTTGCTATGTCCGGTTTTGGCGAGGGTCATGGGTTCATTTCCTGTATTCGGGGACGCGGTCGTCTAAAATAAAGCGTGCTGGGTCGCGTGCGATGCGGCGCACAAGGCTATCGAGTGACGTGACAAGACCTCGTGCATCTGTAGCAAGACGCGATAGTTCGGGCAGGCCTGTCGTGGCAAATGTGCCGATCCCGGGGGCGCTGTTGGCAACTGCGTTTTGCACTTGTGCGACGACAGCGTCGGCGCGGGCGATCACGGCGCGCAACTCTGCGGTGATGGCGGGGGCATCGCGTGTCACATCCTCGACCGACACCGCGATCCGGTCTGCGGCGCTGCGGATATCCGCGATGACTGGGCCAAAGTCGGTTTGCATAACGCCCGTTGCGGTATCAAATGCCGTTTCGGCAGAAGAGAGCGCACCGTTTGCCCCTGTCAGCGTGGCGTCGAGGCTGTCCAAACTGCCTTGCGCCCGCGCGACAAAATCGCGGGCTGCGTTTAGTGCCAGCTGCGCGTCATTCGCTAGCGGATCCAGACGTCCGGTTACGCCTGTCACATCCGCGGCCAAACGGTCTATGGCGTCAGCGGTGGTCGCGACGGCTTTACGGATGTCAGCGACGACTGCAGGCACGTCATCGCGTGTTACCGCCTCCAACACGTCGATTGTCTGCTGCGCGCTGGCAAGTACGTCGCGCGCCTCGGCTACCATCAGGGTTCCGTCGCCATCGACCAGCCCGTTAAAGCTGTTGGCGGCCTCCGTCACGGCGGCAAAGGCTGTACCGGCTTGTTGCAGGGATGTCTGCAATTCTACCAACCGTGCGTTCAGCAGATCTGGCGTGGTTGCCACGCTATCCAATGCTGCGGCAGAGCGGTCGTGTAGGTCGGTAATCGCCGCGCGGGCCTGTGCGGCTGTTTCGGCTGCATCGGCCACGATGGCGGGCACGTCATCACGCAGCATCGTCTCTACACTCGCGATGGCCGCAGTAGCAGAGGCGACCGCCGGTGCCACGTCCGTTAGGACGCCATCGGCGCTGTCAAAAGTCCGCGTGACTGCTGCAAGGGTGCTGTCCGCACGGGTCAATGTATCAGTAACGGCAGCTGCCAGACCATCCAACCGGTCAGTAAAGCGCGAAATTTGCGATGTTGCGTCGCTGACGGTTCCGGTAATGGCCGAAAAGTCAGTCAACGCCTGATCCAGCCGTGCTGACGATGTGTCAAGATTGCGCAGGATGCCAGCGACATGGTTCTGATTTTCTGTCCCTGTCATGGCCCGGAATTGTTCCAAAAGCCGCGTCGCCTCGGTCAAAAGGTCCGGTGCGTCCTCTACGAGCGCCTGCACTGTGGAACGGCGCGACGCGATGATCGGCAATCCACCATCTACCCCAACCAATATCTCAGCGCCGGTGGCACCACCCGACAGTGAAATATAGCTGACCCCCGTAACGCCCTGTGACTGAAGTTGGGCGACGGTATTGGCGCGGATCGGGGTTGTGGCGTCGATTTCGACCGTCGTCAGGATACGGGTCGGGTTCGCCCTGTCGATTTCCAGACTGATAACGCGGCCTACAGGAAGGCCATTGAACCTGACGTCACCTGATGCATCGAGGCCCGCGACATCGTCGAAGTAGATGCCATAGGTCGCATACTGGCGGTCCATTTGCAGGCCCGCCAGCCAGACGAGAAATCCCAGCGATCCCAAAATGGCAAGCAAGGTGAACGAGCCGATCAAGATATAGTTTGCACGGGTTTCCATTAGGTACCCCCAGTCGCAGACGCCAGTGCGGCGCGGGCTCTTGGCCCGTGAAAGTATTCGCGCACCCAAGGGTGATCGACGGCCATCATGTCGGCCATTGTTCCCACCGCAAGAACCTTGCGATCCGCCAGTACCGCGATGCGGTCACAGATGGCATGCAGGCTGTCAAGGTCGTGGGTCACCAGAAAGACAGTCAGGCCAAGGGCAGCCTGCAACTGCTTGATAAGCGTGTCAAACGCTGCGGCGCCTACGGGGTCCAAACCGGCGGTCGGCTCATCCAGAAACACGATCTCTGGATCGAGGGCGATGGCTCGGGCAAAACCGGCCCGTTTGCGCATGCCGCCAGACAGTTCCGACGGGAACTGCGTCATCGCATCCTCTGGCAGGCCAACCATGCGGACCTTGATACCCGCAAGCGTTTCCCGCAACCGGTCAGGTAGGTCGAGCTGTTCGCGCATCGGCGCCTCGACGTTTTGGCGCACTGTCAGGGACGAAAACAGCGCGCCGTCCTGAAACATCACACCCCAACGGCGGCGCAGTAGACGATAGTCCTCATCGTCGGTGTTGCGAACACTTTCGCCGAACACTTCGATGGTCCCGGCAGCTGGCATCAGCAGGCCCACGATGGCGTGCAGCAGGACAGACTTGCCAGTGCCCGATCCGCCGACAATGCCGATGATCTCTCCGCGTCGCACATCAAGGTTAAGGCCGTCGTGCACGGTGTGGGTGCCGAAACGGGTTACGAGGTCACGCACGCGGATGATCGGGTTTGTAGTCTCGTCCGGCATCAGATCCCTACCGTTGCGAAAAAGATGGAAAACAACGCGTCCATGACGATCACCATAAAGATTGACAGAACCACAGAGGTAGAGGTCAAACGGCCAAGCGATTCTGCATCTCCGCCGACGCACATTCCCTCGTAGCAGCCGATGATGCCGATGATCAGCGCAAAAAAAGGCGCTTTGATCATGCCAACACCGAAGTGCCAAACGTCGGTGTTCGACAGCAGACGCGCGCGGAACACGGCAGGCGAGACGCCTAGGTCGATCCACGACATGATGGCACCACCGATCAGCCCAGACAGATCGGCAATGAACCCCAACGCTGGCAGCATCAGCATAAGCGCCAGCACACGCGGCACGACAAGGACCGCCACGGGATCAAGGCCGAGAGTGCGCATGGCATCGATTTCTTCGCGCATTTTCATTGCACCGATAGCGGCGGTGAATGCAGAGCCGGAGCGCCCCGCAACGATGATTGCGGTCAGCAGGATGCCAAGTTCCCGCAATACAGAGATCGAGATAAGGTCGACAACAAAGACCTCTGCGCCGAATTGTTGCAACTGCGCCGATCCTTGAAATGCAAGGACGATGCCAATCAGAAACGCCATAAGCGCGACGATAGGCACTGCATGCAAACCGACCTGTTCACATTGATGCACCAGCGACGTTAGCCGCAGGCGACGGGGGTGAAGGCAGATGCTGCCGATGGCGATTACGACCTGACCCAGAAACGAAACGAGTTCTTTGGCGGTTTGTGCCGCCGCCGCAACGCGTTGCCCGAATGTCGAGAGCCAGACCATCGCGCCGTGCGGTGCTGCGGGAACGGGGTCCGTGGGCGGCAAGCTGCGGCGCACAGTTTTTATCAATTCTGCTTGCGCTGGTGTCGCGCCAGCGATGGTGGCGGTCCCGGCAGCGCGTTGCTGCAAGTCGATAACACACCACGCCCCAGCAGTATCCATGTGGGTCAAACCGCTGATGTCGATGACGGCGGCTGCCGGCTGATCCAGCGGCTGGTCAGCGCGGAACATCTCGGCGACAGCGTCGATTGTCAGGGAACCTGACAGCAAAATACTTTCGCCCGACGCGGTCAGCTTAACGGGTGCAGGCTTACCATCAGGTCTGCGCTCTGCTGTCACTCAGCAGTACTGTGGATTTTGCGGCCAAGGCACGCGATCAGAATCTTCATGAAACCTCCGCCATTTTTGGAATTTCGACTGGCCAGTGCAACGTAAATATCCCGAGAGATTGAGGCATTGCATCAGTCCACGCAACGTCCCATGCCCATCACCGACGGCAATGATCTGGACGATATCGATTTCGTCGTCGGGGGAGAGCCCTTGATCGACGCATCTCCGGGTTTTCGCAGCACTCAATTTCAAAAATATGCCAACTTTTCTTATCGCTATCGCTCTGGCTTGAATTGCAGGCAGCTGCGCGAATGCTAGATCGGATTGATCTTTTTCCGCAAGGCGAGCTGCGCAGCAAGCTGCTGCTATAGCTTGATCCGTTCTGCCTAAGGATGCCAGAAACGTATTGAACACTTTGGCGGCCACCTAGATTCCTTACTATTATGCATCGCTTTCAGATCGCGGAACTTGATGTGTATCAATGTGATCCAAAGCTTTCAAAAGCATCGCCAACTTACTGACTGAACCATGGCTTTTTTCCCATCAACCAAAGTCTGATCTGCAGCTTTGCTTATAAAGTTGTGAATTAATTAGCGATCGTCCCCTAAGAAAATAATGCGCTGTGTGGGCCATCGTCGTCGCTGCCAGTCCGGTCAACGTGCGAGGGCATGAAAATATCGCCGTTTAGCTGGCTGCGCCCGGCAGGATCAGGCGTACGGTCAGTCCCTGTTCCTCTGACAGATAGGTGACGGTCCCATTCACTTGCGCGGTCAGCCGATCCACGATTTTGAAACCAAGACCCTGATGCCCGTCCTGGGACGTCGACGGTAGGCCCGGCCCAGTATCACTAACCGCAATTAGGATCGCGCCATCGTCGTTCAACCTGCAAGAGACATTCAAAGAAACCGCGCCTGACGTTCCCTGTCCGTGTTTGATTGCGTTGGTCATAACTTCGGTGACAATCTGTGCGACAGGCAACATGTCGTTCGCAGATAGTGCGCAGCCCGGTTCAAAATCCTCTACGATGTCCACGTCACCTGCCATTGCCGACCGCAAGGCGTCGCAGACCGTTGCAAGGTAGGTGGCCAAATTGACCGTGCCGGATATGCCCTGAAGCGCAAGCATGCGGTGAAGGGTGGACACCGCGTCGATCTGAACGCCAATTGCCTTAAGAAGCAGCAGCGCTTCGGCTGGCGTCGCATGTGTCTTGCGCTTGACCAGTGTCGCGCTTTTCAACCGGATGTAGCTGCCCAGCATGGCAAGGTGATTGGCAATCCGGTGATCCGCTTCAGCAAGGCGATGGCAGTCAATGCATTTGCTTTCGTCGGTGATCGTCGCAGATTCCATTTTGGTATCCTTTAGTGCGTTGGCGCGATGGTAATCTCAAGCTTGTCGTCAGCAGCTTTTGAAACCGGATGGTCAGAATGTCGGCGCATCACCGCAACCTGCATGCGGCGGGTGGTGCATCAGGACCGTGTCCTGATCCGGGCGGTCTATATGTTTCCGCGAAGGTCGATACTGACATGGATCAAGGTGACTTTGCGGTAGTCATGCGCAAATGGCAAAAAGCCGAGGGATTTCGTATGAAGTGCGTTGCTAGATCCATTACAACGCACGCCATTTGTCTGGCAGCATCGCTGTGGACGGATGTCGCATGGATGACGCGCGGCTTTAGACGAACTGATGTCTGGTCGTATAGGTGTGCACGCCTCAGGCCGTTGTCACACGAAAGGCTACGGTCATGAATCTTTTCGGCTGGCTGAACGATCAACTTTTGCGAATGCAGTGGTTGTCGGATCTGGTGACGTCGGGCGTGCGCGCCGTAGGGCTGGACCCAACATCGAAAGTCGGCGGATCGTTGCAGTTTTTTGTCTATGACGTTGTCAAAATATTCATCCTGCTTTCGGTGCTTATTTTTGCGATTTCATATGTTCAAAGCTACTTTCCGCCAGAGCGTACCCGACGAATCCTGAATGGCAGATCCGGCATCGGGGCCAACGTCATGGGCGCGCTGTTGGGTACGATCACGCCATTCTGTTCGTGTTCGTCCATCCCGCTCTTTATCGGCTTTACCGCAGCGGGGCTGCCGCTGGGGGTGACGTTTTCATTCCTGATCTCCTCGCCTTTGGTCGACATGGCTTCAGTCATTTTGCTGGCATCAATCTTTAGCTGGCCGATTGCCCTGGCTTACGTCGGCGTTGGTCTGCTGGTGGCGGTCGTGGGTGGGACGATGATCGGTAAGCTGGGGATGGAGGGGCAAGTCGCGGATTTTGTCCGCAACGTGCCCGTCACAGACACCGACGAGGTCTTAACGCGCGCAGAGCGTTTGGCATTCGCGCGCGACCAAGTCAGCGACATTGTGCATAAGGTCTGGCCCTACGTTTTGATCGGTGTGGGTATCGGGGCGGCGATCCATAATTGGATACCGGGACAGACCATCTCTGCCTTGTTGGGGCAGGATAAGTGGTGGGCCGTGCCTGTTGCTGTCTTGGTGGGTATTCCAATGTACGCCGACATCTTCGGCACACTTCCGATCGCAGAGGCGCTGGTGGCCCGCGACGTAGGTCTTGGTACGGTTTTAGCCTTCATGATGGCTGTGACGGCACTGTCGTTGCCGTCCCTGATTATGCTGCGCCGCGTGGTCAGGTTACCCTTGCTGGCGACGTTTACCGGCGTCGTGACCATCGGCATCCTGACGATCGGTTTCACCTTCAATGTCATCACCAACTGGTTCATCTGAAAGGAATAAAAATGATCATCAAAATCCTAGGATCGGGGTGCAAAAAGTGTGTAGCCTTGGGTGATAACGCCAAATCCGCTGCAGAGGCGGCGGGCAAGGACGCGCAAATTGTCAAGGTCACCGACCCCGCCGAGATCGCGGCCTTTGGTGTTATGTCCACGCCGGGGCTGGTCGTGGATGGCAAGCTGCTGTCAGCAGGTAGAGTGCTGACAGCAGAGCAAATCGGGCTTTTGTTGTGACCGCCAGCCGCAGCATCGCGCCAGCGGTCTTTGGCCGATTTTAGTACACCGCAGCCAGCCGGGCAGGCTTGACAGAAGGCAGCACAATAACGCTTGCCCCATGAACGGCGCGGGCGTGAATATCGATCACGTCCTGATTGAGCATCCTGATACACCCCGAAGACACGGCCTTGCCTAACTCGTGTGGCGATGCGTCGCCATGGACGCGGTACAGCGTATCGAAGCCGTTTTGGAACAGGTAAAGCGCACGTGCGCCCATTGGATTACCCGGCCCCGGGTCCATTCCGCCCTTATTCGCGGAAAAGGGTGCCAGTTCAGGTTTGCGTGCAATCATCTCGGCGGGGACTTTCCATCGCGGCCACGCGCGGCAGAATTGCAGCCGTGCGGTGCCCTGCCACGCAAAGCCAGCGGCACCCACGCTAACGCCGTAGCGCATAGCCAATTCGGGCGTCATGACGAAATGCAGCAGCGCCGAATCCGGATCGACGATGATGGTGCCGCGTGGGTGTGCGGGCCATGGATTGGCAACTTCTTGGCGCCATAGCGCTGGTGCCAGAACGCCCTCTGGAATGGCAGGAATCGGATAGGGTTCGTTAGTAATTTTGCCATAGAAAGCGGGCAATGGGGGGACGGGCGGGACAGGTATTGCCTTGGCGACGGGTTCGAAATGGGGCTGCGCACATGCGGCAAGCCCAGCTGTCGCCCCAAGGGCGATGATACGTCGACGGGTGAACATAAGAATATCCTTGTTTCAGTCTGAACGAGAGGGATGCGGCGTGCCGCGCGTAGTTCAGGTGAAACGTGGAGGGTCTATTGGCGGCGCGTCGTCATGCCCCCGCAAGCGCAGGGTTTGGCTGGCGTATCTGACCAATCGGTTCGGCCTGTCAACATCAAGGGACAAAACCACGGGCAACGCCCGGTAGGGTGAACAGGGCGTACCCGGCAAACCAGATGTGCGACATTTTTTGGTGTCAGATACCTTTGTTATTGCTGGCATTTGATGCTTGATTGTGGTGGTTGGGCCGTCGGCATGCAACGCGGATGCAATCGTCGGCGACCCTGGTGCGAAGGGCGCACTCGCGGCAAAAGCACCCCACGGTAGGATGATCAGGATCACTAGAAGTGATAGCAAAAAGCGGGCCATGCGCATGCTCTGAATTTGGTTGAGCAATGCTGCAATGTCCATGCAACCCGAGTCGCCGGCGATCACGTTTGCTTTGGATCGGGGGCGGCCTTTTCTTTGGTGGGCAGCAATGGGTCCGCGCTGAAGGGCAAAATTGGTGAATGAGAAAGCAGCAATGTGTTTGCTATGATATGAAGCGTCTACCGGAAACGCTCAAACTCGGTGTCCGACGTCGCAGCAATATCGGCAGTGGCATTTGCCGCGTCGTGCGTGGCCAATGTGCAGAAGGCATCGACGTTCACCGTTTTTTAGCTGTCGGAAACGGGCAGGGAAACGGTTGCTTCAAACCCAGATTCTGCGTTTGTGCGTGGCGATTTAAGGGTCATAGTCGCGCCTATCCGGGCGGCGATAGATGCGACAATTGCGAGGCCCAAACCGCTACCGTCCGTCTGTGCACTTGCGCGCGCGAAACGCTGTGTGACGGCCTTCAGCATGTCTTCGGGCACGATCGGCCCGTCATTGGCAACTGTCAGCGTGCCTGTGGTTGTCAGTGCAATATCGATTGGTGCGGTGTCCGACCCGTGGCGTAGAGCATTTTCAGCAAAGTTTCGGCAAACGATGCCAAAAATGTCCGGGTCAAGATTCGACATCACTGCCGCGTCAGGCAGTGTCAGCCTGATCCGACCGGGCGTCGTGGTGTGTGCCAGATCTTGAACAACGATTTCTGCCACGATGCGTAGGTCCGTCGCATGGTCTTTCGTCAATCGTCCACCCTCGGCGCGGGCCAGTTGCATCAGTCGTTCTGACAGGCGTGTTAGACGTTTAAGCGTGGCCTCGATATCTGCGGCGCGCATGATAGCCGCCGGATCAGCGCTTTCCGATTGCAACCGCTGCGCCTGCGCGATGGCACCGGCCAAAGGTGTGCGCAATTCGTGGGCCGCGTTCGCGGCAAAGCTGCGTTCCGCCTCAAACGCTGCGTTCAACCCAGCAAGCAGGGTATTTAGGGTGGTTGTGATCGGCGCGATTTCCGACGGGATGTCGTCGGCCGGGATAGGCGACAGGTCGCGGGCGCTACGAGCGCCAAGCCGTGTCCGAAACCGACGCAGGGGGGCAAGGCCTGCGCGCACTGCCAATGCGATGGCAAGCAGTGTGACTGGAAGGATGACCAAAAGTGGCAGGCCCAGTGCCAACTGCGTTTGCCGGGCGACTTGGCGGCGGTGCGCCAGCGGCTCTGCGATGGTTATGCGGATGCTGCCCTGCAAAGCATCTTCATTGTAAAGACGGTGGGTCGCAGTTTGCCGAAAGCCGACGCCGTCGTAGGGCAAAAAGATCGCGGAATCCGCAGAATGGGATTGCAGTAAAATACGGCCCTGCGGATCGCGAACGACGAAGGTGAAAAACTCGTCGTGGCTGGTGATTGCGCCCAATCGTTGGGTGACGCCGTCTTCTTCGCGTTCGATGATATCCAAGACGGATAGCGGCAACAGGCGCTGCGCGGTCTCCTGCAACGCGGAATCGAAAACCTCGTCCATCTCGTGCTGCAGGATCACGGCCGTGACCGAAGAGGTGCCGATCCAAACCAGTGTGATCATCACCCCAATGGCTAACCCCAGACGCGCCTGAAGACTGCGTGGCAGCCTCATGGTGCGCCCAGCCGGTAACCCATGCCGCGTTCGGTCTCGATGACCGTGGCACCCAGTTTTTTGCGCAGGCGGCTGACGTGGACCTCTATCGTGTTGCTTTCGATCTCTGACCCGAAGGCGTACAGCTTTTCCTCCAGTTGGGCCTTGGACAGCAGTTGGCCGGGCCGCGACACAAAGGCATCGAACAGCGCCCATTCACGGGCGGTTAACTGAACCGGTTTGCCGTCACGGCGAATGCTGCGCGCAGCGATGTCGATGTCCAACGCGCCGTGGCTGATGATCGGATTTGGGTTGCCGGAATAGCGCCGCGCGACCGATCCGATCCGGGCCGATAGTTCTGAAAGGTCGAAAGGCTTGACCAGATAGTCGTCCGCCCCAGCGTTCAGCCCCTCAATCCGGTCAGAAATCTGGTCGAGGGCCGTCAGGATGATTACAGGCGACACGTCGCCGCGCGCGCGCAGCGTTTTTAGAAACCCTATTCCACGACCGTCGGGCAGCATCAGGTCCAGCAGGATCAGATCATAGCCAGCGCCTTGCATCGCGTCACTGGCTGCGTCCAGTCGTTTGACCCAATCGACGGAGTGTCCGTCACTGGCGATCTGGTCTCGCACTGCCGCGCCCAGAACCGCGTCGTCCTCTATCAGCAGAATCCGCATGACGTTCCATTTCCCGTGATCACCTTGGCACCATTGCCCGCGAATGCTGACGGGGTGCTGACGGCCCCATGCGGCATGCTTCAGGTTCCCGTCAGGTCCGGCACGCATGCTGTGTCCACAGTGGCCCCTATCACGGAGTTTGGCGCATGACGAAGACACTCACAATGCTGGCCTGTCTTGTGGCCCTTACTGCAGGGACCGCGAATGCTGAAGAAGAATGCTTTGTCCCGATGTCCCTGTGGCAGCCAAAAGAGGCGGTGACGCAGCTTGCAGCGCAGAATGAATGGACGGTCCGCCGGATAAAGATCGACGACGGCTGCTACCAAATTGACGGCACTGACGCCGCTGGACGCCGGATAGAGGTGACTATCCATCCGGCCACGCTGGACGTCATCGAGATCGAATACGAGGACGCTGATGAAGACGACGACTGATGTCCTTTTGATCTGCGCTTGCTGACGTGAGGCTGAAGCAAATATCGCCGCGCCGTCAGTAAACCCTCAGGTCTCGGCCACACATTGAATGGATCAAACAAAAGGAAACTTTGCCATGCGAAAGACCCTGACATTCCTTGCGGCGACCACCGCAATCACCGCCGGCATCGGCCTACCTGCGTGGAGCGCGGTGCGCGCCTCGATGGATCAGGACAGCCTACCAATCGCAGCCGCCATCGGGTCGGAACCACGTGCCATGTCTTTGATTTTCGTCAGCGGCAATGACGACGACGATGACGAAGGTGAGAGAAGTCGCGGCAGTCGTACCAGCGATGATGATGACGAAGAGGATGATGATGATTACGACGACGACGACGGCGACGCCACTTGCACAGGCGTTGGCAATCCTGCCCCGGCCGGCACTATGGCGCCACCGCAGAATGGCCTTTTTGGCAACGGTGCACCGCCACAAGCCCAAGTGAACTGATCGCGCATTAACGAGCGGCGGAGAATTTTCCGCCGCCCGTTCAAAGAACACACCGGCACCACGACCGGCCTATATCTGGAGCTTACCAACATGAAATCTCTCCTCGTCGCCCTTTCTTTGACCACGGCGCTGGTCATGCCCGCGATGGCCATGGCCCGCCCGGTCACGCTGACCACCACGCTTTCTAACTACGGTGGCGACGGCGCATATCTTGCGCTTTACGTCACCGATGCGGCGGGAGCGTACGCAGGCAGCCTTTGGATGGCTGGCGGAAAGTCGAAATACTATAAGCACATGACCGATTGGTATCGCGCTACCAACGGCGATACCGCACAGATTGACGGCATCACCGGCGCTAGCGTGGGGGCGGGGCGGACGCTGGATATCTCGGTCGATCTATCGGATGCCCTGTTCGACGCGGGCTATGTTCTGCATATCGACGCCGCGGTCGAGAACATGCGCGAAAGCCCGAAAGAGGTGTCCATTCCGTTGACAACTGACGGCGCGGGAACGCCCGTCAAAGGTCGTCGCTATATCGCCGATTTTACCTACAACATGTAAAAGGACGGGGCCATGATCCGCGCATTTCATCGCTGGCCGGGTCTGATGGCCCTCGCCTTGCTTGTCATTCTGTCGCTCAGCGGGACCGCGCTGTCGGTCTTTCCTGCGGCTGAACGGCTGTCTGCACCACAGGCAGCGGCCGGACTAAACGTCGGCGACCTCGCAATGCGAATTTCTACGGTCTATCCGGGGGTGGAGCAGATCAAGCGTTCTCCCTCTGGGAAGGTGACGGCCTTTTGGTTCGACGGCGACACACCGGGATCTGCGGTGATTGACCCGGCGACGGGGCAGGGCGTTGGATCCGCTGACCCGAACGCGGCACTGCGCTGGCTGACAAATCTGCATCGTTCGTTGTTCCTTGACGATACCGGTCGCATCGCAATGGCGGTCAGCGCAGGCGCAATGCTGATGCTGGCTATATCTGGCTGTCTGCTGGTCACGCGCCGGGTCGGTGGTTGGCGGCGCTGGTTTACGCGATTGCGGGGGCCACTCGCTGGACGACTGCACGTCGAAATCGCCCGGGTCGCCGTTATGGGTCTTGCGCTTTCGTCGGTGACGGCGCTCTGGATGACGGCCTCTACCTTTGGTTTTTTGCCGGACGCGGGTGCGACGCCCGATTTCCCGGCGCAGGTCAGCGGGCAGACTGGCGTACCGCTAAACACGATAGCCACGCTGACGCAGACGCCTGTCACTGAACTGCGCGACCTTAGCTTTCCTTATGCGGACGACGCCACCGATGTCTTTACACTGACGACAGATCAGGGGACCGGCTATCTGGATCAAGGGACAGGCGCGTTACTGGGCTGGGCTGACCTGACGGGCTGGGCACGTGTGTCAGAGACGATTTACATGCTGCATACCGGGCAAGGTGCCGCCGCGCTGGGGGTGGTAATGGGCCTGATGGCGCTGGGCGTGCCTGTGATGGGCGTGACGGGTGTGCTGCTGTGGTGGGCCAAGCGCCGTAGCAGTCCGCGTCTTCGTCATAACCACCCCGCATCTGTGGCAGACACGATCATTCTTGTCGGAAGCGAAGGTGGCAGCACGTGGAGTTTTGCCGCGACTTTGCATACAGCACTGACCCAAGCTGACCAAAAGGTTCATACAACCGACATGGCCAGCTTTGACCCCGGTCGATATGCCAAGGCGCATCGCATCATCGTGCTGGCTGCGACCTATGGCGACGGCGATGCACCCGCGTCGGCCAAGGGTTTCCTCGACACGCTGTCGAAAACGGATTTGGCGATAATGCCGTCAATGACCGTCTTGGGTTTCGGTGACCGCAGCTTTCCAGCGTTCTGCGCGTTTGCAGCAGCAGTTTCAGAAGTGTCTGAGGCAAAAGGTTGGAAGCGACTACTACACTTTGACACTATTGATCGCCAATCAACTCATGATTTCACCCGTTGGGGTAAGGCCCTTGGAGAGGCAATTGGGATCGACCTGCAACTGATCCATCAGCCCGTCCTGCCGGAAACACAGGCGCTGACGCTGATCTCTCGCCGGGATTATGGGGCAAAGGTGCAGGCCCCGACGGCGATCCTGCGCTTTGCTTTGCCGCATGTCTCGTCGTGGAGAAGACTGACAGGGCGCGGACTGGGTCTGTTTCAAGCCGGTGATCTGTTAGGCATTGTGCCAGCCGGTGCTTCGGTGCCACGGTTCTATTCGCTTGCCTCGGCACGGACAGACGGTTTTATCGAAATTGTTGTCAGAAAGCATGCTGGCGGGCTGTGTTCCGGTCAGTTGATGGCACTAGAGGCTGGCGACACGATGGCAGGCTTTGTTCGCCGGAACGTGACATTCCATGCCGGACGCGACGCATCACCGCTTATTCTGATCGGGGCTGGCACCGGGATTGGTCCGCTGGCGGGCTTTATCCGGGGCAACGCCGGGTTGCGGCCGATGCACCTATTTTTTGGGATGCGGCACCCGGATAGTGATTTTCTGTATGGTACGGATCTTGATTATTGGCAAAGCCAAGGCCGATTGGCCGCACTGTCGACGGCCGTGTCGCGCGGTGTCCGCCAGACGTATGTTCAGGATACACTGCGTGCAGATGGGGCGAATGTTGCCGATCTGATCCGGGAAGGAGCGCGGGTGATGGTCTGCGGCGGGCGCGACATGGCCGCCGGTGTTTCCGAGGCGCTGGCCGACATTCTGAAACCCGCAGGCCTTACGCCAAAGGCGCTGAAGGCAGAGGGGCGGTATGTTGAAGATGTCTACTGATCTGATCAGACATACTTTGAACGGTCCCACTATGGGAACGCGTTGGTCGGCGCTGTTTTTTGCGCCACCAATGATCGATCTTGCGGCTCTCCACGTGGCGCTTCAGGCTTCGGTGGATGAGGTGAATGCGCAGATGTCCACGTGGTCGCCTGACAGCGATTTGATGCGCCTGAACGCTGCCCCCGTTGGCGAATGGCATGCGGTTCCGTCGCGGCTGTTGACGGTTTTGCAGCTTGGGCTGGATATCGGCATTGCGTCGGATGGCGCGTTCGATATCGGTATGGGTACAGTGGTGACTGCTTGGGGTTTTGGTCCAGAAAGTGCCGATCAGAACGATATCCGTGCGGCGATGGCGAACCCACACAGCTCTGCCAAGGACCTGCTGGACCTTGATTTGGACGTTGGTGCCGTTCGCAAGCGGGATCGCATTAGGATCGATCTAAATGGGATCGCCAAAGGGTTTGGTACCGACCGACTGGTCGACACACTCGTCGCATACGACGTAAATGCTGCCCTTGTTGGAATTGATGGAGAGATGAGGTCCATTGGACTGCGGCCCAACGGTACGCCATGGACAATAGCGGTTGAAACGCCGGATCATGAACGCCGCGCCCCGCAGTCTGTTTTGACGCTGACGGATGCTGCGGTCGCGACCTCTGGCGATTATCGTCACTGGGTCGATGTGCAGGGCCGTCGATTGTCGCACACGATGGACCCTGCACGGGGGGCACCGCTGCGGGCGTCGCCCGCGTCGGTTACCGTCATCGCGCCGGACTGCGCATCGGCTGATGCATGGGCTACGGCTTTAATGGTTCTGGGCGTCGATGTCGGCGCGCGGCTGGCACAACAGCGCGGATTGGACGCGCTGTTTTTGATCCGACAGGCAGATGGGACGATCGGCAGCAAGGGTATCGGACCGCTATTCGATCATGGGCCACCGCCACCTGACGCATCCTAAACTGGCAATACATCGACAGGACGAGAAAGTTGATCCGCATTCCCGATGCCGACAATTCCACGATCAATTGGATCAGCTTGCTCTGCACAGCCGTTCTTTAGGTCAGCGGGCAATGTTTTGGCGCACCCTTGCTATGGCCACGGCGGAAGGCGTAGGGCTGGTGTTAGATTTCGAGGCTTGATCGGCAGCGCGTGTAACCCCTCACCATCCTAGAGCAGTATTGCTTCGTTCGTTTCATGCGAGGAGTAGCTGAGCGACCCCTTTGAGAGTCCGCATTGAAACCTCCGTCATGACTTTGCGGAGAGGTGTAATGAAACCCAAATTGGCGGCTAAAGATGAAACCCAAGATCATCACGACACTCGCCACCTACGATCGCACGCAATTCACGGGGGACGTGATTGCGGGCATCACCGTGGCCATGGTCGCGCTACCCCTCAGCATTGCTATCGCGATAGCGTCAGGGGCCGCGCCCGAAAAAGGTTTAATAACGGCGATCATCGGTGGCTTTCTGATTTCGGCACTTGGCGGCAGCAGGGTGCAGATCGGGGGGCCGACGGGGGCGTTCATCGTCGTCGTTTACGGTGTCATCGCGACCTATGGTTATGACGGGCTTGTTCTTGCGACGTTGATGGCAGGCGTCATCATGCTGGTGGCCGGACTTTTGCGTGCTGGCAACCTAGTCGCCTTCGTGCCCGAACCGGTGATTAACGGGTTTACGATTGGCATTGCGATTATTATCGCCACAAGTCAGCTTAAGGACCTATTCGGTTTATCGATGGCGGAAGTCCCAGCAGATTTCGTGCCAAAGGTCGCGGCTCTGTGGGCCGCGCGCGAAACGGTAAGCTTTGCCACGCTTGGTATCGGACTGGCGACCATGATTGCGATTGTGGCGCTTCGACGCGCCGCCCCCCGTATGCCCGGATTGATCGTCGCGGTCGGTCTGACATCTGTCGTCGTGGCAATGGCTACCTTTCCTGTTGATACGATTTACTCTCGCTTTGGAAACTTGCCCGGGACACTTCCATTTCCTAAGCTGCCTGAAATCAGCACGGCGAGACTGTGGGAATTGTTGCCCTCTGCGCTTGTTATAGCGTTCCTTGCCAGCGTTGAATCCTTGTTGTCTGCGATGGTGGCCGACCGGATGATCGGCGGGCATCATCGGTCAAATGGAGAGGTCCTTGCTCAGGGCTTTGCGAACATTGGATCGGCCCTTTTCGGTGGTCTGCCCGCGACCGGCGCAATTGCGCGTACGGCGACTAACGTCCGGGCAGGGGGGCGGACCCCTGTGGCGGGCCTTGTGCATGCGGTTACCATTCTGCTTGTTATGTTACTTGCCGCGCCCCTTGCGGGTTATCTTGCAATGCCGGCGCTAGCCGGACTGCTTTTGCTGACGGCCTGGAATATGAGCGAGCCGCACAGATGGTGGGGCTACGTCCAGACATCCCGTTCCGATCGCGTTCTACTTGTCCTGACGCTGGTTCTGACCGTCTTCACCGACTTGACCGTAGCAATCGGCGTTGGTGTGTTGGTCGGCCTGATCCGTAGGCTTTGGAACCGAAGGGTCAGCGACAATCATACGCGGACATTGCCGGATGGTGACAAGGACTGACTGTAGCAGTGTTGAGATGATGTGTTTCTACCTAGCTCTACTGCCAAACGTGGTCCTGAGCCCTTAATACTCGCAATGGCGGGCGCGATAACCTTGCCAGCGGCCGGGTCGTCATGATGAACGCTGGCATTGCACGCAGGTTGGTTTGTTAGTCGTTCCATGTTTGGCTTTTCGCGCCGGGATATTGTTGGACCGTAAACGATAAGACGCTGGTGAGGGCCAAATGACTGTCAAAGTTGGCCGGGACTTTGCATAGCCCCGGCCAAAGGTCTATTCGCTGCCGAGGTTAGTTTGCGCATTAGCCGCATCTGTGGCTTCGCGGATATGGCGCAGCGGATGCCGGGTCGGATGGCGCCATTGCGATTGTGTAACGAGCCCCGGTTCGTATCCCCAATCCCGCGCCCGTCTTGCCTGCGCCGCTGACATCATGGTCGCCTCTGCGTAATCTGCATTGCCGTTGCGGATTGGCTCTGACGGAGACGCGTTGTTCGGGCAATCCAGAAATGTCGCCAAGCCAGTTAATGTGTTTGTAGGATAATTCGTCACGTCTTCGTAACGGACGACGCTGACAGCGTGGATATAATCAAGGTCGGCACGCAATTGGTCATGCGCCGCAAGCCAATAGTCAATCAGAACACTCGCTGGGCGTTCGATCCACTTCGCTACGGCAGCGGCGACTGCTTCAGGGTGTCGGATCACGACGACAAAATGTGCCATCGGGAATAGCTGTTGCAGTAATCGCATGCGCGTCAGGTTGACCGGCGATTTTTCGACCCGCCAAATGCTTTGTTTGGGAAACCAAGTGTCCCAGTCCGCAACCATGCGTTGGCGTGTGTCGAACCGGTTCAGGGGGTAGTCTTCGGTCAGGTGCTGGGTTGGATCGGTTGCAAAATGCCTGGGAATTCCGCTGCGGGCATGGTGAGGAATGCCGCCCTGCAAATAGGCACCTTCGTTTTCCGGCACCGGCGCGTCGGTAATCCCCCCGACGCCAGGCAACGTGCCAAGCAGGCGCGCGACAAGGCTGGTGCCAGAACGATGAAGGCCGCCGACGAAAACATATCTATGGCCAGTTGGAAAAGGCATGGGCTCGGTTCTTTCTATCTTAACAATTATCAATACAAATCAAAGTACAAGACGTGCAACTTGCTGAAATTAAGTCAGATTTTTTAATATGGAAAAAGGTGTTCTGTCTAGCCCATGCAGCATGGCGGAACTCGGATAGGGGGGGACGTTATCGAGTCATCAGAGGATGACACATGCATATCTTACATCTTGCACTCCGGGGCTGCTTGACGGGCCCCCCCGGTCAGATATGGCCTGACAGAGGATACAGGCGGTCATATCGCCTATATTCTAGGGGCTGCAGCAGCACAGGCGGCGCGTGCCGATGTCTCTGCCGTTACAATTGTGACGCGGGCATTTGACGACCCGGCGCTTGGTCTGGTTCACGGTAAGGTGTTTCAACAGCTTCAGCCCAAGTTGATTATCCGCCGCCTACGGACGGCGAATGCTTCTTATTTGGCGAAAGAGGCTTTGGCCGTAGAACTGCCGGCCCTGCAAAAGGCGTTTCTAGCCTTGTTGGCGAACCCCGCGACGCGCCCTGACATCATCCACGCGCATTTTGCCGACGCTGCCCTGTTGGCACAGGCGGCAAAGGACGCCTATGGCGTGCCTTATATTTACACGCCTCATTCTCTGGGGATCGACAAGTTATGGCATCTAACGACAGAAGCCGGTCCGCAGTTGTCGGCGCGAATCGCTCAAGAAAGCGCGGCGCTGTCTGGCGTAGATGCCATTATCGTTTCGTCGCGGGACGAGGCAGAGCGTCAGGTGTCTGCCTACGGGTTGAACGTAGACGGTTATACCAACTTGCACTGATCAGAACTCCTGCGCCCACTGGCGGCGTCCGATTGACACGATGCGCTCGGGCTGGCCGATAAGCTGGTTCCAGGCATCACAGCAATGATCGACGATGTCGTCGTAGGTTTCAAAAATGTGGTTGGAGAGCCAATTATCCCGCATGAATTGCCAGATGTTTTCGACGGGATTGAGT
>JAGXIQ010000132.1 GCA_024635625.1 Loktanella sp. | reverse complement strand
GTTCCGCGCCATCAGCCAGCTCGATCTGGCGCAGAACTTCGACGTCGCGCTCCTCGCGACCTTCTACACCGGGGCGACGGTCTGCTTTATCGGCGGCATCCTTGGCGCGCGCTATCTGTTCAAGCGCGACTGGGAAGACTGTGTGGCGATCGGGTTTTGCTGTTTGTTTTCCAACACGCTGCTGCTGGGTCTGCCGATCACCGAACGCGCCTACGGCACCGATGCGTTGCGCTATAACTACGCGATCATCTCGATCCATTCGCCCTTTGGCTACCTGCTGGGCATCACCGCGATGGAAATCGTGCGCAACACCGGCCAATCCGCCCGCGCCCTGCCCCTCAAAGTCATCAAAGCGATGTTTCATAACGGGCTGATCATTGGCATCACGCTCGGCCTGATCGTGAACCTGACGGGCCTGCCCCTACCCGGTGTATTTACGGATGCGGTCGATCTGGTCGCCCGCTCTGCCCTGCCAGCCGCACTGTTTGGCCTTGGAGGCGTGCTTTATCGCTACCGGCCAGAGGGCGACATGCGCGCGATTTTGTTCGTGGTGGCCATTAGCTTGGTCATCCACCCGGCTATCGTCTGGGGCTTGTCCGGCGTCGCACACCTTAGCGTGCCTGAACTGCGCTCGGCCATTCTGACCTCGGCGATGGCGCCGGGGGTGAATGCCTATGTCTTTGCAAATATGTACGGCCGGGCCCGCCGCGTCGCTGCCAGCGCGGTGCTGATAGCGACGGGCGTATCGATCCTGACCGTCTGGGGCTGGCTGGCGATCTTGCCCTAGGGAAACCGAATAGTCTTTCCCTCTATCAGCCCGGCGACATGCCCCGCAGGCGTTCCGAGCGGCGGCGCAGCATTTCCACGACAGTCAGCAGCGTGATTGACACGATCACAAGGATCGTCGCCACAGCCAGAATGGTCGGGCTGATCTGCTCGCGCAGGCCAGTGAACATCTGCCAAGGCAGCGTCTTTTGCGCAGCAGCGCCAACGAACAGCACCACGACAACCTCGTCAAACGACGTGATAAAGGCGAACAGGCCACCGGAAATCACACCGGGCAGGATCAGCGGCATCTGGATTTTAAAGAACGTCGTGACCGGGTTCGCCCCCATGTTCGCCGCAGCGCGGGTCAGCGACTGGTCAAAGCTGACCAGCGTCGCGGTCACTGTGATGATGACGAAAGGCACACCCAATGCGGCATGGGCCAGAATGACCTTAATGTAGCCGGTCAGGGTCTTGGACATGCCAAGGTAATTCTCCATGAACAGGCCCATCTGGCTGTAGAAAAAGAACATACCCGTCGCGGAAATGATCAGCGGCACAATCATCGGCGAAATCAGGATGGCCATGATCGCGCGGCGGCCCGGCACGTGGGATTGCGACAGGCCGATGGCGGCCAAGGTGCCCAGCGTGACCGAGATCACCGTGGCAAATGGCGCGATGATCAAAGAGTTTTTCAGAGGCTGCAGCCAAGCATCATTGCTAAAGAAGTCAGCATAATGCTTCAGGCTATAGCCCGCCGGGTCCAGCGCCAGCATTTCCGGCGTGAAGGTAAAGAAGTTCTGCGCGTTGAACGACAGCGGGATGATCGTGATGATCGGGGCGATCAAAAAGAAAAAGATCGCGCCGCAGATGAACTTAAAGCTGTTGTGCCACAGCACTTGGCCAGAGGTCGCATAGACCGGCACGCCCCGGCGGTAATCGCCCCGGTGCAGCCAGTAGATCGCCCAGCCCAGCAGTGCGCCAAGGATAATACCGCCCAATGCGCCCGGAAACCCGCCAGCACTGAAACCAAGTGCAGCGCAGATTGCGGTGGCCAGCCAGCGACCCGGCCGGGGCGCCACAAAGCGCGTCAGGCCAAAGGCCAGCGCAGCCGCGATGACCGCGCCAAAGATAAACCCTTCTAGCGGGCCAAGGCCAGCGGCTTGCCCGCCAATGAACCCCAGCAACCCGCCAAAGACAGCGACCAGCGGCAAGGTAAAGGTGGCAAAGGGGTGCAGGGGGCGGCCCTGCTCGGGGTTGAACGCAACAGAAGACATATGCTTCAGCCTCCTAGCTTGACGTTATCGATGCCGACGATCCGGTCGTAGGCCCAGTAGAAGCCCAGCACGATCACCAGCAAAATGGCACCCAAAGCCGCAGCCAAACCCCAGTTGAGCGAGGTCGAGATGTGGTAGGCGATCCGGTTCGAGATGAAGACACCCTTGGTGCCGCCCACGATTTCCGGCGTGATGTAGTAACCGATGGCCAAGATGAACACGAGGATCGAGCCTGCGCCGATACCCGGCACCGATTGCGGGAAGTAGACGCGCCAGAAGGCGGTCCAGTTCGTCGCGCCCAGTGATTTGGCGGCACGCAGATAGGACGGCGGGATCGTTTTCATCACGGAATACAGCGGCAAGATCATGAACGGCAGCAGGATATGCGTCATCGATATGATCGTGCCCGTCGCGTTGTTGATCAGCGCGAGCCTGTTGTCGTCCGCGACGACCCCGATCCAGACAAGCAGATCGTTAATTACCCCCTGATCCTGCAGCAGCACCTTCCAAGCCGAGGTGCGCACCAGCAAAGAGGTCCAGAACGGCAGCAGCACAAGGATCATCAGCAGGTTCGCTTGGCGGCTGGGCAAGTTCGCCAGCAGCCAACCGATGGGATAACCCAGCAGGATGCAGGACACTGTGATCGCGGTGGACATGATCAGTGTGCGGATAAACAGCGTGACATAGACGCGCTCGTTCTCTGGCCGCCATGCGACACCGTCGGGTGTCAACTGCAGGTCGGCGGAATTCAGGAAGTAACCGGTCGTGTAGGGCGCGGAATAGGTTTGAATAATGCGCCAAACATCGCGGTCGGCCCAGTCTTTGTCGAAGGAGACGAAGTCGGCCAACACGTCGGTGGTCGTGAAGCTTGCGGCGGCGACCTGCGCTGCGTTCAGCATGTCAGCATGCGCCATATCAGCGGGGATGACGGCACCCGCTTGCAGGTCTTCATACAGCGCAAGATAGACCGCGTTCCATGGCTCTTCTTCTGCCGGATTGTCATCATCTTCGGTCTGAACAACGCGGGCGAAGTCACGGTAAATGCTCGCAGTTTGCGGCAGCACCTCACCAATACCGGCGGCCAGCCGGAAGGTCGGGCGCGGCCCGGTCCCGTCATAAACAGCGTTGGCATCCAGCCAGCGCGGACCGGCGAAAATGTCGATAAAGGTTTGCGGATCTTCCCATGCGGGATCAAGCGCCACGAACTGTTCGGTATACCCTTCACCGACGTCATCGACGCCGCGTCCAGTTTTACGGAACAAGGACGAAAGGCCAGAGGCTTCGTAGTTCAGGCGCGAGCCAAGGCGCGTGTGGTTCTTTTCCTCGGTGGCGACCATCATGTCTTTGGCCAGCGCCGAAAATACGGCCGGGCCGGGAATGTCGGATGCCTCTGTGTCCCAATCCGCCAGCACACGCACAGTGCGCGGCAGGGTGTCACCGACGATCTGGTTCTCGACAGAGCGGAAGAGCATTTCGCCGATGGGATAGATGAATGTGACAAGGATAAAGACCAGCAGCGGCGCGATCAGAAACAGCGCGCGCCGCTTTTGTTTGCGCAGCGCGCGGTTCAGCGATGTTTTAAGCGGCGTGCCGTCAGCAGCCAGCATCGGGCCACTGGGATCGGTTGTCACGCTTTTATCAGCGGCAGAACCATGCGTTGCGTCGGTCATACTCAGACCCCTTCGACGAGGATCATGGTGCTGGTCGCACAGCGGCGGCGGATCTCGGCGACTTCTTGATAGTCGGGATCGTTGTAGGCGGCTTTTGCGGCCTCGTATGTATCAAATTCGATGACGACATGGCGGCCCATGTCTTCGCCTTCTGGCGTTTCGGACTGGCCACCGCGCACGATGAAACGTGCGCCGTGCGATTGCAGGATCGGCGTGTCACGCGCCACATATTCTGGGTAGCCTTCGGGGTCCGTCACTTTGACGTGGCCGATGATGTAGCCTTTTGGCATTGCGTGCATCCTTGCATCTCAATCTTGGGCATCTTGGTCTTGGTCTTAATCTTGGGGGGTGGGGCAGGCCCGCAAAGGCCCGCCCCTATTCGCTAAGCCGAGGCTAAGCCTGACTTATTGGGCCAGCCATGCCTGGAACTTGGAGTCCAGGTCATCGCGGTAGTCGGACCAGAAGCCGTAGTTCGTCACAAAGACGTTGGTGGCGTTGGCCGGATCGGTTGGCATGTGCTCTGCCATCTCAATGCCCAGTTCAGCGTGGGTGCTGACCAGCGGTGCAGAGGACGCACGGGCCGGACCGTAAGCGATATATTTCGCCTGATCGGCCAGACGCTGGGTGTCGGTCGCGAACTTCAAGAAGTCCATGACGCGGGCCAGACGCTCTTCGGACAGACCATCGGGAACAACCCAACCGTCAAAGTCCAGCATCTCTGCATCCCAAAGCATGCCGATTGGCTGGTCCTGCTCTGCAATCGCAGAGAACAAGCGGCCGTTGTAGGTCGAGCCCATCACGACTTCGCCGTCAGCCAGCAGCTGCGGGGTTTCTGCGCCAGCGGTCCACCAAACGGTGTCTGCCTTGATGCTGTCCAGCTTGGCGAACGCCTGAGTCTGACCTTCGTCGGTGGCCAGCACGTCATAGATGTCGTCCTTGGCCACGCCGTCACACAGCAAAGCCCATTCCATGTTCGCCAGCGGACGCTTGTTCAGCGCACGCTTGCCTGGATAGGTTTCGGTGTCGAACACAGCGCAGATGTCTGTCGGAGGCGTGTCGCCAACCATGTCTGTGCGGTAGCCAACAGTGGTCGAGAACACGATCTGCGGGATAAAGCAGTCGGACACGAGGCTATCGCCAAAGTCGTCCGTTGCGGTGGAGCCGTCGTCGCCAGCGGCCAGCGCCTCATCAACGTCGATTTCCATTGCCAGACCTTCGTCGCACAGACGAATGCCGTCAGCGGCTTCGACGTCAACCAGATCCCAAGTGATGTTGTTGGCTTCGTTCATGGCGCGCAGTTTTGCGACAGCCTCGGCCGAGGATTCGTCCCAGACGACGTTCACTTCAGGGTGCAGGGCGACGTAGGGCTCTACATAGGCCTTCAGCTGGCTGTTCTGATATGCGCCGCCCCAAGACACGATGGTCATGTCGTTGGACATTGCAGCGTGCGATTCAGCAAAAACGCCGGTGGCAGCCAGTGTCAGTGCAGTTGTCGCGGCAAGTGTTGTCTTCAAAGTCATTCGTAAACTCCCGTTAGGTTACCCGGTCTTATATTGTCGGGCGATGCCGCCGGGCGCGGCAAAGCCCTGTTCCACATCAGGCGTCCAGCGCGCGGCAATCCCGCGGCAGCCAGCCGATGTCGATTGTAGTGCCCGGTGTCAGTTTGGTCTGATCGGGCGAATTGCGTGTCTTGATGACAAAGTTGTCGATGCCAGCAACCTTGAGCCGCGTGCGGAAGATGTCACCCATATAGATGAACTCTAGCACTTCGGCCTTCAGCGTGTGGGCGTTGGGGCCCAGCTTGGCGGTATCGACCTCGACCCGCTCTGGGCGGATGCTGACCTTGGTGCGTTCGCCAACTTTGCTGACGTTCACGGGAACCGCGTCGATCACTTCGCCGCTGTCCAGTTTCACAACGCAGGTGTCACCTTTGATTTCCGCAACAACGCCTTCCAGCGTGTTGTTTTCACCGATGAATTGCGCAACGAAGCTGTTCTGCGGCTCTTCATACAAGGTGGCCGGCGCGGCCAACTGCTGAATGCGGCCATTTTCGAACACGGCGACGCGGTCGGACATGGTCAGCGCTTCAGTCTGGTCGTGGGTCACATAGACCACGGTGATGCCAAGCTGGTGCGCCAGATTGGTGATTTCGAACTGCAACGTTTCGCGCAGCTGTTTATCCAGCGCGCCAAGCGGTTCGTCCATCAGCACCAGTTCAGGTTCAAACACCAGCGCACGCGCCAAGGCGATCCGCTGCTGCTGACCACCAGAGAGCTGAGTCGGACGGCGTCCGGCAAAGCTGCCCATCTGGACCATATCCAGTGCGCGCATCACCTTTTGCTTTTGCACGTCCTTGCTCATCTTGCGGACTTGCAGCGGAAACGCGAGGTTTTCCGCCACCGTCATATGCGGGAACAAGGCGTAGTTCTGAAACACCATACCAATGCCGCGTTTGTGCGGCGGGATGTCATTGATAGGTTTGCCGTCCAGACGAATGTCGCCATAAGTTGCTGTCTCGAACCCGGCCAGCATCATCAGGCAAGTCGTCTTGCCGGACCCCGATGGCCCGAGCATCGTCAGAAACTCGCCCTTTGGCATCGACAGGTTCAGATCTTTGACTACGAGGTTTTCACCATCATAGCTCTTTTGAACGTGGTCAAATTCCACGAAAGCGTCGTCGCTTTGCGCCACGCCAGTCTCCCCGTTGTCTCCGGCGGGTTATCCCGCACTCTTCAGCTTTGAAATAAAGCAACCGCCCAAGCAAAGTGCAACTGATTTCCCGGTCAACGTCGAGATCGGCCTAAATGGAGTGGATTGATCTGCGCCTTGCTTAAAATGCAGGACAAATGGCTAGCGAACTGCCGATGAAAGCGGCGCGCAGTATACCGGGGGTTGCGGCGCATAGCAGCCTAACGCCGCCCGCAACAGGCGCGCCACGCGCAAACGCGCTTGCGCCGCAGCCACAAAAGCTGCCGCGTTCAACGGGACATTCAACGATTTAGGGATTTGTTTACCCTGGTGCGGTCGGGGGGACTCGAACCCCCACTCCGATTAAAGAACAGCGACCTCAACGCTGCGCGTCTACCAATTCCGCCACGACCGCAAGTCAGGGCTGCGGCGCGTATAGAACAGCAAACCGGGCATGCCAAGGGGGGAATTGCAGCTGATTTTGCCAAGCTCTTTTCAATGCCCGCGCGCAGGGTCATATAGCGGTCATGGTTGAATGGATTACCTCTGACACGCCCGTCCCCTACGCCGATGCGCTGACCTTTATGGAGGCGCGGGCCGAAGCGATTGCGGCCGGCACCGCGGATGAGGCGATCTGGCTGCTGGAGCATCCGCCGCTTTATACCGCTGGCACCTCTGCCAAGATCGCCGATCTGGTTGATCCAGACCGTTTTCCCGTGTTCGAGGCGCGGCGCGGCGGACAGTATACTTATCACGGCCCCGGACAGCGCGTGGCTTACGTTATGTTGGACGTCGGCAAACGCGGCCGCGATGTGCGCCGTTTTGTACAAGAGCTAGAAGCATGGGTCATAGCGACGCTGGACCAGTTCAACGTCAAAGGCGAAATTCGCCCCGGCCGCGTCGGCGTCTGGGTGACGCGCCCTGATAAGCCGCTAACCGCCACGAGCGCGGTGCAAGAGGACAAGATCGCAGCCCTTGGCATTCGCCTGCGCAAATGGGTGTCGTTCCACGGGCTGTCGATCAACGTCGAACCGGATCTAAGCCATTTTGATGGCATCGTGCCCTGCGGCATCAGCGATCACGGGGTGACCAGCCTTGTTGATCTGGGTCTGCCGGTTACCATGGCAGACCTAGATGTCGCGCTGCGCCAAAGCTTTGATACAATCTTTGGCGCAGCGCCCCCAGCGTAAATCTGGGTGGTTTAGTTAGAGGTGGCAACCCCCTCCGGCGGCATTGTCAGCGCATCCATGACGGTCGCGCCAGCATTGGCCTCGCAGGCCTCGCGCATGACGCGCATCGTTTCGCCCGGCTCGGGCGGCGCAGCGGCGACGGCGGCGGCAGGATCAATCCCCGCGGCAGCCAGCGCGGCAAGGTCTTCAGCAGTGGGCTGGGGGATTTCGGCATCCAATGCCTGCTCTACCACAGCCGCGACTGTGTTCTTTTCGCCATCCTCCATTGCCAGAAATTCAGCGCAGGCCACCTGCCCGCCCTGCGGCTCGGCGCCGCCTTGCGTTTGGGCCGTTGCAGGCGCCATCAAGGCGCTGGCGACAGCAATCGCTGCATAAAAGAACGTTTTTGAGTGGCGGATCATCGCAGATATCCTGTTTGAACTTGAAAGCTCACACCGAATAGCCGCCTTTGCGGCACGATTATGACCGCTGCCCTGCCCTGCGACCGGCGGCCTGCGATTTTCCGCCGCCCCGCCCCTCGTAATTTGCGCGCCCTGCGCCAATATATCCCATGCTCTGCGCGGCTTTGAATGTTGCGATAGGCAGGCCGGTCCACTAGAACCAGCTATATTCAGGATGCGGGGCTACGACTCGCGCCCCTGTATCCGTAGCCAATTCTGAGGGAGAGCCACATGGCAGACGCCGCCATCCACGGCCATGACCATCACGACGAGCGGGGCTTCTTTACCCGCTGGTTCATGTCCACCAACCACAAAGACATCGGGATTCTGTACCTGTTCACCTCGGGCCTTGTCGGCTTTATCTCGGTGGCATTCACAGTCTTCATGCGCATCGAGCTGATGGAGCCCGGCGTCCAGCACATGTGCATGGAGGGCGCGCGCCTGTTCACAGATGCCGCGTCCACCTGTACGCCAAACGGCCACCTGTGGAACGTTCTGATCACCTACCACGGCATCTTGATGATGTTCTTTGTGGTTATTCCGGCCCTGTTCGGCGGCTTCGGCAACTACTTCATGCCGCTGCAAATCGGTGCTCCGGATATGGCGTTTCCGCGCATGAACAACCTGTCCTACTGGATGTTTGTTGTGGGTACTGCACTGGGCGTCGCGTCCATGCTGGCCCCCGGCGGCGGCGGTCAGGCTGGCTCTGGTGTGGGTTGGGTCATGTATCCGCCGCTGTCCACGTCTGAGGGCGGCATGTCGATGGACCTCGCGATTTTCGCGGTCCACCTGTCGGGTGCCTCTTCGATCTTGGGTGCGATCAACATGATCACCACCTTCCTGAACATGCGTGCCCCCGGCATGACTATGCACAAGGTACCGCTGTTTGCGTGGTCGATTTTTGTCACCGCATGGCTGATCCTTCTGGCCCTGCCAGTTCTGGCTGGTGCGATCACCATGCTGCTGATGGACCGCAACTTCGGCACCACCTTCTTCCAACCTGAAGGCGGCGGCGACCCTATCCTGTATCAGCACATCCTGTGGTTCTTTGGCCACCCGGAAGTTTACATCATCATCATCCCCGGCTTCGGCATCATCAGCCACGTCATCGCCACCTTCTCCAAGAAGCCGATCTTCGGTTACTTGCCGATGGTTTATGCGATGGTCGCGATTGGTGTTCTGGGTTTCGTCGTCTGGGCGCACCACATGTACACGGTCGGTCTGTCGCTAACTCAACAGTCCTACTTCATGATGGCCACTATGGTCATTGCGGTGCCCACAGGGGTCAAGATCTTCTCTTGGATCGCGACGATGTGGGGCGGCTCGGTCGAGTTCAAGACGCCGATGCTGTGGGCGATGGGCTTCTTGTTCCTGTTCACCGTCGGTGGCGTAACCGGTATCGTGCTGTCGCAGGCTGGTATCGACCGCGTCTATCACGACACCTACTACGTCGTGGCGCACTTCCACTACGTGATGTCGCTGGGTGCTGTGTTCGCAATCTTTGCAGGTATCTACTTCTACCTGCCCAAGATGTCGGGCCGCATGTATCCTGAATGGGCCGGCAAGCTGCACTTCTGGGCGATGTTCATCGGTGCGAACATCACCTTCTTCCCGCAGCACTTCCTTGGTCGTCAGGGTATGCCCCGTCGCTACATCGACTATCCCGAAGCCTTCGCAACTTGGAACTACGTCTCCAGCCTTGGCGCCTTCCTGTCGTTCGCGTCGTTCCTGTTCTTCATCGGTGTATTGTTCTGGACCCTGTTCCGTGGCGCAAAGGTCGACGTGAACAACCCTTGGAACGAATGGGCCGATACGCTGGAATGGACCCTGCCCTGCCCACCGCCCGAGCATACGTTCGAGCAGCTTCCAAAGCAGAGCGATTGGGATAAGGGCCACGCCCACTAATCCCGCCAAATGACAAATTAAAAGGCCCCGGAGTAATCCGGGGCCTTTTCTCTTTCTCACAACCGACTAGGCCAATCCGCGATGAGTGACACATTGGAAAACCTGAAACGCCGTTATCCCGATGCGGCCACCTTCACCTTCGGTGACGGACCTGATCTGTGCAAAAAGCTGCTTAGCCTCGTCCGAAGCGGACAGAAAGTCGCAACCACTGGCGCGTTGCGAGATTTCGATGCGGGTGAACCGCTGCCCGTCGTCGGCCGTCGGGACATCGCCCTGCACTGGGACGGCTCTCCGGCTTGTGTGATCGAAACGCAAAAAGTCGTGACATGTCGCTTTTCAGACGTGACAGAACCAATGGCACTCGCAGAGGGTGAAAACCCCAATCGCGCCGGATGGGCCGCAGACCACCGCGCCTATTTTGAACGAAACGGCGGGTTCACAGAGGATATGATGGTCGTCTGGGAACGGTTTCGCGTCATCACAATGATCGACTGACGCATAGCAATGCTACTTTTCCAGATTGGAACAGTCACAGCTTTAGATCGTAGGTGACCCACTGCGTTTGCGGCGCAATACGATCATAGACCCTTCGCGCTGGCGCATTGTCTTCTGCAGTGATCCACCGGATCACAGACCAGCCCTTTGCAACACCTTGGGCCCGAATGGCAGCAATCAACGCTTCTGCGACGCCCTGTCCCCGCGCTGTCGGGTCAACGAACAGGTCATCTAAAAATCCGCCCACCGTTGCAGAAAGCGGACGCGTGAAGGCACGATAATGCGCAATGCCCAGTCGCCGCCCAGCATCATTAACCGCAACTAGCCCCGTGGTGCCGTGATCGCGGTCCATCAACCAGTCCCAGACAGTCTCACGCATCAGGGCGGTCTGCTCGACCCCGTAAAATTCTGCATAGCCAGCATAGAGCCTATCCCAGTCAGCACGATCCTCTGCCATCACGGACCTGATCGAAATTGGCATCGCGCGCTCCTATAGCTGCTGTTTCGACCCACAGTGACGTGATCCCGCCCCTGACGCCATGGCCCGCGGATGGTTCGGTAGATCATTGTTCGCAACCCGCGACCTGCTAGACCTGCCATATGGCAGCTTAAAAAGACCAGCACAGCCCAGCTGGTCAGATCGGCGTTCGTGCCGCGGCCGCCTAGGACTGGGTCACGGTTACACCCTTCAGCCTGACGATAATTGCCAATTTGCGTCACGGGATGGGGAAGTAGTCGCACGGCAGGATTCCGATGGCCGTGATATGTTCAATCATGGCCTGAAGTCCCGGGTAGATTTACTTAAAATCGATCTAGCAAGGTCTTTGCGCCACGCCAATATTTTGAATTTGGCGCTACAGCCTGTTTCGCCAAACAGCCCACCTCACGTCACAAAGACTAGCATCCTTTTCGCGGCTGATCCGTACCGTTTAGCGTGGCTATCAATTATGGCTCGACCTAGAAATTAAGGCACGCAGGACGGCAGCCACTATGCAATCTTTCTCACCATGAACCGACTGGCTGGCACCTGCGCGGGGCGAATAACAGTCTATGATACGGGCAATTCCAAGATCGACGGGACTAGCCAATGACAGGGCCGCTGTCAGGCCCATACCTTTACAATCCAGTATGAGGAGGTCCGGCGATCGTATCTGCCAACCGTGGATACGAATGCGCCACAACTAGAAATCCAAGCCACGCGATCCAAACCGCTTGGTTCTGATGACCCGCCTTCTGGCGGCGCCGACATCATCAGCGAATCGAAAAAAGAGCGGTCTATCGCGACAAGGTGATCCTGAACGTAGAGGCATTCGACACTAAAAAGACGGAGCATTCGACCCGAATTTGCCCCTGCGGCAGGGTGCCGCGTCAGTGCGATTGACGCTTTCGCGATGCGAAGTCGGCGATTATCATTCGCATTATGCCGTATGAATGGTCACCAGAATCCCCACAGGACCACCCGGACTGGAGCCTTGCGCTTTGGCCCTATCGTTCACTGCTGCGCCGGGATTTTGTGTTTTTCATGGGGGCGACTGCGGCAATCATCTCACTGCCGATGTTGACGGTTTTGGGCACTGCCGTGCTTTGGGCGTTGTTGCCCTTCTTTGCGATTATGTTTGGCGGATTGTGGTACGCGCTGAACCTTAGCTACCGGCGTGGCGAGGTTCTTGAAGAGCTGCACGTCACCTCTGACACGGCACATCTTACGCGTCACAATCCCAAGGGTCAGCGACAGACATGGAAGGCGAACCGCTACTGGGTCAGCGTCCATCTGCATCCCAAGGGCGGGCCGGTCGAGAATTACATCACGCTGCGCGGCGGGGACAGAGAGGTCGAGATCGGTAGTTTTCTTGATGCGGCAGAGCGTCTTGCGCTCTACGACGATCTTAAGCGCGCCTTGCGACCCTAAGGCCGCAAGGCAATTGATTTAGCCAAGACGATCTTTAACCATCGGGCCGACGCGGCCAAAATCCATCTGGCCTGTATATTTGTCCTTCAACACGGCCATGACACGGCCCATGTCGCGAATGTTGTCAGCGCCAGTCTCTGCGACGGCAGCATCAACGGCGGCGGCTGTTTCATCTGCATCCAACTGGCGGGGCAAAAACTCTTCCACCACTTTAATTTCGGACAATTCCTTTTCCGCCAGTTCTAGTCGCCCGCCTTCTTCATAAGCGCGCGCGCTTTCCTGACGTTGCTTGACCATACGGCCAAGGATCGCCAGTACGTCGCTGTCATCGACGACAGCACCTTCTTCTGCGCCAGTGCCGCGCAGGGCGATATCGCGATCCTTGATCGCCGCATTGATCAACCGCAGGGTAGAGAGGCGATCTGCCTCTTTGGCCTTCATCGCATCCTTCAATGCGGCCGAGAGCCGCTGTCGCACGTCCATGTCTGTCATTCCATTCACCAGGTCGGCGCAACATAGGGACCGGGTGGCGCAGTGACAAGAACCAGTGATGCAGCAGGCCAAGCCCCGCCTTGACCCGCCCCCGCAGCCCCCGTAAGACGGCATGAATTTGCGCGCCATCACCGCCAAACCCGTGCTGCCAAAGGGGACCCCGGATGACCATCACCGACACCGCAAAACCCACTGCCTGCCTTGCCCTAGCCGACGGCACCGTCTTTTACGGACGCGGGTTCGGCGCAACCGGTCAGACGACCGCAGAGTTGTGCTTCAACACCGCAATGACCGGCTACCAGGAAATCATGACCGACCCGTCCTACGCCGGTCAGGTCGTGACTTTCACTTTCCCCCATATCGGCAACACCGGCGTCAACGCCGAGGATGACGAAACGGGCGATCCCGTCGCCGCTGGCATGGTCGTAAAATGGGACCCGACCGAGGCATCGAACTGGCGCGCCACCGAGGAATTGACCACGTGGCTAGCCCGGCGTGGACGCATCGGGATGGGCGGCATCGATACGCGCCGACTGACCCGCGCCATCCGTCAGCAAGGCGCACCGCACGTGGCCCTCGCCCACGATCCCGAGGGCAACTTTGACATCGCAGCGCTTGTCGCCGCCGCCCGTGGCTTTGCAGGTCTCGTCGGACTTGATTTGGCCAAGGACGTCACCTGCGCCCAAAGCTACCGCTGGGACGAGATGCGTTGGGCTTGGCCCGACGGCTATCCGAAGCAAGACGCGCCCAAGCATAAAGTCGTCGCCATTGATTACGGCGCGAAACGTAACATCCTGCGCTGCCTCGCTTCTGCCGGGTGCGATGTGACGGTATTGCCTGCGTCTGCTACTGCAGAAGACGTTCTGGCCTTGAACCCCGATGGGGTATTTCTGTCGAATGGTCCCGGCGATCCGGCAGCAACTGGGATTTACGCCGTTCCAACGATTAGGGACGTTCTCGATAAGTCTGATGTGCCGGTCTTTGGGATTTGCCTAGGTCACCAGATGCTGGCGCTGGCACTGGGTGCACAGACGGTCAAGATGAACCACGGTCACCACGGCGCGAACCACCCGGTGAAAGACAATACCACTGGCAAGGTAGAGATTACTTCGATGAACCACGGATTCACCGTGGACAGCCAAACACTGCCAGCCGGTGTCATAGAAACCCACGTCAGCCTTTTTGACGGCTCAAACTGCGGTATCGCGATGGCTGACCGACCGGTATTTTCGGTGCAATACCACCCCGAGGCAAGCCCCGGCCCACAGGATAGCTATTACCTGTTCGAACGGTTTGCTGATGCGATGCAGGCCCGCAAAGACGGTTAATTCGAGATCGGGATTAATGCTTTATTAATCCCGATCTGACCAGATGAGCCCGTAGCGAAAGCGGGTTTATGTCGATATTTGTGCCGGATTTCAGATCGACACGTCGCGAGGATATTGCGCAGCGCGGCCAAGAGGATTTCCTTTATCGGCTTGTCGCTGCGGGCATGCTGACAGCCGACGCGGCCCATGCTGCGCAGACCATCGCCAAAGCTGAAAACCTGAATTTGCGCGAAGTGATGCAATCCCGGTTCGGTGTATCGCCGCTTAGTCTGGTTTTGGCCGAAAGCGGCGACCTAGCTGCGCGGATAATTGACCCTGCCCGCCACCCCCCGGACCCTGCTTTGGTAATGCGTGTCGGCCCGGCCAGATGTCTGTCGTACGGTTTACTGCCGTGGCGTCGTGTTGGCGAATTCACTTTAGTATTGTGCCATAACTACGATCATTTCCAATCACATCAGTCGGCGCTGGAAGACCTCCTTGGCCCAGTCCGGATGGCACTTAGCACGTCAGACCAAATGACAAATGTTTTGGCGCGCACTTTCAAGGCGGACCTTGTCCACCGCGCAGAAAACCGTTTGGCTGACGCCGAAAGCAGCCGTGGCAGGCATGCTGGACGGGCAATGTGGCTGACCACCGTCATCGCGCTAGGATTACTGGCACTGACGCTTATCGCGCCGATTGTTGTACTGACAGCGCTGTCGGCGCTGGCCGTCTCGCTTTTGGTCCTGACAGGCGCCGTGAAGACAGCAGCCGCGTTGTCAGGCTTTTTAGTCCCCGCCGCGGTTGGTGTGACCGAAAGTCCGCTCACCCTACCTATCATTACTCTACTAATCCCACTTTACCGTGAAAAAGCCATCGCAGAACATCTTTTGACAAGATTAGAGGCTTTGGATTACCCCCCAGGGCAATCGCGTTTGGCTTCATGCTTCTGCCAGGCCATTGAGAATACAGCATAAGAATGTCTCATCCCAGCCAGCGCGCTTAAGTTTGATGCTGAGAGAGCCTTTGGATGTGTCGCGCCGGACGACATCCAGAGCGCGG
>JAGXIQ010000131.1 GCA_024635625.1 Loktanella sp. | reverse complement strand
TTTCAAAGAAAAAGCGGCCTCCCGAACGCACAGGCAACGCCCAAGATTGACCCCAGATCAATCCCACACGCGCCTTAAACCACAATCAAACTCTCTGTCGCATCAACATGTCGGTCTGCCGGAGCGAAAGGGATAAGCCTTTGGCGGCTGACTGTATTCCGCTTAGAGCATCATGCGTCGTGGTTCGCCCAAAAGGCGAGCGAGGTAGGTGACAAAGCGTGCGGCCTCTGCACCGTTAATAACGCGGTGGTCATAGCTCAGGTCCAACGGAACCATCGGTACAGGACGGAAGGCTTCGCCATCCCAAACGGCCGAAATTTCTGTGCGTGTCAGGCCAAGGATCGCGACTTCGGGTGGGTTGACGATGGGCGTGAAGCTGCTTCCGCCGATGCCGCCGAGGTTGCTGATGGACATGGATGCCCCGCCCATCTCATCCGGTTTGATCTTGCGAGCCTGTGCGCGGGTTGCTAGGTCTGCAATCTCTTCCGCGATCTGCCACAGTCCCTTACGGTCGACGTCGCGGATCACCGGAACCATCAGACCGTGCGGCGTGTCGACGGCGATACCGATGTGGACGTAGCCCTTAATGGTTAATGTCTTGCCGTCGGATGACAGGGATGCATTGAACCGCGGAAACTTCCTCAGCGTGCGTGCCAGCGCCTTGACCTGAAATGCCAGCGCGGTCAGTTTAATATTCCGCGCTTGGCCTTCGGACTTCCAACTTGCGCGCAATGCCTCGATCGCGGACAAATCTGCGCGGTCGTGATGGGTAACTTGCGGGATCATGGCGTTGGCGGCGGACAAGTTGGCTGACGCGACCATTGCGAACCGGCTGACAGGTTCTTCGGTCACAGGACCGTAATATGTGTGATCGACCTCCCAGTATCCGCTGTGATCCGTCGTCACACTTTCGCGTTTCGCATTATCTTTAAGGTCTTCGCGTGCAATGGTCGTCCGGCCCAGCTTTTCGGCCAGCTTTTCGATGTTGATGCCTTTTTCGCGCGCTAGTGCGCGCACAGAGGGGGGGGCGATAATCTCTGACATGCTGCTCACCAACTTGCCGAGATGTATTGGGTTTCCATGAATTCCAGCATGCCCTCGTGGCCGCCTTCACGACCTAGGCCTGACTGCTTAACGCCACCAAAAGGTGCCGCCGGATCGGATACGAGGCCCCGGTTCAACCCAACCATCCCATATTCCAGCCGTTCACACACCTGCAACGCGCGCTTCATGTTTTCCGAAAAGACATATGCCACCAGCCCATATTCGGTCGCGTTGGCGCGACGGATCACGTCGTCTTGGTCGGTGAAGGTCTGTATCGCGGCGACAGGACCAAAGATCTCGTCATGAACACAGTCGGCGTTTTCAGGAACATGCGACAGAACTGTCGGCGGATAGAAGAATCCGGTGTTCTGGGGTGTCTCGCCGCCACATTCAATCTTTGCCCCTTTGGCAACGGCATCGGCCACAAATGCTGCGACTTTATCGCGCGTGTCGGCGTTCACGAGCGGACCAACGTCGACCGTTGGATCTGTCCCGTCGCCGACCTTCAGTGCAGTCATGCGGGCTGTGAATTTTGCAGTAAACGCGTCTGCTACGTCCGCGTGAATGTAAAAGCGGTTGGCCGCAGTGCAGGCCTCGCCCAGATTTCGCATTTTGGCCAACATCGCACCTTCAACGGCAACATCCAGATCGGCGTCTTCGAAAACGATCAGCGGGGCATTACCACCGAGTTCCATCGCTGGTTTCAGCACCTGATCCGCAGCAGCGTGAAGCAGCTTGCGGCCAACGCCCGTGGACCCAGTAAAGCTGACGACGCGGACGCGCGGATCATGCAGCATGTGATCAACCAGCGCGCCAGAGCGTTTTGATGGCAGGACGTTGACGAGTCCCTTGGGTACGCCCGCCTCTTCCAGAAGCGGCATCAAGGCTAACATAGTCAGCGGCGTCTCTGACGCGGGCTTGATAATGACCGCACAGCCAGCAGCTAATGCCGGCGCGATCTTGCGCGTTCCCATTGCCGCGGGGTAATTCCAGGGTGTTACCAGCACGGCCAGCCCTGCAGGCTTGTGCTGCACCAAGATCCGCGCGCCAGACGCGGGCGCATGGGTCAGCAGACCGTCTGCGCGCACGGCCTCTTCGGCGAACCACCGAAAGAATTCGGCGGCATAAGTCGCCTCGCCCAGAGCGTCCGCGCCGGCCTTGCCGTTTTCTAGCGTAATAATATGGGCGAAATGATCAAGTCTTGCGGTCATAAGCTCCCACGCCTTGCGCAAGACCTCTGACCGCGCCCGCGGCGTGCGGGCCGCCCAGTCCTTCATCGCGGCCTCTGCCGCATCAAGGGCCGCATCGGCGTCCGCGATGTCGGCTGATGCGACCGATGCGATAATGTCTTCTGTCGCCGGGTTCAGCACATCAAAGCGTTCGCCAGTGGCGCCGGCGCGCCACTGGCCGTCGATATAAAGATCGGTGTGGTCCATTTTGGTCTCCGTCAAGTCAAAGCAAGTGGCGGAGCGGCTGCTCCATCCGACCTGCAAAATTGGAAAGAAGGCTAATCGCTTTCGCCGGGGTCAATTGGTCGCTGGCATATTCGAGAGTTATGGCAAGACCCGCGCCTTGCTGGGTCAGGGTCAGGACAGGCGTGTCCTCGGGCCCCACTTGAACGGCGTTGATTGGAGTGAAACGCAGGTCCCGCAGGAGCAACTGAGGGTTATCGTCTGTTGCGGCGGTCGCACTTAAATCTGCCGTGGCCGCATAAACGTCGGGTGCACCAAATCCTTCAACCGCGACGATGGCATCTTCGCCTAGGCTTGCTGCGCAAAAGCCAGCCATCAAAGCCCTCGTGTCAGTCAATCCGGCATCTTTGGCCGCCCAAGCGGCAAAGTCGCTGAATCCTTCCGATTTGACGTTGGCGGTCAGGTGTCCGCCGTTGGGCGTATTTATCCTCGTTGCTTGTGGCGTAGGATCAGCATGCAGTGCCTTTAGCGTTTCAAGATCCTTGGCGTGAAAGGGCTGTGGGTAGCCCGCAGCCACAAGACTGCCAAGATCCAGACCATGTTGGTGGGCCAGACGCCGCATCTTTGGCGACGCGAGGATGCGACCGTTCGTGATCTGCTTTGATCGAAGATGCCCAGCTTCTACCTTCGGCGGGCTGGACTGCGTGGGGGTAATGGTCTCGGGGGCAGGTTGCAGGAATGCTGGTGCGGCCTTGCGCGTGACTGGATTATTGGGGGCGCCAAGCGTAATGATCGCGATCGTTTGACCAACAGGAATAGTGTCGCCTTTTGCCGCTAACACGGCGGCAAGATAACCATCAGCCCCTGCGTTAACTTCAACCGTGCTTTTGTCAGTCTCGACCTCGAAAAGAATATCGTCTTTGGCCACCGCGTCGCCAGCGGCCTTGTGCCAGGCCACCATCAGGCCAGTGTCCTGAGCCATACCAAGGGTTGGCATGATGACATTGTGACCCTCGGGGAGGATGTCTTCGTCTTCGTCTCTACTGACGTTGGCAGGCTCCTTATCTGTCGTTGTGGTCGACTGAGTTTTGCTGTTGTCTGCTGTGTCAGAAATCCGGGCGATAACTGTACCAACAGGGACATCAGTGCCGACCTCTGCACTGACGTCGACCAGAAAACCGTCGCCTTGGGCTTCGACTTCCATCGTCGCCTTGTCGGTTTCGACCTCGAACAGGATATCGCCCAATGCAACTGCATCGCCAGGTTGCTTGTGCCAATCGACGATCCGGCCGGTTTCCTGCGCCATGCCAAGGGCAGGCATGATGACGTCAAGCGGCATCGATCATCTCCCCCGCGACCAGCATCCGGGCCTTGGCGGCGACGCCTTCGGGCGTGGGCACGGTGATATCCTCCAGCGCGGGGCTAAAGGGGATCGGCACGTCCATCGCGCCCATCCGCAACACTGGCGCATCAAGGTGGTAGAACGCTTTCTCATTAATCCGGCTGGCGATTTCGCCCGTCACGCCATAGCTTTGATGGCCTTCATCGACGACGATAACGCGGCTGGTCTTGCGGGCAGAGGCCAGCAAGGTTGCTTCGTCCAGCGGCACGATGGTGCGCGGGTCTATGACCTCGGCGCTGATGCCCTCGGCGGCCAGGATATCGGCTGCCTTTTCGCAGACCTGCACCATAGAGGACGTGCCGATCAAGGTGATGTCGGTGCCTTCACGTTTGATGTTGGCCACACCAAAGGGGATTAGATATTCCTCTTCTGGCACCGGTGCCTTGTCCTGATACATTAGCTTGTCTTCAAAAATGACGACCGGATTGTTGTCGCGGATCGCGGTCTTCATCAGGCCCTTCGCCTCGTAGGCCGACGATGGCATGGCGACTTTCAGACCCGGAATATGCGCGACTAAGGCGTGCAGCGACTGGCTGTGTTGGGCCGCCGACCGGCGAGTTGCGCCCATGTTTGTGCGCAGCACCAACGGCACGCTCAGCTTGCCGCCGGACATGTAGTGGGTCTTAGCCGCCTGATTGCACAGCTGATCCATGATCAGGAAAATAAAGTCGCCGAACATCAGATCGACAACAGGACGCGTGCCCGTCATCGCGGCACCGACGGCCAGTCCCATAAAGCCAGGTTCGCAGATGGGTGTGTCGACAACGCGCTGAGCGCCGAATTCCTCAACCAGACCGGATAGCACCTTAAAGGGCGTGCCGGCCTCGGCCACGTCCTCGCCGATGATGAAAACAGTATCGTCGCGGCGCATTTCCTCGGCCAGTGCTTCGTTCACAGCCTGCGATAGGGTGATCTCTCTCATCATTTCTCTCCTCAGGCCAGCGCGTGGGTGATGCCGGAGTAGACGTGCATGTCCACCTCGGATTGGTCGGGATATTTTGCGTCCAAGGCATAGTCGACGGCGGCCTTGGCATCGGCCGCTATTTCGGCATTCATGGCCTCGATCTCGTCTTCCGTGGCCAAGCCTTCGGTTATCAGATGGGCGCGAAAGCGAATGATCGGATCGCGATTTTCTTTCCAATCCTTCTCTTCGGCCTTGGTGCGGTAATACTCGCGATTGATGTCGCCCACGTGGTGACCGTGATAGCGATAGGTCATCAACTCGATGAAAAAGGGCCCTTCGCCCTTGCGGGCACGCGCCACCAGATCAGTCGTCAGAGCATTGACTGCCAGAACGTCCTGCCCGTCGACCTGATGCGCCTCGATCCCGAAGGCGCGAGCGCGGTCGGTGATTGACCCCGCGGCGATTTCTTCGGTCTTGGTGTATTCGGAATAGCCATTGTTTTCGCAGGCGTAGATTACCGGCAAATGCCACAGGGCAGCCATGTTCATGACTTCGTAAAGCAGGCCCTGCGCCGTGGCCCCGTCACCAAAGAAACAGACAGCGACGTCATCGCGGCCCAGCATCTTGGACGTGAAAGCGGCCCCGGTCGCTATCCCCATCGACCCGCCGACGATGGCGTTGGCCCCAAGGTTGCCGTTCGACTGGTCCGCGATATGCATCGATCCGCCCTTCCCGCGGCAATAGCCTTCTTCTTTGCCCAGCAGTTCGCAGAACATCTGCTTGAATTCCGCGCCTTTGGCGACGCAATGGCCATGGCCGCGATGGGTCGAAGTGATCTTGTCCCGCGTTTCCAGCGCCTCGCATATCCCGACTGCAACGGCTTCTTCGCCGGAATACATGTGGGTCAAGCCCGGCATCTTGGCGGACAGATACAACTGGTTGGCGTTATCCTCGAAGGTGCGGATGCGGACCATCTGGCGATACATGCGCAAATAATCCTCGGAATTGGTCTTGGCATTGGCCATCGCGGGCTCCCCCCTGCTTTGTCTGGCTGAATGAAAGGCCACCGTGGTGCCTGCGGCCTGCCGCAGGCACCACGGCGGAGCCCGGTCAATACCGGTTAGCGATTGGTAGCTCTTGCGCCGGGAACAGGCTAATGACCTCGCAGCCGGTGTCGGTCACGACGACCTCTTCCTCGATCCGCGCGGCAGAGTAGCCGTCGGTGGCGGGGCAGTAGGTTTCCAGTGCAAAAACCATGCCGGTTTCGATCACCATTGGATTCTCAAAACTAACGGCGCGGCTGATGATGGGCCGTTCGTGTAGGGCAAGACCCAGACCATGACCGAATTGCAGACCGAAGGCCGACAGCTCGTCCGGGAATCCAAGGCTTTGGGCTGTAGGCCAGACGGCGGCGACCTTATCTGTCGTCACGCCGGGCTTGATGATCGAAATAGCGGCGTCCAGCCAGTTTCGGGCCTTTTCATAGGCGTCGCGCTGACAAGGTGTGGACATGCCGATGTTGAAAGTGCGGTAATAGCACGTCCGGTAACCCTGATAACTTTGCAGAATATCAAAGAAGGCCTGATCGCCGGGCCGGAAATACCGGTCGGTAAAGTTGTGCGGATGCGGGTTGCACCGTTCCCCTGATACGGCGTTGATCGCCTCTACGTCGTCCGAACCCATTTCGTAGAGCATCTTGTTGGACAGGGCGACGATATCGTTTTCACGAATGCCTGGCTTCAAGTTTTCGTAAATCATGTGATAAACGCCGTCGACCATGCTGGCAGCCTGAGTCAAAAGCTGGATTTCGTCCCAGTTCTTGATTTCGCGCGCTTCCAGCATGATTTGCTGGCCGTCGACCACGTTCAGACCAGCCTCTTTCAGGGCATGGAACATCGCAGTTTCTGCATAATCCAGCCCGACGGGCATGTCCTTCATGCCTGCGTCTTCGATCAGACCTGCAATCTCCTCGGCGTATTTTTTCATCAGGCCAAAGCTGGGCGGGATCGTTCCACGCATCCCGACAACGCCAGCGCGGCAATGGTCCGGCACCAACCAGTCGGAATGTTTCTTGTGGTGCACTGCGGCAGAGCCAAAATCCCAGACATAGGGTGCGTCGTCGCCTGTCAGCAGGCAGAAACGGCACATCTTGTCGCGTTCCCATTCACCGATCTTGGTGGCCGAAACATAGCGGATATTGTTGACATCAAACAACAAAAGCGTTCCGCAATCGCTGTTTTTAAGGGCCTGCCGTGTCCGCCCAAGGCGGTAACGGCGCAGGCGGTCGTGATCCACGCGTTTTTCAAAATCGACGGATGTGTGACCCCAAGCGGGAAGCTTCCCTTCCCAGCGCCAGTTGGGTTCGATGTCTTGTGGGGTCAGCAAATTCGGGATCAGGGCGTTGCTCGGGCGATCTGACATGGAAGTCTCCTTCGGGGGGCAATGCCCCCGCATGTGATTGGAATAAATGGGACGTTGTCGGCGTTACTGGATGCACCAGCCGCCATCGATGTGGATCATCTGGCCGGTCATGTAGTCGCTGTCGTCGCTGCACAGGAACGACGCGGTGCCGACAATATCCTTGGGGTAGGACACGCGCTTGATCTGAAGGGCGTCGCGCACGATATCCTCGTAGGCTTGGCCTTCTTTTTGCTTGAAGCCGATATCGACCAGATCCTTGTCCAGCTGTTCCCACAGAGGAGTCACCACCACGCCCGGCGCATAGCCATTCACGGTAATCCCGTGTTCGGCCAGGCCGATGGCACCGCAATGGGTCAGCGCAAGGCAGCCGTATTTCGACGTGCAATAAACGGTCACATCGATCAGCGGCTTGCGCGACGCGATGGAGCCTACGTTGATCAGCTTGTAGGGATGACCGTCCATCGGGCCCTGCGCAATCATCTGGCGCGCCGTTTCCTGCATACCAAGCCACATCGCCTTGGTGTTGACGTTCATGATCAGGTCCCAATTGTCTTCATCGATATCCATGAAGAACCTTGGTTTGTTCAGTCCCGCGTTGAAGACGCCGATATTGATCGACCCGAAGGCATCGACTGTGGCGGCCACGGCTGCAGCATTGTCGACACGCTTGGTCACGTCCATGTGGACCGCAATGGCGCGGCCACCATCTGCCGCATTGATCCCGTCAGCGACCTTTTGTGCCTCGCCTATGTCCAGATCGCCAAGGCACACATTAGCGCCCTGCGCCGCAAAGCTTTCGGCGTTTGCCGCACCCATGCCGCGACCGGCACCGGTAATCATAATATTCTTACCCTCAAGGCGTTTGGGGTCCATGGTCGTCTCCTCCTGTTGTCACGTCGAACCGATATTTTCGATCACTGCGTCTGCCCTCCCTTGTGCGCGACGCAGTGCTTCGCGCGGGGGAATGATCCCCCGCAGCATGTCGTGGAATTCCTCTCCGCAGATCTGGATGATCTCGTTGATTTCTGGCACCGGGGGGCGCGGCCAGAATTGTAATTCATCTCTCCAGGACATCGCATCCATCGCCTCGAAGATCGGAGAGATGCGACGCACGTCCGGGTCCGATCCGACTGAATAGCGCGGGTTTGTTCGGCCACCGTTCTGCACAAACAGCTTTTGTGCAGCAGGCGAGGTGAAGACCAACAGCGCCTCGACCGCCGCTGGTATCCTGTCCGCGGGCAAGTTCGCGGGCAGCCCCAGAAGGTATCCGCCGACAGGCGCAATAGGGCTGCCGCCAGGACCTGCGGGATGCGGCAGGTATCCTGTTTGGCCCCTTGCAGGCGACGCGTCGTCAAGTTCGAAATAGGGCGCAAGCAGGGTGTAACCGTAGGCCATCGCAACGCGGCCCGCCGCATAGGGGCGGATGCGTTCGTACCAAGACATCGACAGAATTTCTGGCGGTGAATACTGTAGTAATTCCAACAAAAATTCAGCCGCGCGCAGCCCCGCCGCAGTGTCGATAGTTACGCGATAGTTGCGATCTGCAAGACTTTGCGTGTCAAAGCCGCCAGCTTGTCGCGGCAGATCCAGAATGGGTTGTCCAAAGTCTGCAAGTGTCATTAGGATGGTGTGGCCCAGCGCCGTTCCGCGTGCCGCGTTCCACGCGATGCCGTATCGCCCGTTCTGCGGATCGTGAAGTGCGCGGGCGGCGGCAAGAAGGCCGTCGGTCGTTGCAGGCGGTGTCAAACCGGCCTTTTCAAACAGGTCCGTGCGATAGAAGAGCAACTCTGGCGTGGTCTGGGCGGGCACGCCAAACAATTTTCCGCCCCATTGCGCAGCCTGCCACCCTGCGGTGTGAAAATCAGCAGGGTCCAGCCGGCCCAGATCCATCGCTTCATCCAACGGCATCAAAATACCGTCTTCGGCGAAAGCACCGACCCACGGCAGATCCACAGCGATGATGTCATAGCGGCTGACACTGCGAGCGGCGTTTCTAACCGCTTCTGTGCGCAGGCGGTCGATTGAAAAGGCGCGCTGATGAATTTGCGTGCCCACAGTGTGTTCGAATTGGCGCTTCAAGTTGTCCATGACCATAAATGTCGGGTCACCGTGAACCAGCACGCGAAGCCCCCCCGCGAGTTTCAGTGCTTCGGACAACACTTGAAGCGGCGGGATAGATTTGGCTGCTAAGTAAGAATTACCGAAATAATAGTCTTCGGTATCGTCAGTGGTCTCGCTATCAATTAGCCGCGCCTGCGCTAAACGGCGGACCCGTCCTGCCAACTGTGACCATTGGTCCATCAGCTTGTCGCTAGGGTGCAGGGAAAAGCTTTTGCCAGTCTTTGTGCGCGGGCGCTGTTCGATCAGCCCGGATTCCAACATGTCCTTGAGGCGCCGATTGGCTGTCGCATAAGGGGCGCGGCTTGCACCAATCAGCGATGTCGGCGTGACTAACTTGCCTTCAAAATGTCCGCGCATCAGATCTAGAACCATACGAAGGTTGGGATTGGGGCCGGACAGATCGACCAGATCATCCAGCTCGTCGTTAAGGCTGTCCAGAAACGCGATGACCTGCAGCATCTCGGCTTTTGCCCCTGGGGGCACGAACCGGGCCAGATTATCTCCGCTCATGGCGTTCATATTTTTCAGAGTTCCCAATAGTTGGCGGTCGGTTGTCGCCTTCGCGAAAATTTTCAAATTGGATGTTTTCGATCTACGCATGGTGTAAGCCCCTCTGAGGATGATCGTCGTGCTGATCAAAACCTATCGCAAAAATATCCGATATGAATATTGATAAGTTCAATATGGATATAATTCCCCACAATACTTTCGCGGTAAGACCATATGCTGATCTCGGTCTTGCCGCGTATAAATTTTACGTTTCCCCACCAGGAGGAGGGGGCTGAGGCCGCAAAAAAATGAAATTCTGGGAGGAGATACATATGAGACTTGCCACCATTCTGACTGCGTCTGTTGCATCCATTGCCATCGTTGCTGCGGGTGCTGCTTTTGCAGAAGCCCATGGTCCGAAGCGTATCGGCATTACGCAAAACAACGTGGGCGTCGACAGCTATCAGACGACCTACGAACAGGCGTTCATCGCTGCCGCCGAAGCCAATGCCGATGTTGAAGTCGTCGTGCTGGACGCCGGCGGTGACGTCGCCCGCCAAATCGCGCAGATCGAGGATTTGATCCAGCAAGAGGTCGACGCCATTATTATTTGGCCAACGAACGGCGAGGCTGTCATTCCTGCTGTCCGCAAGGCGTCACAGGCCGAAATTCCTGTTGTCGTGACGAATTCCAACATCGCAGAAGCAGGGTTTGACTTCGTCTCGTCCTTCTCTGGCCCGGACAACATCACGCAAGGATCCCGCGCCGCCGAAATTATGTGCGACCGCTTTAAGGCGTTGGGAAGCGAAAACGAGGCCCGCGTCGTGCAAATTTCCGGCCAGCCCGGTTACACCACTGCTATCGAGCGCGCAAAGGGGTTTGAGGACCACCTGCCAGAAGTCTGCCCGAACGTGACATTGGTGGAAACCCAACCGGGCGACTGGAACCGTGAAAAGTCGCAGCAGGTGATGGAAGCTTTTCTGGTCAAGTATGACGACATCGACGGTGTTTACGCTGGCGACGACAACATGGGCGTTGGCGCACTGAACGCGGCCCTTGCAGCTGGTCGCGCTGAAGGTATCACTTTCGTAGGGGCAACCAACTTTGCCGTCGGGTACGAGGCGATGGAAAAAGGCGAGTACTGGGGTTCGATCTATCAGTCGCCGGTCGACGACGCCGAGGCTGCGTTGCAGACAGCTATCGACTTGCTAAACGGCGAGGAGCTGCCGTTCCTGAATTACTTCGACACACCCAAGATCACGCAAGACAACATGGGCGATTTCACCAAGCCGGTGTTTTAAAGGTCCTCCCGGTGTCGCGGGGTTGGCAGCCACCACCCCGCGACTGCCACGAAAGTTCAATGGTAAATGAAAAGGGGGTGGCCGATGGGTCGTGTCTCTGGACGATCGTGCATCGTGACGGGTGCCGCACAAGGTATTGGCCGGGCGATTGGCGAGGCATTGTTAGCAGAAGGTGCCGATGTCTGTTTCGCTGATATCAACGGTGAGAAGGTGGCCAAGGTTGCCGCGCACAACCAGCATCAATCGGACGGCGGCGGTGAAGTTACGCATGCGCGGGTAGACGTGACCGATCGGGCGTCGGTGCGGACAATGATCGCCCATGCGGTGTCTGCTTTTGGCAAACTGGACGTGATGTTCAACAATGCTGGGGTGAACAGGCCGATGAACTTCCTCGAGGTGACAGAGGAAAACTGGCATTTCATCATGGGCGTCAATGGCCTAGGCTGCATGATCGGCATGCAGGAAGCTGCGCACCAGATGATTGCCCAAGGTAACGGCGGCAAGATCATCAATACAGCCTCGATCGCCAGCAGGCAGGGGTACGACAACGTGGCGCCCTATTGCGCCAGCAAATTCGCCGTCGTGTCGCTGACCCAGTCGGGCGCGCGTGATCTGGCAAAGCATAATATCACGGTGACCGGTTTCGCACCCGGCGTCGTCGCGACAGAGATGTGGGAGCAGGTCGACAAGGATCTGATGGAAATCGGCGCCGCCGACAGGCCTGGCCAGGCGATGGAGGAATTTTCTTCCGAGATATTGCGCGGCCGCGTCGCCAAGCCTCAGGATATCATCGGCACGACGACATTCCTTGCGGCAGCCGAAAGCGATTACATGACAGGCCAGATTGTGATGATCGACGGCGGCATGACGTTAGTATGACGACTATAGCGTACCGTTCGGGAGGAGACTGAACGGGGCAGCGACATAAACGGGTTTGCAAATCGCGACCCAAGGGGGAAATGTATGGCACAGTTGTCCAGTATGGAGACAGCGTAGATGTCGCGGGCTGACATCGGAAGGTTTCTGGCGCGGCAGGGTATCCTGATCGCTTTCGCGCTTTTTATTATAGGATTTACCATCGCCAACGGGCGTTTTCTAAGCCCGGATAACATCCTTGGGGTGGTCCGGTCCTCTGCTATTCTTGGCGTTATGGCGCTAGGCGTAACCTTTGTGGTGATCAGCGGCCATTTAGACCTTTCTGTAGGGTCAATGATGTCCTTTTCCACCATCGTCGTCTTGGATCTTCATGACAAGATTGGGCCGGTGCTGGCGATCCCTGCGATGTTCGCCATGACCTTGTGTCTTGGGGCCTTCAACGGGTTCCTCGTGGGATATCTGAAACTAAACTCGCTGATCGTGACGCTTGGGATGCTGTCGGCAATCCATGGGCTGACGTTGACCTATTCCGGCGGCAAAAATTTGGATATCGCAGATAAGGATGGCACCTGGTTCGATATTTTCGGTCAGGGCACCGCACTGGGTATTCCCGTACCAATCCTGATGTTTCTGGGGATCGCGGCACTGCTTGGTATTGTGCTGGCCAAGACCCCCTTCGGCCGCAAAGTTTACGCTGTCGGCGGCAACGGCACTGCTGCGACGTTTTCCGGCATCCGCCGCGCACACACTGTCTTTATCTGCTACATGATTTCGTCGGGTTGCGTCGCCATTGCGGGCGTCATTCAGGCCAGCCGGTCGCTTGGGTCACAGAATACCGTAGGGCAGGGGCTAGAGCTAGATGTGCTGGCTGCAGTCATCTTAGGCGGTGCGTCTTTGTTGGGCGGGTCGGGCACGATTTTCAAGACTGTGATCGGCGTGCTTATCCTGGGTTTCATCCAGAACGGGCTGCTTCTGGTCGGTCTGGATTTCTACGTCCAGTACGTTGTGACGTGGGTCATCATCATCCTGGCCGTCTGGCTGGATATCGCGGCCAAGCGTGGCAGGCTCTGGTCCAGCATCGCATAAGGAGGGCAGAAAGATGAAATCAGGAACTCTATCCAGTTTTCTCAAAAACGGCGCGATCTGGGCCTTCGTGGTATCGGAGCTGATCTTTTTCAGCGTAGCGGGACAATTCCTGTCCTTGTCGGACAGCGCATTCATGGATCCGGGCAATATGCTGTTGCTGTTGAAGCAGTCGGCCCCGATCGGGATTATCGCCGTCGGCATGACGGTCATTATGATCAATGGGAACATTGATCTGAGCGTCGGTGCGACCTTTGCGCTGTGCGGCATTGTTTTGCTGGACAGCATGACGTGGCCAATTTTTGCGGGCTTGGGTGACTGGGTGATCCCGGTGTCTTGTCTGCTAGCACTGCTGACCGGGGTCGCTCTTGGGGCGATCAACGGGCTGATCGTCTGGAAGACTGGCGTCGATGCATTCATCGTAACGCTGGGGGCGATGCTGGGCTTTCGTGGCCTGGTGTTCATGTATAATGGCGAAAACCCAACGTCGCATTTGAACTGGACCCTCGTCGATTTTGCCGAGGCTCAGGCGCTGGGCCTGCATACGGCTACGTGGGTCTTGCTGATCGTGACGGGCGTCATCTGGTACGTGATGACCCGCACTGTGCACGGGCGCAACGCCTTTGCCGTGGGCGATAACCGCGAAGCAGCGGTCAACGCCGGGATCCGCGTCGGTCCGCACATGCTGATCAATTTCATGCTTATTGGCTTTTTGTCGGCATTGTCGGCGGTGGTGTTCTATGCCGAATCCGGGTCGGTGAACCCCAACGATGGCCAGTTGTATGAGCTTTGGGTCATCACCGCGGTTGTCCTAGGGGGGACCAAGCTGACCGGGGGCGCGGGATCAATACTGTCCACATTGGGTGGCGTGCTGGCGATTCAGCTACTGCGCAAAGGACTGGGGCATATCGGTGCTGACACGGAAACCGTGAACCTTGCCATCGGATTGATCTTGATCGCCGTGTTGTTTCTGGATCGCCAACTGAACACACGTGGCAAAGAGGAGTTGAAGATATGACTAGTCAGGCCCCCGCCCTTCGGCTGGAATCGATCGTAAAGACCTTTCCCGGCGTGCGTGCCCTTGATGGTGTGTCGTTTTCGGTCATGCCCGGCGAAGTTCATGCTTTGATGGGCGAAAACGGAGCTGGAAAATCGACTTTGATGAAGGTGTTGGGAGGGATTCACCAGCCGGATCAGGGCCAGATCATCGTTGGTGAAACGGCGACCGTAATGACATCGCCGCTTCAGGCGAAGTCCAAGGGTATCGTCTTTATCCACCAAGAGCTCAGCCTGGCCGAGGAACTATCGGTGGCCGAAAATGTGTATCTGGGTGAATTACCAAAGCGCTCTTTTGGTCGGGTCGACTGGGCGAAACTTTTTGATCGCACAGACGCGATTTTGAAAAAGTTGCGGGTCGGGTTTGATGCGCGCACCCGCGTCGGCAGTTTGTCCATCGCTAACCAGCAGATGGTCGAAATCGCCCGTGCTTTGACGGTGGATGCCAAGGCGGTCATTTTCGACGAACCGACAGCGTCCTTGACGGATGCGGAAAAGGTCGTGCTGTTTGACGTGATTGGGGACCTCAAGGCGCGGGGCGTTGGGATCATCTACATCTCTCATCGGATGGAAGAAATCTTTAAAATCACCGACCGGATCAGCGTTCTACGTGACGGACAGTATCGCGGCACGCTGGACACAGCAGAGACAGACGAGGCCAGTGTCACCCAATTGATGATCGGTCGCGAACTGGACCTGTCGCGTTCCAAGGTCACCCACGCTCTGGGCGACGTCGCGCTGGAGGTATGTGGGTTGTCGTGCGGCGATCTTTTCCAAGACATCAGCTTTGAGGTGCGCCGTGGCGAAGTTGTCGGGTTTTACGGCCTTGTTGGTGCAGGCCGGACCGAGATTGCAGAGACGCTATTCGGTTTGCGCGACCCTAGTGCGGGCAAGATTTTTCTGGAAGGGCAGGAACTGCGGATCAACTCGCCAATAGAGGCGATCGCGAACGGCATTTCACTGGTCCCAGAGGATCGTAAGGGGCAGGGACTAGTGCTGGGCATGAATTGCCGGGATAACATGACCTTGCCGCAGGTTGGCGCCTTGGCATCCGGTCCTTTTGTTGCACAGGGCAAAGAAAACGAAATCTTTGAAAAGTACCATGCGCGGCTGGATATTCGTACTCCCGGTTGGAAGCAGATCGTCGGCAACCTGTCCGGCGGAAACCAGCAAAAGATAGTTATCGGAAAGTGGCTGTCAATGAACCCCAAGGTCTTGATCGTCGATGAACCGACACGGGGTATTGATGTAGGGTCCAAGTCCGAAATACATAACCTGATCCGCGAACTGGCCGCACAGGGCTACGCCGTCATCGTCATCAGTTCTGAAATGCCCGAAGTTCTGCACGTCAGCGACCGGATCGTCGCGATGTATGCCGGTCGCATCATGTGCACGTTCAGTGCGGAAGAAGTGACAGAAGACAATCTGATCCAAGCCATTTCTGGTATCGCAGTCGATAGGGTCGCCTGACAGGCGCATTGGCTTTTCCGGTTTGGGACGGATGGTCGAATTCTTTTGATTAGAAGTGTTTCGGGCAAAGCACGCGTGCAATCCACCTGACGTTCCGGAGGGCTTTCCTTACCCAGTAGGGTCATAGTTTGATCCTACGAATCGCGAATTTTTTTGAGCCGTAGATCCTATTGGACGGCCTGCCTCTTGCACTGATTTTTCTTATTCTTCCAGAATTGGAATTATCTCGTTTTTCAGGCTGATCGTCACCGATGTAATACCAACCTGCGCGGATCAGAACTCCTTAGCCCATTGGCGGTGTCCGATGGAGATGATGCGCTCAGGGATGCTGATCAGCTTATACC
>JAGXIQ010000130.1 GCA_024635625.1 Loktanella sp. | reverse complement strand
GTGTGTCCAGAGAACAGCCGTGCTCAATCATCAAAAAAATTTGCGACAGAACCTCTGACAGAAGTAAACTTTGCAAAGACGACGTCTCCCGCTGTCTAGGCGTTCATCGGCAGAACAACCTGACCCCTGCGGCGCAATCCGCAGGGGTTTTGCGTCGTAATCTGCCGCTTGTGGCACTTGAATTTGCAAAACCCTTGCCCGCGAGCCGTTGTGTGTTTATCTGACGACTTATGAAACCGGTTTTTGACATGGATGATCGCGCGCGACTGCCTTGGCGGTTCTTCGGCGCGACTTGCACGATTCTCGCGCATCTATGATGCGTTAGGGCGCAGTCGCGCCCTCGTTTCCGCCAGACCTATCGCCATCATTCATACGGGAGAGGACATATGTCCCCCAAGACGCTTTACGATAAAATCTGGGATGCCCACGTCGCCGACGAGGCCGAAGACGGCACCTGCCTTTTGTATATCGACCGCCATCTGGTCCACGAAGTGACCAGCCCGCAGGCATTTGAGGGTCTGCGCATGACTGGTCGTACAGTCCGGGCACCGGATAAGACTATTGCCGTGCCGGACCATAACGTGCCGACAACTCTGGACCGCGCGAATGCAGCGACCATGACCGAGGACAGCCGGGTTCAGGTCGAGGCACTTGACACCAACGCCAAGGAATTCGGCATCCACTATTACCCCGTGTCCGACGTCCGTCAGGGCATCGTTCACATCGTTGGCCCCGAGCAGGGCTGGACCCTGCCCGGTATGACCGTCGTTTGCGGCGATAGCCATACCGCTACTCACGGTGCCTTTGGCGCATTGGCGCACGGCATCGGTACTTCAGAAGTTGAACATGTGTTGGCGACTCAGACGCTGATCCAGCGTCGCGCCAAGAACATGAAGGTCGAAGTTACCGGCAAACTGCGCCCCGGTGTGACTGCTAAAGACATCACCATGTCCGTTATTGGCAAAACCGGCACCGCTGGCGGCACTGGCTATGTCATTGAGTATTGCGGTGAGGCGATCCGCGATCTGTCGATGGAAGGCCGAATGACTGTCTGCAACATGGCAATCGAAGGCGGCGCCCGCGCTGGCCTGATCGCGCCTGATGAAAAGACCTTTGCCTATTGCAACGGCCGCCCGCACGCCCCGAAAGGCGCGCAGTGGGAGGCCGCGCTGACGTGGTGGAAGACGCTGTATTCAGACGACGACGCCCACTGGGACAAGGTCGTCACGCTTAAGGGTGAAGACATCGCGCCCTCCGTCACTTGGGGCACCTCGCCCGAAGACGTGCTGCCGATCACGGCAACCGTGCCTGCCGCCTCTGATTTCACCGGAGGTAAGGTTGACGCGGTCCAGCGCTCTTTAGACTACATGGGCCTGACGGCTGGTATGGCATTGTCAGACATCAAGATCGACACGGTCTTTATCGGTTCTTGCACCAACGGCCGCATAGAAGACCTGCGCGCCGCCGCTGCGATCCTGAAGGGTAAGAAGAAAAAAGACGGCATACGCGCGATGGTTGTCCCCGGTTCCGGCCTTGTGCGCGCGCAAGCAGAAGAGGAAGGTCTGGCGCAGATCTTTATCGACGCCGGTTTCGAATGGCGGATGGCCGGTTGTTCCATGTGCCTTGCGATGAACCCAGACCAGTTGGCGCCGGGTGAACGCTGCGCCGCGACGTCCAACCGCAACTTTGAAGGCCGTCAGGGCCGGGGCGGTCGTACCCACCTGATGTCACCGCAGATGGCTGCCGCCGCTGCAATCACAGGCCACCTGACCGACGTGCGGGAGATGATGTAATGGATACCTTCGACAAACTCAGCGGTATTGCCGCGCCCCTGCCGCTGATCAACATCGACACCGACATGATCATCCCCAAGCAGTTTCTAAAGACCATCAAGCGGTCTGGCCTCGGCGTGAACCTGTTCGACGAGATGCGTTACGACGACGATCGCAACGAAATCCCGACTTTCGTGCTGAACAAGCCGCAATATCGCGAATCAGAAATTCTTGTCGCGGGCGAGAATTTTGGTTGCGGGTCGTCGCGGGAACACGCGCCTTGGGCGATCAAGGATTTCGGCATTCGCTGTGTTATCGCACCCAGCTATGCCGACATCTTCTATAACAACTGCTTCAAGAACGGCATTCTGCCCGTCGTTCTGCCGCAGGATCAGGTCGACGTCCTAATGAAAGACGCCGAGAAGGGGTCGAACGCGCGGATCGAAATCGATCTGGAGGCGCAGACCATCACCGCGTCCGACGGCGAAGTGTTCAACTTCGAAGTTGACGCCTTTAAGAAGCATTGCTTGATGAATGGTCTGGATGACATCGGTCTGACGATGGAAAAGGTCGATTCGATCACCTCGTTCGAGAATCAGGCTTCTACAGCGCGTCCTTGGGTCTGACACCTTAACGCTACAGTTCTAAGTGTCCTGATATGGGGCCGGGTCGTTCCGGCCCCATATTTTGTGTCTGGATCTAGCCTGCCTCATCTAAGCCGTGAAAGGGTTGCAAACGCGCACCACCTTTGCCGTAAAACCGCCCTCGATATTTCGTGAACATTAACAAGCCATTGCAGGGGAAACTTAATCGGGGCAAAAACATGGCAATAAAGAGGCAGCCTGTGACGCAATCGCAGGATCATCACGGGATAAAGCGACGGCATCGTATCGTCGCTGACCGGGCAGAGGACGATATGGCAGTGAGTTCGACCCTCCCTGGCGTTGTGCTACGTGCGCTTTGCGTCGTGGCGCTGATTGCCATTCCATCGCTTTTATTGCCGGTGCAAAGCAGAGATGGCGCGCAGGTTGTGATGCTTGTAGCAATCTTCGCCGCAGCTTTTACTTTGGTCGAATATTCTGTCGCTAGCCCCAGTTTCATCGAATTCCGCAGCGCGCCGCCGTTTAATCGCCTGCGCTTTACCGCCTTGTTCGCAACGGTGCTGACCCTGTCGCTAATCAGCCGCGGAAACGAAGCGCCGTCGACCTTGACGCGTCTGGTCCAGTTGATTGGTGAAAGAGTCGGCGGATCAATGGATTTCCCGTATTCCCCGGTGCGCCTGATGGTGCTGATGATGCCTGAGGGCACTGATCCGCACGTTCTATACACCCTCGGCATTTCGTCTGGTGTCGCCTACTTGGTGTCGCTTCTGTCGATCGCGATCTTTGGCAGCCTGCTGCGGTTGCATCACTGGCCCAAGCGGGGTGGGGCGTTTAATGTTTGGGTCAATCTGCCCATGTTCGACCCTGCTGGTGGCGGCGATATCGTGGCGCGCTTGAATCGCGACAGTCAGATCAACCTGATCCTTGGCTTTTTGCTACCCTTCGTGTTTCCTGCGCTGGGTAAGCTGGTGTCGATGACCGTCATGCCGATTGCCGTAGGCGATCCGCAAACTTTGATCTGGATGGTAGCTGCATGGGCCTTTTTACCGGCAAGTTTGCTGATGCGGGGAATCGCCCTGTCGCGGGTTGCCCAAATGATCCACATGCAGCGCAAACGCGAATACGCCCGTGCCGTCGCCGAGGGCTTGCTGCCAGTTTAATTCTATCGCTTCTGACGGCCCCGGTTGCTGCAGAAGACTTGCGCGTCGCAACCTTCGCATCCCCCTTTGGCAGGGGTGGCCCCGGCCTGCTGCTGCGCGATTTAGGTCGTGACGACCCGCAAATTAGCGCCGCCGTCAGCATAATCGAAAAAGCCGCCCCTGATATCCTCCTACTGACTGACATCGACTTTGATCTTGATGGTCTGGCGCTTGGCCCACTCGCGGCCCGCATGGGATTCGCGCATAGTTTCGCACTTGCACCAAACACCGGCATGGTCACGGATTATGACCTTGACGGGAACGGTCGCGTGGCAGAGGCACGAGATGCCCAAGGCTTTGGGATGTTCAGTGGTGACAGTGGCATGGGAATCCTGTCGCATTGGCCGATCGTGCAAACTGACGTCCAAGATTTGTCTGCGATGCTGTTGCGGGATGCGCCCGGCGCAACCTTACCACAGGGACCCCTTTGGACAGATGACATCGCTGCCGTTCAGCGGCTGTCCAGCACTGGCCATTGGGTCGTACCGATCATGACCCCCGGCGGTCCTCTGGTGCTTATGGCGTATCCCGCCACGCCCCCAGTCTTTGACGGGCCAGAAGATCGCAACGGGCTGCGTAATCGCGACGAGTTACGCTTGTGGTCGTCAGTTCTTGACGGCGATTTCGGTCCGGTTGCGCAAGATTTTATTGTGCTGGGAAATGCTAATCTTGATCCTGGGGATGGCTTGCGCGAGGCGATGGCAGAGTTCTTAGCTGACCCTCGCGTTGTTGATCCTCAGCCGCGCAGCGCAGGCGGCAAGGCTGCCTCAGACCCTGATCAAACTGGCGATCCCGCCTTGGATACAGCAGACTGGCCAGATGGCATGCCGGGCAATCTACGCGTCAGTTATGTCCTGCCCGCTGCGACGTGGACGGTGACCGCTTCAGGCGTTTTTTGGCCCGCGCCGAACGATCCCGATGTGGCATTGGCTGCGGCGGCAGGCCCTCATACGCCTCGTATGGGTGGATCTGCGCCGCTGAGGCGCGACTTGAAACCGCACCGGCTTGGCGTTACGCGGTGTCAACCGCATCAGCCAAGGACGTGATCCATGTCGAACCCCTCTCTTTTGATCCTCGCCGGTGACGGCATCGGCCCCGAAGTTATGGCCGAGGTGAAGCGCATTATCACTTGGTATGGTGACAAGCGGGATATGCCCTTTGATATATCCGAGGATCTTGTGGGCGGCTGCGCGTATGACAAGCACGGCACGCCTCTGACCGACGAGACGATGGCAAAAGCGCAAGAGGTCGACGCCGTTCTGTTGGGTGCCGTTGGTGGCCCGAAGTACGACGATCTGGATTTCAGCGTAAAGCCTGAACGCGGCCTGTTGCGGCTGCGAAAGGAAATGGACCTTTTTTCCAACCTGCGCCCGGCGCAATGCTTTGATGCGCTGGCGGATTTCTCGTCGCTGAAGCGTGAAATCGTGGCTGGCCTCGACATCATGATCGTGCGCGAACTGACCTCTGGCGTCTATTTTGGAGAGCCCCGTGGCATCCACATGGAAGGCAACGAGCGCGTCGGGATCAACACACAGCGTTACACAGAGTCCGAGATTGCCCGTGTGGCGCGGTCAGCGTTCGAACTCGCTCGTCGTCGTAGCAACAAGGTGTGCTCGATGGAAAAGGCCAACGTGATGGAATCCGGCGTGCTTTGGCGGCAAGTCGTGACGGAAATCCACGAGAAGGAATATGCCGACGTCCAACTGTCGCACATGTACGCAGACAATGGCGCGATGCAGTTGGTGCGGAACCCCAAGCAGTTCGACGTCATCGTGACGGATAACCTATTCGGCGACCTTCTGTCCGATGCTGCTGCCATGCTGACCGGTTCGCTGGGCATGCTGCCTTCAGCCTCTCTTGGGCTGCCGATGGCAAACGGCCGTCCTAAGGCGCTGTACGAACCAGTCCACGGTTCTGCTCCCGACATCACCGGTCAGGGTAAGGCGAACCCGATCGCCTGCATCCTAAGCTTTGCTATGGCGCTGCGCTATTCGTTCGATGCCGGGGCAGAGGCTGACCGCCTTGAAGCAGCGGTCGAGCAGGTGCTGGCCGACGGTGCCCGGACCGCCGATCTTCTGGGACCGGACGGTGGTTCGCCGATCAGCACCACCCAGATGGGCGATGCAATTCTGGCTGCCCTCGACGCAAGCCTCTAGGTAAACGCCTATAAAAGAGGCCGGGCGGCCAGTTTGGCCGCCCGGTTTTAACCAAACCTTGACCAAAAAGCTGTCAGGGTCGACCAAGACCAGGTTTCCAAACTGCGGTCGAACAAGGAAAATGCCATGTCTTCCAATGCTCGCGGCGCACTGCTGGCCTTGCTCGCCTTTGGCATATTCGCCACCCATGACGTTCTGATCAAGGTGCTGGGCGGCAGCTATTCCCCGATCCAAATAGTGTTCTTTTCGGTTTTGCTGGCATTTCCATTGGCGACCGTATCGTTGATGCGGGACGTCACGCCGGGAACTTTGTTGCCGCGGCATCCGTGGTGGATGCTGGTCCGCACCTTAGCTGCCGTCGTAACGGGTTTTTGTGCGTTCTACGCCTTCACGGTCCTGCCGTTGGCGCAGGTCTATGCGATCCTTTTCGCCTCTCCCTTGCTTATTACTATTCTCGCAGTCCCGATCCTCGGCGAAACTGTACGCTTGCGCCGGGGGCTGGCTGTCATCGTTGGTCTTGTCGGTGTGCTTGTCGTTCTGCGACCCGGAAGCACTGAACTGCAGCTTGGCCACGCTGCAGCCCTTGTATCCGCAATCGGCGGGTCGCTTGGGTCCATCATCGTGCGTAAGATCGGGGCGGATGAACGTCCGGTCGTTCTGATGCTGTTCCCCATGTTGGGCAACTTCGTCGTGATGGGGTCGGCCTTGGCTTTTGTGTACGAGCCGATGCCGGTGGCCCATATCGGTATGCTGGCCGTTATCTCTGTCTTCGCATTTATAGCGGGTCTTTTGGTCATTGCAGCCTACAAGTCAGGCGAGGCGGTCATCGTCGCGCCGATGCAATACAGCCAGATCCTTTGGGCTACGGCCTATGGCATGTTGTTCTTTGACGAGACGCCGGACGGCGCCACTGTGCTGGGTGCGTCAATCATCATCGCTTCCGGACTTTATATCGTTCTGCGCGAAAGCCGCTCTACCGAGAGTGGGACACCAGTCCTGCGCACACGCGCTCGTTTCGATACTGGAACATTCCTGCGCCCCCGCCCTCGCGAATTGGATAAGGTCCCGGTAGAACCCCGTATCGTGCCGGAAACCGCACCTTCGGCAAAGGCGCGACCGCATATGCGCGGCTTGCCGGGGCGCGTTCCGCCGGTGGCAGAACCGCGCCGGAACGACAGCGAATAGGCTTGTCAAATTCCGCTGGCGAGGGTACGACGCGGCCAAGGTCGGGCTGTAGCGCAGCCTGGTAGCGCACCTGCTTCGGGAGCAGGGGGTCGGAGGTTCGAATCCTCTCAGCCCGACCAGTATCCTTCACATAACTGCAGATTATGGAACCACCCCGCGGGTGGTCGCGTTTAACCTTCAACATAAAGGAGAGTAATCATGAGCGGCGAGACAAACGATAGCACTACTGGCAACGGTAAAGCAGTCGATGCGACCGAGCGTCAAAAGAACCGGCCCGAAGGTGCGGATCACATCCCCCTGAAGGACGAAAAAAAGTCTGACGACAAATGATGAAAAGGCCGCCCCGTGGGCGGCCTTTCTTCTTTAGTGGCTGTCTTTGAACGCAGCTTGCGCTTCTGGACTCGCTTCGGTTTGGTGCTTGGCCTGCCATTCATCAAAGGGCATGCCATAGAACGCCTCTCTCCCCTCGGCTTTCGACATCTCAATACCGCGCTCATTTGCGGCCTCTTGATACCAGCGCGACAGACAGTTGCGGCAAAAACCGGCCATGTTCATCAAGTCGATGTTCTGCACATCCGGCCGATCCTGCATCAGGTGTTGTTGCAGGCGGCGGAAGGCCGCAGCTTCTAGTTCAAGCTTGGTTTGATCGTCCATTGTAATTCTCCTTTAAAGGCCTGTGTTGGCCAAAACCATATCAAGGACCGGGGCAAGACGCGCAGCCCAGTCTGCCTGTCCTTGGGGGGTGTCGATCAGGTCGTGACGCACCTCTATCAGTAGATTGGGGCGACCGTGTTGCAGGGCATGGCGGTCGATGCTGTCGCCGGGCAGGTGGCCAGCGTAGGGCTGGTTATCGCCGGTCGTCCAGCCCTGCGCGCGGCATGCCGCGATAAAAGGCTGTGCCAGTCGTGCATCGCCAGCGTAAAGCACGCCAACTTCCCATGGGCGAGGCGCTCGGCCCTTGAGCTGTGGCGTAAAGCTGTGGATTGCACAGATGACCGGATTGGTTCGTTGCGCTGCCAGATCGGCAACCGCTGCATGATAGGGCCGATGCAGACGCTGCAGTCGGCGGGTTAGCTCTGCAGTGTCAGCGCGTGTGTTGGCCGGTATGACTGTGCCGTCGTAGAGTTTCATCAGAAGTGTTGGATCCTGTTCGCCACGGTTCGGATCAATTACCAGACGCGAAAAGCGTGATGATACAACCGGGGCATTCAGTGCGGCGCCCAAGCCTAAAGCGACACCTTCGGCCCCAATGTCAAAGGCGATGTGCCGACCCATTTCTTGCGGGGGAAGGCCCAGATCGCCATTGTTTACCCAGTCGGGGACGATATTCGTGGCGTGATCGCAGGTGATCAGCCAACGGCCGAGGCGGTCTGCGCCGCTGATTTCATAGGCGATATCGGACATGGAACCTGTCATTATCTGTTAACCGCATTTAGGCTAGTTGTGAGCTGAATGGAATTGCGCAATAAGGGCCGTGACACCTTCGTTACCGCTAACACCGCCTATTCCACGTGAAAAGGGACCCTTTCCGATGAAACGCAACCGCCACGTCAAGATCGTCGCCACCCTCGGCCCGGCATCGAACACTTACGAAATGATCCGCAAGCTGCACGAAGCCGGTGCTGACGTCTTCCGTTTGAACATGTCCCACGGCAGCCATGAAGAAATTCGCGTGCGACATGATATGATCCGTCAGGTTGAAAAAGACCTTGGCAGCCCAATCTGTATTTTGGCTGACCTTCAGGGGCCGAAATTACGCGTTGGCGTCTTCAAGAACGGCGAAGAGGAACTGATTGTTGGCGCGTCCTTCCGGCTGGACCTGGCTGATGAAGACGGCGACGTGAATCGCGTAAAGCTGCCCCACAAGGAAATCTTTGACGCGTTAGAGCCGGGCGCCCACCTGTTGGTGAACGACGGCAAGATTAAGCTTCGGGTTAAAGACTGTGGCGCGGACTTTGCCGATTGCGAAGTCATTGTCGGCGGCACGATTTCCAACCGCAAGGGCGTCAACGTCCCTGACGTGGTGCTGCCACTGGCCGCGTTGTCCGACAAGGACCGCAAGGATCTGGAATTCGTTTGCGAGCTTGGTGTTGACTGGCTTGCGCTGTCTTTCGTTCAGCGCGCCGCAGACGTAGAAGAAGCGCGCATTCTGACGAGGGGTCGTGCTGCGATCCTGTCCAAAATCGAAAAACCGAATGCGGTGAAAGTCTTTGATGAAATTCTTGCTGTCAGTGACGGTATCATGGTCGCTCGTGGCGACCTGGGTGTTGAACTGCCGGTTCAGAACGTGCCGCCAATTCAGAAGCAGTTGGTGCGCAAATGCCGTGCTGCGGCTAAGCCGGTGATCGTGGCGACCCAAATGCTGGAATCGATGATCGATTCGCCGATGCCGACACGGGCCGAAGTCTCTGACGTTGCGACTGCGATCTATGAAGGTGCAGATGCGATCATGCTGTCCGCTGAATCTGCTGCCGGGTCGTTTCCCATCGAAGCGGTGCAAACAATGGATAACGTCGCGCAAGAGGTCGAGGCCGATCCGACCTATACAGAGATCATCGAAAGTAGCCGCAAGGCTGTGCGCAACTCTGTTGCAGACGGTATTGTTGCCGCTGCGCGCGAAATTGCGGAAACCGCAGACATCAAGGCAATCTGCTGCTTCTCGCAGTCTGGCACTACTGCGCTACTTGTTGCGCGCGAACGGCCCCGAGTTCCGATCCTTGCTTTGACCAACGAGATGGGAACGGCCCGCCGCTTGTGCCTGACGTGGGGCACCAACTGCGTGCTGACAGGTGCTGTTGACCGGTTTAAAGACGCCGTCATTGCGGCTGTGCGGGCGTCGCTGGCTGAAGGTATGGCAACTGAGGATGATATGATCGTCGTTACTGCGGGTGTGCCCTTCAACACACCGGGTTCTACGAATATTTTACGGGTTGCACCTTGTGCAGAGCGATTGATTTACGCGTCTGATTCGGAATAGCTTGCAGGATATTGTCTTAATTTAAGGGCACTCTATGCAAACCGACCTAATTTTCGTTGTCGGCGTTATTATTTCGATTTTTGCCATTCCGGCGATTGTCAGTGCTTTCTTGGACGGGCGCGCACCTCGTGCGCCCGCCTTGATCATTCTTATTGGTGCGCTCATGATCGGCTATGCCGTGCAGCAGCGCCCCATGTCGTATAGTCTTGACACGGTTCCCGAGGTTTTTTTGCGTGTAGTTGCTGACTTCACCCGCTGACCGCTTGCCATAACTTCACACTGTGCATATACGGCACGCTCAACCCCGCGCGTCCGGCCAAGTTGGCATGCCGAGTCGCGCGTTCACCGCTACCCCAGAGGAGACGGAAATGCCGAAGATGAAGACAAAATCGAGCTGCAAAAAGCGGTTCAATATGACTGCCAGTGGCAAGGTCAAAGCAGGTCAGGCCGGCAAGCGCCACGGCATGATCAAGCGTAGCACCAAATTCATTCGTGACGCACGCGGCACGACCCTTTTGTCAGCTCCTGATGCGAAAATCATCAAGAGCATGATGCCCTACGCACGATAAGGAGAATTTGATATGCGCGTTAAAGGTGGTACCGTCACACACCGTCGGCACAAGAAAGTTCTTGATGCTGCAAAAGGTTATTTCGACCGTCGCTCTAAGACCTTCAAGGTCGCAAAGCAGGCCGTCGACAAAGCGAACCAGTATGCAACCCGCGACCGGCACGTCCGTAAGCGGAATTTCCGCAGCCTGTGGATTCAGCGGATCAACGCTGGCGTCCGTTCTGTGGACGAGGCTATGACCTACTCCCGCTTCATCAACGGTCTGTCTTTGGCCGGCATCGAAGTGGACCGTAAAGTTCTGGCCGATCTGGCCGTGCACGAGCCCGCCGCATTCGAAGCGATCGTGAACAAGGCGAAAGCCGCGCTGCAGGCCTAACCTTCAGGCATTCGCCATTCGGAAAAAGCTGCTCCTTCGGGGGCGGCTTTTTTGCGTTTTGTGATTCGCTTTGAGTTATTTTGAACCATTTCGTCGTGTTTTTGTCGCGAAAAACCGTATCGACAGCACGTGGGGCGATCAAAAAACGGCCATCGTCAAAACTGTAGGGTTGAAATCGATTATTTCCATTCTGGCGACAATCGATAGCAACCTAATTATTAACACTTTTTTCTCATTAATAATGGCACCTTCCGAATTACCCTCAGGTTGCGTATGGACTCATTCGCACGGCAGGGTTGTAATCGCATTGCGCGGTGGGAAAGGCTGACAGCCTGCGTGAAGGAGAAGAGGTATGGCCAATTACGAACTCACCGTAAGAGAGTATACTGGAAGCTTTGCGTCGTTGCATGCTGGCAAGCTGCTTGGCGCGACATTTTGGAATGAAATTGGTCCATCGCAGAGCGCCACAATTGCAAATGTTGATTGCGATTTTGGCTTTGGCAGCGAAAGAACGGCGACGTTTTCAGTCAGCGGGTCGGCCGCGATGACACCTGTGAACTACATTGGTGACGTCACTGTATCGACCGTGGCGGGTCCTGAGGTCGATCCAAGACGGCTTTCAATCTTTGAATCCGATGGAAAAATATACTTTATTCTCCCCGAGGGCCTTCCATTATTGCACCTGATTTCAATCGGTGTTGACGTAGCGACGCAGTTTTCAGGGCTGATACCGTGTTTCGCATCCGGCACGCGCATCTTGACCCGGCGTGGTAATGTCCTCGCCGAGACGATCAAAGTCGGTAGCAAGGTCATGGACAACGAAGGTCGAGAGCATGAGGTTTTGTGGACTGGATCCGCAAAAGTCAATTTGTCGGCGCTTAGCGAAGACCTTTACGCCAAATTCGTCCCAGTCCGAATTAAGGCAGATATCCTCGCAGCCTGCGCTGCCTTCAATGACCTTGTCGTATCTCAGCAACATCGCATTCAGGTCCGGAATACTATGACGGCACCGCCATCCGGCACCGAAGAGTGTTTCGCGCCAGCTGTTTCTCTTGTCGGCTCCCTCGCAGAGTTTGCGACCGATATCGAGGACGTTACCTATTATCAAATTTTGTGCGCAGAGCGTGTCACATTGCTTGCAAACGGGGGCGAGGCCGAAAGCCTGTTTCCAGGCGACCTTCTGCGGGGTCGGGTGCGACCCGCCGTGCAAAAAGATCTGCGCATGGGCGCAGTGCAAGCTGATGCGATCGCCGCTGCCGCAACTGCTAAGACTGCCTTGCTCACGCTAAAAACCGACGAGGGACGTTTTCTGGCGAGAGCCGCGAAGTTCGGTTTGATGCCGAAATTGCCGATCCCAGAAGCGGGTGTTCCAGGCACGAAAGTCACGCCGCGCAAGCCCTGCCGCGATACGCGATTGTTTACTTTGGACGTTCCGCGTGATGATCACCCGCGAGTCTGGTCCATGGGCGGCAATCGGTCTGCGCTTTTGTCAAAGATGTCGCTCCATCGGCAAGCCAAATTGGTGTCAGAGCCTCCGCAAGCCTCGACTCATTCTCATCGGGAGTCCCGTGCGCGTCATCGTATTTTGAATTGACGCCGCAGACACCCTCCCGAAGCGCATTGCCCCCAAACGCTATGCGCTGCGAGAAGCCGCCGCCCCCCAAACGCGGCGGCTTTTTCGTATCCGGGTGATCGCCCGTCAGCCAGACCGGGCCGGGCTGATCTTGCGCCTTGCGGCGCTTGGCGTTAGCACGAGTGCGACCACCAAGGGGGCGACAATGGACGATCTCAAGTCGAAATATCTGGGGCTGATTGCCGACGCGGGTGACGAGGCCGCTATTGAGGATCTGCGTGTGCAGGCTCTTGGCAAGAAGGGCGAGATCAGTTTGCAGATGCGCGAACTTGGCAAGATGACGCCAGAAGAGCGGCAGACAGCCGGTCCAATATTGAACGCCCTGAAAGACGAGATCAACAGCGCGCTACTGGCGAAAAAGTCCGCGCTTGGTGACGCCGCCCTCGACGCACGCCTGCGCGATGAATGGCTGGACGTGACTCTGCCGTCTCGTGGCCGCCCGATGGGATCGATCCACCCAATTTCGCAGGTAACGGAAGAGGTCACTGCGATCTTTGCTGACATGGGATTTGCCGTGGCCGAAGGGCCGCAAGTGGAAAGCGACTGGTACAACTTTGACGCGCTGAACATCCCGGGCCACCATCCCGCGCGTGCCGAAATGGACACCTTTTATATGAAGCGGGCAGAAGGCGACGACCGTCCCCCCGCCGTATTGCGCACCCACACCTCTCCCGTGCAAATCCGCAGCATGGAAGAGCAGGGCGCCCCGATCCGTATCATCTGCCCCGGTCGCGTTTATCGCGCGGATTACGACCAGACACACACGCCGATGTTTCACCAGATCGAAGGCCTTGCGATCGATAAAAATATCTCAATGGCGAACCTTAAGTGGGTGCTGGAAGAATTCGTAAAGAGCTATTTCGAGGTCGACAACGTTGATATCCGGTTCCGCGCGTCGCACTTCCCCTTCACGGAACCGTCCGCAGAGGTCGACATCCGCTGTTCATGGGAGGGCGGCACGCTGAAAGTCGGTGAGGGCGACGACTGGTTAGAGATTTTGGGGTCTGGTATGGTCCACCCCAAGGTTTTGCAGGCAGCTAAGGTCGATCCGGACAAATGGCAGGGCTTTGCCTTTGGCATGGGGATCGACCGGATTGCGATGCTGAAATACGGTATCCCAGATTTGCGCGCTTTCTTTGATTCCGATCTGCGCTGGTTGCGGCACTATGGGTTTAGCGCGCTGGACGTACCGACGCTGCGTGGCGGGTTAAGTCGCTGATCTAAACAGAGCGCTTGGCATACGCCGGGCGCGCTGACCGTTACGATCAATCTCCGAGAGGATATCGCGATGACTAAAGAAGATGACTACGATGCGATCGTAGACCTGAATGACACGTATCCTGGTATCGGAACTTTTAAGTTCGGCAACAACAAAACCGAATGCCAGCAGCAGATTGAAATGGTCCGCAAGGGTCTGAAATCTGCGAACTGCGCGCCGTTCCGCGATATGAAGGACGATCCTGATGCTATGCCCGTCGTCGGACGCTGCGATATTGCGGCGAACTGGGGTGGGTCACCGGCGATCGTGGTTCGCACGACACGCGTAGAACATGTGAAGTTCTGCGACGTGACCGAAGAGATGGCAGAAGCCGAAAGCAGCACCTACACGTTGCAAGGTTGGCTGACATCGAAAGAGGCGTATTTCAAGCGGAATGGTGGCTGGTCCGATGACATGCCACTGGTCTTTGAGTTCTTTGAATTGGTCGAGGATCTGGAGGGGCGCAGCCTGTAAAGGCCGCACCACCATGATTACTGGCGAATCAGGTTCACGTTGAAGCCACCTGCGCTGACTGTGACCTGAGTAAGTGCGCCGGTGGTATAGATCGCCTGCATAGAGAACGATTTAAAGTTGAACGGCGACAGGTGACCTTTACCCATGATGACGCGATAGGACATCTCGCAGGTCACTGTGTCTCCGGTTTGTACCATAGCTGTCGTCGTCAGTTGCGCGACCCGGCGTCCGTCATACATCGCCATCGGGTTCGGGCAGGTCGTGCCATTGGCAAGTGCGCCGAAAACTTCTGCCGTAGTTAGCGTGCCTACGGGGACTTTGCTGGCGTCGGACATGTCAGTCATTTCATTCGTGGGTGCAACGGACACTTCACGGACGGCACCGTTTTGACGGGCGATTGCAATGTCGCGGGTTTTGCTGCCGCGATTGATGCCCTTGTATGCGACGGCTTCGCCTTCGGTCTTGGTTGTGGCTTCGAACGTGCCGTCGGCTACGCCAAGTGGCGTGTTGTCCAGGCTGGACAGCAGGTGGACGTTTTGTCCGCTGCCATCGAAGGTCAATGTACCCAGTTGCCGGTTTCCAAGGGTCATGGCGTAAGACTGGGACTGGGCCAGCGCAGGGCCGGTCACAAGAAAGAGCAGGGCAGCGAACAAGGGCAGGCGGGTCATGTGTATCATCCAACGAGAGGCAAATGTTGCGCCAGACATACGCCAGGCCCAAAGCGTATGCGATAACAGATCGCTGACAAGCTTTGCGGTATGGCTGACGCACGGGGCACACGGCGCGTCCCAATAGGGTGCGCCGTGTCGCTCGTGGCTTAGTTGTCGGTGGCTGCCTTGGCGTCTGTCACGGTAACGTCGACTTCGACTTCGACTTGCGGACCAAGGGCGTGCAGACCCTTTAGGATATCGATGGCGTAGGCCAGTTGATAATCCTCGTCACGCAGGTTGGCGGCCTCTTCGGCGCGTGCGCGATCTTCTTCGATCTGCTTGATCTCGTCCTCGGTCAGGCTGTCATTGGACAGGGTGCCGCGCAAATCGGCCTCTGACCGCATGGACTTCGGTGTCGTCGACTCCTCTTCCGCCGCGTCGGCGGGAATCGGCATAGGCTGCTCGACGATGATGTCAGGAGAGATACCAAGGTTCTGGATCGACCGGCCCGAGGGCGTGTAGTAGCGAGCTGTCGTCAGGCGCATCGCGCCATTGCCCTGCAGCGGCACGACGGTCTGAACAGAGCCTTTGCCGAAGGATTTGGTTCCGACCACGATTGCCCGGCGGTGGTCCTGCAAGGCCCCCGCGACGATTTCGGACGCGCTGGCCGACCCGCCATTGATCAGCACGACCATCGGCAAGCCACCCGCCAGATCGCCAGCGGTTGCATTATAACGGTCGCCATCGGCGGCGGCGCGTCCGCGGGTCGAGACAATCTCTCCACCCTCAAGGAACGCGTCAGAAACAAAGACCGCCTGATTAAGCAGGCCGCCGGGGTTGTTGCGCAGGTCCAGCACGATACCGTCGACATTTTTGATGCCTCCGGCGTCCTCGATCTGCTGCTTCAACCCTTCTTCGAGGTTCGGGAAGGTTTGTGCATTGAACGTGGTGACACGTAGTACAACGGCTTTGCCCTCTGTGCGGGCACGGACTGCGGTCAGTTTAATGGTGTCACGAATGATCGACACGTCGAACGGTTCAGGCGTCTCGCCGCGTACGACTGTGATGACGACCTCTGACCCGACTGGGCCGCGCAGCAATTCCAATGCTTGATCTAGCGTCAGACCAAGCACACTTTCGCCGTCAACGGCCGTAATAAAGTCGCCTGCCATCATACCAGCCCCGGCGGCAGGGGTGCCATCGATGGGGGACACGACCTTGACCCAGCCTTCTTCCTGCGTGACCTCCAAGCCGAGACCGCCGAATTCACCACGCGTCTGGACCTGCATATCCTTAGCGTCGTCTTCGGACAGATAAGACGAATGCGGATCAAGAGAGGTGAGCATCCCGTTAATCGCGGCTTCGATCAGTTTCTTGTCGTCGACATCTTCGACATAGCCTTGGCGGATACGTTCGAAGATATCCCCGAACAGGTCTAGCTGCTCGTAGACGTTGGAATCTGCGTTCACGGTTTGCGCGATCAGGGGACCGGCGAATTGGGTGGTGGCCACAAGGCCCAGCACGGTGCCGCCAGCGGCAGCCATCAGAAGCTTCTTCATCGGTGATCCTATCTAGTCCAGCACGAACCACGTCGCCGGGTTAATGGGACTTTGCCCGTCTCTGACCTCAAGATAAAGGGTCTGTGTCGCCACAGCGGTCGATCCGGGGTCGCCCTGAGTCAAAATCGCGTCAACAGACGGCGAATCCCCGCCCAAAAGGCCTAATGGCGCGCCCGCCGGCAAGACTTGGCCCGCCTCGCCGTAAACTTCGGCCAACCCGCCGATGACAAATAGCACGTCTTGCGCGGGCTCGATGATGATCACATTGCCGTAATCCAACAGGGGGCCGCGGAACAAAAGCGTGGCCGCGACAGGTGTCGTGACCAAGGCACGAGGTCTTGCGGTGATCACAATACCGGGGCGACTGATCCCTGCCGCGTCCGGGCTGTTGAAGGCGCGCAGCACAGTGCCCTGCACTGGAAGCGGCAAGTCAGCGCTTGGCGTCAAATCGGGGGCCGCTACATCGACGGATCCGGCCAACGCGTCGGCAAAGGCGGCAAGCGTATCAGTGCTCGCCAGCAGCAATGCGGTTTGGACCGCGTCTTCGGTATAGCGCACGGGCAGGTCAGTGCGATCAGACACCGCAGCAGACAAGGCGGCGCGCGCCTGTTGGGCCCCTTGCAAGCCTTCGGTCAACGTATCGGCGGCGCTTTCCTGCAAAGCTTGAAGAAGCGCTAATTCCTCTAGTTGCGCGCGCAGGTCTGTGACTTTTGTCTGCAGGGCGGGTGTCACGTCGGCCACCAGCATCCCGGAACGCGCCGTGCCCAGCGGACCGGAGGGATGTAGCAAAAGCAGCGGCGCTGGCGCATTCCCGATAGAGGCCAGAACGCCCAGCAATTGCGAAACATCGGCCTGCCGGGCGTCCATCTGCGTCTCTAGCGTATCTTGCCGGATCGCGACGCGTCGCAGCCCGTCCCGCAGGGCGACTAACCCGTCCTCGTAGGCGCGCACAGTTTCAGTCAATGCCGCGACGCGGTCGCGTGCGCCTGCTGCCGCCTCTAACTTCGCGCGCGCTGCGGTAAGGCGCTGTGCGGCCTGTGTCGCTGTATCGCCAGGGGATTGGGCGGCCACCGGCCCGGCTAAGCAAAGCGCCAATAAAAATGCGATAAGGCGCATCAATCGATCAAGCTTTGACCGGTCATTTCGGCGGGTTGCTCTAAGCCCATCAGTTGCAACAGCGTCGGCGCAAGATCGGCAAGACGTCCGTCATGGATTGTCGCGCCCTTTGGCCCGCCATAAAGGATCACCGGCACAAGGTTCGTCGTATGCGCTGTATGCGGCCCGCCAGTTTCCGGGTCGATCATGGTCTCGCAATTACCGTGGTCTGCACAGATGATCATCGCGCCGCCTGCTTTTTCAAGCGCTGCGATCACGCGCCCCAAACCTTGGTCAACGGCTTCGCAAGCCTTCATAGCGGCCGCTAAATCGCCGGTATGGCCGACCATGTCGGGGTTTGCGTAGTTCGTGACGATCAGGTCGTAACTCTTCTCGATCGCCATTACGAAATCGTCCGTTACCTCGACCGACGCCATCTCTGGCTGCAAATCGTAAGTCGCGACTTTTGGCGATTTCGGCATCTCGCGATCTTCGCCGTCTTCTGGCGTTTCTTTGCCGCCGTTAAGGAAAAACGTGACGTGTGGATATTTCTCGGTTTCCGCCAATCGGAACTGGGTGCGCCCGTGCTTGGCAACCCATTCGCCCAGCGTGTTGCGGATAACGCGCTTGGGAAAGACGGCGTTATACCATGCAACATGCCGGTCCGAATATTCAACCATTCCCAGCCGCACAGCCAGTTGCGGCATTTCGCGTGGAAAACCCTCGAAGTCGGGATTGCCAATGGCCTCTAAAAGCTCACGTGCGCGGTCTGACCTGAAATTGAGGCAGAAAAGGCCGTCAGCGGGGCTCATGCCAGTATAATCATCGATGACTGTTGCAGGGATGAACTCGTCGGTCTTACCATCAGCATGGGCGGCTGAAATCGCTTTAGCTGCGGTTTCGGCCTTAGGCCCGACGCCGTTTACCATCGCGTCAAATGCGGTCTGGACACGTTCCCACCGGTTGTCGCGGTCCATAGCGTAGTAGCGGCCAATGACGGTGACGACTGTCGCACCTTTTGGTAACTTGGCGAGCAAGTCATCCATAAAGACCGAAGCAGAGGACGGTGCCACGTCACGACCATCCGTGATCGCATGAATGACGACGGGAACGCCCTCTGCAGCCAACAGGCGCGCGGTTTCGACCAAGTGCGTGACATGCCCGTGAACACCACCGTCAGAAACGAGGCCGATCAGGTGCGCCCGTCCGCCAGTGTCTTTCAATCGCGCTGTAAAGTCGCGGATCGCCTGTTGCTCCGGATAGCTGCCCTCCTCGATTGCCAGATCAATCTGGCCGAGGTCCATCGCCACGACGCGGCCTGCCCCGATATTCGTGTGACCAACCTCAGAGTTGCCCATTTGCCCGCGCGGCAGACCAACGTCGGGTCCAAATGTGATCAGCGTCGCGTGCGGGCAAGTGGCCATCAAGCGGTCAAAGTTGGGCGTATCTGCCAAGACAGGGGCGTTCGCCTCTCGGCTGTCACGGATACCCCATCCATCAAGGATGCACAGGACGACGGGTTTCGGCGTGGGCTGGGTCATGGGTATGGTGGGATCTCCTGACTGATTACAGATGACCTAACGCAAAGCGAGGTCGCAGAAAACGACCCAGTTCTTGCTTTTTCATAAATACTGTCGCCGTAGGTGCGCTACAGATCGAAGGTGGCAAAGACCGGGGCATGATCGCTCGGCTGTTCCCACCCGCGGACGTGACGCAGGATGCGGCTGCCGTGCGCGGCGCTGGCTATGTCAGATGTGGCCCAGATATGATCCAATCTGCGACCCTTGTCGGCAGTGTCCCAATCAGGCGACCGATATGACCACCAGCTATATAGATTACCCTGCGGAAGGTCTTGCCGCGTCACGTCCACCCAGTTGCCGGCATCTTGCGCCTGCGCCAAATGTTCTACTTCGATCGGCGTGTGGCTGACGACTTTTAGCAGTTTCTTGTGGTCCCACACGTCGTCTTCACGCGGCGCAATGTTCAGGTCACCGACCATGATGGCCTTTTCCGGCCGGTCGGCGTGGAAGGCGTCACGCATTTCGGTCAGATAATCTAGCTTTTGCCCGAACTTTTCGTTGATCGCGCGGTCAGGCTTGTCGCCACCGGCGGGGACGTAAAAGTTGTGGATCGTCACGCCGTTGTCCAATCGTCCCGCGATATGCCGCGCGTGACCAAGAGAGGCGTAGTCTGCGGCACCCACCTCGGTGATCGGCAACTTCGAGAAGATGGCGACGCCGTTGTAGCCCTTTTGCCCGCGTCCGATCATATGGCTATAGCCCAGCGCCTGAAACGTTGTGAGCGGGATTTTGTCCAGCGGGCTTTTGCATTCCTGAAGGCAAAGCACATCCGGCGCTTCATCTTGCATCAGCTGCGCGACCAGTGTTTCACGCAGGCGGACAGAATTGATATTCCAAGTGGCGAGGGTGAAGGTCATTGTTTCTTCCTTACAGCAATGCGGCGGCTGGTTTGATGTGGCCACAAAGCGTGCCGCGCCAGTTGCGAATTTCTGGCACCATCCGTGCTTTGGCTGCTGGGTGGTTGGCATCTAACACGCCCAACTTGACAAGGATCGCGGCGATGGCGGCTTCTGACGCGCGGGTTGTGCCGTCTGTGACCTTTAGTGCGACACCCATTCGCTTCTCGGGGATGATCGCGACAAAGACGCCCTCTGCCCCGGTCTTGATCGCGACGCGGCCATCCATTGCGCGCATTAAGTCAGTGCAGGAACGAGTTTCGCCCGCGACCAGTTCTGGAAATGCCGTCATTGCATCGCGTAGCCGCACCGCAGCCTTAGACCGTGTGTCGCTACGGTCGTGGGCGGTCGCAAAGAAAGACATCGCGCGGGCCAGACCGTGGACCGATGTGGCAAAGTTCGGCGCAGAGCAGCCGTCGATGCCGTAACCAGGTGACGTCTCTTGTGTGACCTCTTCGAACGCAGCTTTGCAGGCCTGCTGTACGGGGTGGTCCAGCAACTCGTAATCAGCACCGCCGCTGATGTGACGGTTCAGGGTCAGAAATCCTGCATGCTTGCCAGAGCAGTTATTGTGAATCTGGCATGGGGCGGCGTGGGCGCGAATAATTTCGTTCCGGGCGGGAATATCGCCGGGCCATTGCGGGCCACACCGGAAATCGCGATCGGCAAGACCGAGGCTATCAAGCCAGACTTGTACACGGTCCGTGTGAATATGTGCGCCTTGGTGCGATGCACAGGATAAGGCAAGTTGTTCGACGCGTAATCCATGGGCATCGGCTGCCCCGCTTTCGATCAACGGCAGCGCCTGTATCATTTTGCAGGATGACCTCGGATAGATCGTGGCCGCGGCATCGCCCCACGCCTGCACGATCTCTCCGTCCGCGCCACAGACGACGGCGTGGCCTTGGTGGACTGATTCCAAAATCTCGCCGCGCCAGACTTCAACCAGATCGACAGGAGAGTTCATGGGATTTTCCTTTTCGTCGTGCTTGACCCACGGGTTTGTGCGCGGATGGGGGCTTTGCAGTTTGGGCGATTTTTTGCTAGGGACATGGCTATCGCGTTGATCAAAGACCCGCCAGACGAAAAGGTTGATAAAACCCCGCAGCGGGCATGACAGAGGCAAGGGCAGTTTTGGAGGCCTATAGGACATGATGAAGACGACATTTTGCAGCCTGACACTGGTAGCGGCGACATTGTTCGCAAGCCAAGCTGGCGCTCAGGCGACGACGGACAATCTGGTTGCGGCCAACACGGACTGGAGCACGTTCGAGGCGGAAAGCCCGCGCGAGTGCATCAGCACCTCTGCGCCCAAGCAAAGCACGCTGACCGATAGCGCTGGCAAGCCCGTCGAAGGCCGGCGCGGCGATATATACCTGATGGTGTTCTATCGCCCGGCCGAGAACGTTAAGGGCCAGATCATGTTCACCGGCGGCTATCCGTTTGCACCGGGATCGACAGTCGATCTGGATGTCGGCGGTTCCACGTTCCAGCTGTTCACCGAAGGTGAATATGCTTGGCCCGCCACACCAGAAGACGACGCCAAAGTCGTCTCCGCGATGAAGCGCGGCTCTGATGCCGTGCTCAAGGCGCGCTCTGGCCGGGGTAACATCACAACCGACACCTTCTCTCTCTCCGGCTTCACCGCCGCTGTTGAAGAAGCCGCCAACCGCTGCGCCGGTTAAAGATTTTTCGCAGAATAATCGAAGGGCCCCGGTTTTCACTTGGAAACCGGGGCCCTTTGCCTATATCAGCCTTGCTTTATTGCCCGAAAGGTCCACTATCATGACCGCCACTGCCCCCATCACGCAAGACGTTCACACGATCCCCCGCAAGCTGCTCGACGGGCCGCAGAACCTGATCGGGATGACCCGCGATCAGATGCGCGACGCGTTAATCGCAGCAGGCACGGCGGAAAAGCAGGCCAAGATGCGCGTCAACCAGCTGTGGCAGTGGCTTTATCACTGGGGCGTGCGTGATTTCGCGCTGATGACGAACCTCGCCAAAGATTACCGCGCCATGCTTGCGGATACTTTTGTCATTGAACTGCCAGAAGTCGTCACCCGCCAAGTCAGCACCGACGGCACCCGCAAATACCTTGTCCGCATCGCTGGCGGGCACGAGGTCGAAGTTGTCTATATCCCCGAATCCGACCGCGGCACGCTGTGCATCTCCTCCCAAGTTGGCTGCACGCTGACCTGTTCCTTTTGTCACACCGGCACGCAGAAACTGGTCCGCAACCTGACCCCCGCCGAAATCGTCGGCCAGATCCTTGTTGCTCGCGATGACCTTGGCGAATGGCCAGAGCCCGGCCAAGGCTCTGGCGACAACGGCCCGCGCATGTTGTCGAATATCGTCCTGATGGGCATGGGCGAACCGCTGTATAATTTTGAAAACGTCCGCGACGCGATGAAGATCGCAATGGACGGCGAAGGCATCGCCCTGTCCCGCCGCCGCATCACACTGTCCACATCCGGCGTCGTGCCCGAAATCGCCCGTACCGCGCAGGAAATCGGCTGCCAACTGGCCGTCAGCTTTCACGCCACCACGGACGAGGTGCGCGACACGCTGGTCCCGATCAATAAAAAATGGAACATCGAAGCCCTACTGGATGCCCTGCGCGTCTATCCCAAGGTCAGCAATTCCGAACGGATCACCTTTGAATACGTGATGCTGGACGGCGTGAACGACAGCGACGCTGACGCCCACCGTCTTGTGAAATTGATCGAAGGCATTCCCGCCAAGATCAACCTGATCCCCTTCAACGAATGGCCCGGCGCGCCGTACAAACGCTCCTCCGGCAACCGTATCCACGCCTTCGCCGACATCATTTACAAAGCCGGCTACGCGTCCCCCGTCCGCAAACCCCGCGGAGAAGACATCATGGCCGCCTGCGGTCAGCTCAAGTCAGAGACCGAGCGCGCCCGCAAAAGCCGCAAACAGATCGAGGCCGACGCAGGGCTGTAATTCAGCTCTGCGTAACCTTTGTTAATTTAGCCTCGAAATAATCCGCAGCCCTGAATCATGCCTCAGGCGCCGGCCCTCCCCGGGCCAGGTGATTATTCACGTTTTGCTGCGGCCTTTCGAGCTCCGGCCAGATCGCAATCATAAAGCACCAAGTTACCGCCGTTTCCTCGCCTCTCGGTAGGCTGTCGACGGCCTCGCACCAATTTTGCAGGCATTAGTCCCAATATCTTGACTGTTTCAAAAGCTGCATTACGGTACTAATCAATATCAGAGATACTGCCGGATTTTAAAGCTCAATTTACCACTTAAGAATCATCGCACATATAAGCTTAGCCCGCCACGGGAAGGTTTGGTCATTTGGAAGCCGCCTATTTAGTCGTATTATTTGTAGGCGTGGTCGCTGTATATGTGTTGAAGGGGCGGCGTAAACGCTGGCATTCTCCAGATCGTCAAGACGATATACATCCTAAAAAAATGGAAGTCGTGCTGCGAACCGTAAGGGTCGAGACAGTAAGCCTTCGGGTTGACCGAAAAATCCTCCACGGTCCAGCGTATGTGGTCGATGGAGACACTCTTGCAATATGCAAAACTAAAATTAGACTTTTTGGAATCGATGCGCCAGAATTGAACCATCCCTATGGCATTGTTGCGAAAAGAGCGATGATGGCGCTATGCACGGGGCAAACTATCCGCGCCGAAATATCAGAATTCGACGTTCATGGCCGAACTGGCGCCCGTTGCTTTTTAGCCGATGGTCGCGATCTTTCAGCCGAGTTGGTTAAGCTGGGGTTGGCAATTGATTGGCCGAAGTTTTCTGGCGGCATTTATCGCTCATTTGAAACTGTAGACGCACGAAAGAAACTCTGGCTCGCGAATGCGCGACAACAGGGACGTATGGATGTCTGGGAAAGGTACGAGGAGAACCAAAAAAACAGCTACATAAAAAAGTAAGGGCATCCCCTATAATAGTCATGAAGTATAGTTGGTTTTTAGGTGCGCCATGATCCTCAGGGGAATCGCGTTTGGAACTGAAGGCGTGAACGGTCGCTCTTGCCTGTGAGGGCGAGATGGATTCTGAATTGGGGATTGCGTTCATGGAGTCCTCATCATCATGCAGATTTTTCTATCCTCTTTCGACGACGTCCCCGATCCGCGCGCCAGTAACGCCCGCCACGACCTTGGGGAACTGCTTGTCATCGCTTTCGTATCAGTCCTGTGCGGGTCAGCCT
>JAGXIQ010000129.1 GCA_024635625.1 Loktanella sp. | reverse complement strand
GCGTCAGATGTGTATAAGAGACAGATACTGAACCGCTCAAACAGGGCGCGTGGACGGAACGCATCCGTTTTTAAGGCATCGTCGATCTGGTCATAGATGGCGTCTGCGTTGTCGGCGGACAAACGGTCCCTGACGCCAAAGACGTCTTGAAAAGCGTGATCCAACCACATGCGCGACGGGGTACCGCGGAACAGATGGTAATTTTGGGCGAACAATCTCCAGATTTTGCGAGGGTCCTGCTCAATTTCTCCGCCATCGGCGCGGGGGACGCCCAGCGCCTCTAACGGGATGCCTTGGCTGTGCAGCATGCGAAAGACGTAGTGATCGGGTGTCACGAATAGTTGGGCCGGGTCGGCAAAAGCCGCGTTTTCGGCAAACCAGCGCGGATCGGTGTGACCGTGCGGGCTGATGATCGGCAGATCGCGCACGCCCTCGTAAAGATCGCGGGCCAGCGCCCGCAGTACGGGATCAGTGCCAAGCAGCCGATCATCTTTCATAATTGTCATACGTCCCCTCCCGAACGGCGCCGATTCGAACACTGCGCATCGCAACCGTAACAACTAGAAAACTAATATGCTAGTTTTCAGTTTGTCAATCTGATCGGCTAGGGTATGAAGAGACAGGCCAAAAGAGAGAGCGGGATGAAATCAGCGGAAAATGCGGAAATGGACGTCTGGTCCCTGCCAACACTCGACGAGCCTGCGCGCCCGTCCGTGGCAGACCAGGTCTTTGATACGCTTCAACAGCACATCCTTTCGCTTGCCCTGCCCCCGGGTCGCAAGCTGTCAGAGGTCGAGGTTGCGGGCCAGATGGGTGTGTCGCGTCAACCCGTGCGCGACGCCTTCTATCGGCTGTCGAAACTGGGTTTTCTGAACATCCGGCCGCAGCGCGCGACGACTGTCAGTCTCATCTCTGAGGCAGCGATCCTGCGGGCGAAGTTCATCCGCACCGCGCTAGAGGCAGAGACATTTGCCAAGGCTTGCGAGACGCTGACGCCTGCCGACTTGCGCGCGCTTCAAGCTTTGATTGACGCGCAAGCCGACGCGGTGCGCCGGGATGCCCGGCAGGATTTTCATCGGCTGGACGATCAGTTCCACCGCGAGATTTGCGAACGGTCAGGTGTCGGCTTTGCCTGGGATTTAATCCATGAAAGTAAAGCCCACATGGATCGGGTGCGGATGCTTTCGCTTAGCACCGCGTCGCAAAAGATGGCGCTCGAAGAACATCGGGAAATTCTTGACGCGATCTCTCGGCGTGACAGTGCGACGGCTATTGTGATCCTGCGCAAGCATCTTAGCCGAATTCGCAACCTGATCGAGCAGATCAGGGCTGAAAACCACAGCTGGTTTATGGGTGACGCGCCATGAGTCATCGGATCGTTTGCATTGGTGAATGCATGGTGGAAATGGCCCCACAGGCAACGGCGGGGGATTACCGCATGGGATTTGCCGGGGATACGATGAACACCGCGTGGTATCTACGGCAGTTGATGTCCGCTGACGACACGGTCAATTATCTGACGGCGGTCGGTGTCGATGCGACATCCGACGCCATGCTGCGGTTTCTGGCAGATGCAGGAATCGGAACCGATCATGTCGCGCGGCGCGCGGACCAAACAGTGGGCCTTTATTTGATTCAGTTGACCGATGGCGAGCGAAGCTTTGCCTATTGGCGCGGGCAAAGTGCGGCGCGGACGCTGGCACAGGATGAGGATGCGCTGGATGCCGCGCTGAACGGCGCACAGATGGCGTATCTATCAGGCATCACGTTGGCCATTTTGTCCGCTCCGGATCGCACGCGGCTGCTGAATCGGCTGGCGGCGTTCCGCGCCAAGGGGGGTCAGGTCGTGTTTGATCCGAATCTGCGGCCACGCCTTTGGGATACCATCGACGACATGACACATGCGGTCATGCAGGCCGCCGCAGTCAGCGATGTTGTGCTGCCATCCCACGAGGACGAAGCCGAGTTTTTTGGTGACACAGACCCTGCGGCGACGGCGCAGCGTTATGCCAATGCCGGTGCAAGCGAAGTCGTGGTCAAGAATGGCGACGGGCCGATGCTGACGCTGTGCGACGGTCAGACAACTGTGGCGCATCCCAAAGCAGTGCCCCATGTCGTGGATACGACGGCGGCGGGCGACAGCTTTAATGCGGGCTATTTAGCGTACCGCCTTCATGGCGGCAGCGTTAGTGACGCAATGGCACAGGCTGCAAGTCTTGCCGCGCGGGTAATTCAGAACCGCGGTGCATTGATGACGGTGTCGGACGCGGACGAGCTATTCCCCGATCAAGTGACGCGTGCCTGACATCGGCGAGGTCGCTTTATCGTCAGCGTCGCGAATGGCGATAGCCGCGCTGTCCTGTTTCAAAGTTTGGATTATTGCATTATCGCCGAGCGGCGCGAAAACATTGCAGAGCTATGATCATCAGCGCAAGTAGCTGATGCGTTTGCCCCGCCGTGGCGAGAGTTGTAGACCCGCGACACGCCAGCTTTCTCAGGATGAACATGCCCTACACGCTTGACCAATTCTTTCCGTCTTTGTCTGCGATGGGGATGTGGACCTATTGGGTCTTCGCCCTGTGCGCGATGTTAGAAACAACCGTGCTCATTGGCGTCCTTGTGCCGGGGGCCATCGTCATCTTTGCAGGCGGCATGCTCGCCCAGCGCGGGGTCATCGATATCGTCGATCTGGCGTGGTTCGTCGCTATTGGCAGCTTTGTCGGCGGAGAGATCAGCTTTCGCCTTGGGCGCTGGGCACGGCTTGGGCTGGGGGAACGGCCCGGTCTGATCGGATCCCGGCAAAGTCGGGCTGCGGCGGCATTGTTACGCAAGCGTGGTGGTTTGGCCTTGGTCATCGGTCGGTACCGTGGGCAACTGGCCGCCTTCGTGCCGTTCTCTGCCGCGCTGGCGACGATGCGCCATGGTCGATTTACGACCTGGAATGCAGGCAGTGCCTTGGCCTACGCGGTGGGCCTACCAATTGCCGGCTATCTCTGCGGTTTAGCACTGAGCATCCTTCTTGCCGCGACGCCACGCATTTTGGCGTTCGGGGCAGTCGTGGTGCTGGCCCTTGGCATCTTATTCTTTATCGCGCGCCGCACCCGCCGCGCCCTGCCCTCGCTGAAAGAGATCGCGATCGCGATCAGCCGTGGCCTATCGCGCAAACCGGCGGTTCGGCGGTTTCTTGAAAAGCACCCCCGGCTGACGCGCCATTTTGTTGCCCGTTTTGGCACAGATCAATTTTTGGGACTGACGGCCACGGTGTTGGGTGTCCTGCTGCTTTATATCGTCGGGGCATATGCGGACTCGGTCTATGATTTCCTTGGCACGCAGGGGGCCGCATCGACTGATACGCGAATTGCCAACCTGCTATATACCATGCGCGATGACCGACTGATCGCCGTGTTAAGCTGGATCACAGAAGTCGGCGGCCGCCACGGCGTGTTGCCCCTTCTGGCGGGGGCAACATTTGCGCTGGCTTTACTACGCCGCTTCGACCTGTTGGCGGGCATGTGGATTGCCGCTGCTGGCAATCAGATCACCGTCACATTGCTGAAGGGCTTTTTCGCGCGGCCCCGGTCCGATCTGGGCTATTACGTCGAAACCTCTGGCAGTTTTCCCAGCGGTCACGCCGCCGGGGCTATCGCTGTCTGGGCGATGCTGTTCTATCTGGCGTGGCGTTTGCGACTGCTTGGTGCGGGTGTGGCAGGCGCTGCCGCCGTAACGATCGCTTTTCTAATCGGCATCAGTCGGGTCTATTTGGTCGAGCATTATTTGTCCGACGTCCTGAATGGTTATCTGGTCGGCGCGTTATGGTTGATCCTTGGTATTGCCTTTTGCGAATGGCGCCGCCGCGTTCCCCGCGCCCGCGTGGGCAATCTGCGGCGCGGACTGGCAGCGGGGTGTGTTGTTATAGCGGGCGTTGTGGCCATCTTTGTGGCCTCGACCACGGTCAGCCCGATGAACCCGGCCTTGGACAGGGCGACCCGGACAGTGACCCGAGCGGACGAACTGCTAGCGCAGGTCGATTTTCCCGAAATGACAGAGGTCCTGTCCGGTGCCCCGCGTCAGCCCATAAACCTGATCATAACCGCCCCCGACGCCGTTGCTGTGACACATGCATTGACACAAGCTGGTTGGACAGCAGCCCCGCGTCCGGGGTTGGTTTTGCTGGCGCGGGCTTTTGCCGACGACTGGACCGGACGGGCGATACCCGACCCTTTGGTGATCACGACGTTTTGGGACAATCGCCCAACCGCATTTGGATTTGCCATGGCGGCATCACAGGCTGACGATACACGACTGCACCTGCGTTTATGGGACAGCCTTACACGGACGACCGACGGGCAAGTCGTGTTTGTGTCGACACTGACGCAAGAAGACCCGCTGGCGTGGACGCTTAACGATGATGCCATGGCAGCCGTCGGTGCCAAGGTGCCTGCCACTTTGGACGCAATCGTTCAAACCCTGCGCGGGGCCGGATTGGGTACGACCCTACCCTGACAAGGGCGATCAACACACTTGCTTGCGATCCTTCAGAAACGTCCCTGCTTTGTATGGCTGGTCAACATGCTTAGTCAGGCTGAGCTAAAGGCGCGCGAGACTGCGAACCTGCTGGATTTCCGATCATTTGCCAGACGAAGAACATGCATGACCCTGCGCCGTCCGCCCCCCCCCGTTGTTGGCGATAACTTCGCGCGCTTGCGGATGTCTGTAGCGCATCACCGTTGTGTCGAAACCAACCCCCGGCGGTTCCATGCGCAGGCGAAAATATTTCCGCGTAGCGCTTGGATCGAAACAGCGGTCCGGACGTTTGACGCGCAGATACATTTTGCACGAGGGCCGGATGCCATACGAGGGACTGACCGACTGTGACCACGACCTGCTTTTCGGCGAAGACGCGCTGGAACCGGGTGACGCGGTTGTGCATCTGGAACACGGACTGGCACGGTATGCAGGGCAGATGACGTGCGAACTTTGCGAGACGCCGCAAACTCTGACCACATTCGTTTATCGCAACGGTGGAAAGCTTATGCTGCCCGCTGTCGGAGGTGAGGATTTCTGGCGCTTCGGTGCCCCAGCGGATCAAGTGACACTAGACCGGCTAAAGGCTGGCGATTGGATCAAGCGGCGCGACGAGATGATCGCGGAACTACGCGAAAGCGCCGACCACATGGTCAAAGACGACGAAGCGCGACGATCGGTCAAGGCCACTCCATTGCAGCCGAAGAAAGTCGCATGCCAATCGCGCGCAATCTGGCCGACGGTGATCCAGTGTGCCTGCGGTAGGGCGCGCGCACCCACAGCGATAGGAGCAGATGGAAAACCGCTGCCCCCGCCGCCTGACAGGACGACGATCAGGTCCTGATCGCGGTTCACGCCTAGCCGGTCGCGCGCCACGTCCCTGTGCGGCAAGGACACGCTGACGCCTAGTCCACCAGCAAAGCAGGTCTTGGCCAGCATGGCGTCTGTCCAGTCAAGCTGTGCCAGACAGACTGCACTTGGCACCAGCAGGCCCACTGCCCCATCATAGGCAGCCTGGTGGCCGGGGTCGCTGCGCACCCCGTGTTGTAGCACTTTCAAATGCGGCACAGAACAAATGCGGGCCAATTGCGCGACCTCTGCCGAGACGTCGCATACGATCAACGCAGGATCCGCCGTCATGAACCATTGGGCCATGGTGCCCAGCGCCTTGAGGATGCCCGGCCATCCCAGCGGGGCACAATGCAGCGTATCGGGTTGGGCCGTGAAGTCGACGCAGGCTACCTCTGTCCCGGTCGCCTCGAACAATGAAGGGATTTGGATAATCTCGACACCAGCACGCAGAGGCGGAAAAATATCTGTGCGGGCGCAAAATATAGTGACCGGACGTTCCGTCGGCAGGGCATTCACAACGGCGGCGCAACGTTCGGCGTGACCGCGCCCCTGATGATGGACAAAATAGCCAATGGGCGCGGACCGGGGGGCGATATAGGACCCGGCGAGCTTCGACAATGGACCGGCCCGTAGCGACGGCAAAAAGGCCGCGCCGTGTGTCGTGCCAGTGCCCGAATGCAGCAGCGGCGATAGCCGATCCGGTCAGCGTGTTGTCAATATCGCAGCCCAAAACGTAGGCTGGCCGTGGTTTCGCGTGGTAGGACGGGTGTACGATCCCGTCACAAATCTGCGCCACATTTTTGGCCCAAGCGGTCCAGTGAAAGGGCGATAGATTTTTCTGGGCCGCGGATGCGTGCTGATCCCACGCCGCCGAATCCGACAGCAAATCCTTCAGGGTCGCTTCTAGTGCTGTCGGGTCGGTAGGGTCGATCACCCGCCCGTGCCCGGTTTGGGCAACGATGTCAGGGGGGCCGCCACGGTCTCCTGCGACAACCGGCAGGCCGTGACTTGCAGCTTCAAGCAGGGTCAGACCGAAGGGTTCGTGAAACGCCACGTTGACGAACACCCCGCGGTTTTTCCGCGCCAGTGCATAAAGCGATCCAATTGCCTCTGCCTTGTGTGACGGTGGAAGGGCAACCAAGCCCTTTAACGCCGTTGTATCAAGAATTGACCGTAGCGTGTTCCACACCGCAGCGGTTTCCGCGTTCTCTCTCGCGTCCGGGCCATGTTGACCGGCGATGATGACAAGGTTCGCGCAAGATTGGAGCGTCGGACTGTTGGCATATGTGCGCGCCAAAGTTGTCAGGTTCTTGCGCATGACGGGGCGCGCGATGGCAAGGATCATCGGACGATTAAGATCGTCCAGATAAGGTAAGATCGTCCAGATAAGGCGCAATCAAATCACGTCCACTTGGCGACAAGCCCGTTTGTGAACCAGGACGATCCACCCCATGCCAGATACGATATACCTTATACCAACCGGCGTGAAGCCTGACTCTCGAGGAGGATTCCCAACGCGGGGAAAGTCTGAATCTAGGGTGGTGGGTCTGGGAGGATTTGACCATGGGTGTAGCGATAGCTTTACGTTCGGACTTTGACGGCGCGACACTGAGGCGTTTTGCACGGAAGACGAAGAACGCGAACCAGAGCCGCAGGCTGCTGGCGCTGGCTGAGATTT
>JAGXIQ010000128.1 GCA_024635625.1 Loktanella sp. | reverse complement strand
CCGCGCTCTGGATGTCGTCCGGCGCGACACATCCAAAGGCTCTCTCAGCATCAAACTTAAGCGCGCTGGCTGGGATGAGACATTCTTATGCTGTATTCTCAATGGCCTGGCAGAAGCATGAAGCCAAACGCGATTGCCCTGTTTCGCGGGACGACGCAGATTCATTGACGTCATCCCTCAAACAATGGACTCTAGCGGAAGTATAAATGAAGGTTCTGCCAATGACTCTCGATGCCGTCCTGTCACGTATTGATAGCGACCTCACCCACGCAACGGACCGTTTGCTCGATCTGCTGCGCATCCCGTCAATCTCTACTGACCCGGCTTACAAAGCCGACTGCGACCGCGCAGCGGATTGGTTGGTTGCGGACCTGAAGTCGATCGGCTTCGACGCAAAAAAACATACAACCCCCGGCCACCCGATGGTTATTGCCCACTCTGGCGGAGACGGGCCAAATATCCTGTTCTATGGCCATTACGACGTACAGCCTGTCGATCCGCTGAACTTATGGAACCGCGACCCCTTCGATCCCGCCATCGAAGATACCGCTAAGGGTAAAGTGATCCGTGGTCGCGGCGCATCCGACGACAAAGGTCAATTGATGACCTTTCTGGAGGCATGCCGCGCGTGGAAAGCGGTGCATGGCACCCTGCCCGCCAACATCACGATATTCTGCGAAGGCGAAGAGGAGTCCGGTTCCCCTTCACTTATCCCCTTTCTGAAGGACAACGCCGATATCCTAAAATCTGACATCGCACTGATCTGCGATACTGGGATGTATGGCGACAGCACCCCCGCCATCATAACCCAGTTGCGTGGATTGCTAGGGGAAGAGATCACGATCCACGGTCCGTCTAAGGATCTGCATTCCGGCATGTACGGCGGCATTGCGATGAACCCAGCCCGCGTGTTGGCCCGTGTCATCGCATCCCTGCACGACGACACCGGACGTATTACAGTCCCGAACTTCTATGATGGCGTTCCGGACCTGTCGAACGAACTTGCCGCAAGCTGGGACGACCTTAAATTCGACGCCGAGGCGTTCTTGGGCGAAGTTGGTCTAAAGCTTCCCGCAGGGGAGCAAGGCCGACGCCCACTGGAAATGATCTGGTCGCGCCCAACGTGCGAGGTCAACGGCATGACCGCGGGCTATACTAGCGATGGCTTCAAGACTGTCCTACCCGCTGAAGCAAGTGCCAAGATCAGCTTCCGCCTTGTCGGCACTCAGGATCCACATGTCATCCGCGAAAGCTTTCGAAAGATGGTCACTGACATGATTCCCGCTGACTGCACTGTCGAATTCCACGCCCATGGCGCATCTGCAGCGGGGCAAATGTCGACGTCACACCCCGCCTTCGATCAGGCCCGCCGCGCACTGTCTGACGAATGGCCGAATGCAGCGGCCTACGTTGGCTGTGGCGGCTCTATTCCCATCGCCGCCTATTTCAAACAATTCTTAGACATGGATGCGATGTTGATCGGCTTTGGGAAGGACGACGACCAGATCCATTCTCCGAACGAGAAATACGACTTGTCGTCTTTCCATAAGGGCACCCGGTCCTGGGCACGAATCCTGCATGCCATGACGGCCTAAACTACTAATGCAGCGCACGCCATGCGCCGCGTCAGGCCACTTCTGCGCGTCAAAAACATCAAAGACGGGGCCACACAAAGGTAAGGGGATCGACGTGTGACTTGTCCGGCAGAAAAAGTCCAAACGATCCATTGAAAACGCAGTCGCGATCCCAGAGGATCGTCACCAACGCGAATTTTTATATAAGGGTGAAATGGCGCGGTTGACGGGGCTCGAACCCGCGACCCCCGGCGTGACAGGCCGGTACTCTAACCAACTGAGCTACAACCGCGCATTTCAACGACGTGACAGACAACTTAAAGGTCAATGGCGCGGTTGACGGGGCTCGAACCCGCGACCCCCGGCGTGACAGGCCGGTACTCTAACCAACTGAGCTACAACCGCCCTTTGACCACTCGGCGTCTGCACCGAACGTGTCGCGCTTTTATGCAAGGCCCCCACCCCCGTCAAGCGGCTGGGGGCCAAAAAACTCAGGGCAGCGGAATAAAATCTGCATCGTCGCCGGGGGGCAGCTGAAACCTGCCTTGTTCCCAGTCGCCACGACGCCAAGCTTCCTTGGCGTCCTCGATGCGTTCCTTGCTAGAAGCTACGAAATTCCACCAGATATGGCGCGGCCCTTCCAACGTGGCACCACCCAACAGCATAACACGTGCGCCCTGCGATCCTGCCTTCAGGCTTATGTGGTCACCGGGACGAAATACCATCATGCGTCCCGCGTCGAATTCCTGCCCCGCCACGACAACAGAGCCTTCCAGTACATAGGCGCCACGATCTTCTTGGTTGGCTGGCAAGGGAATCGCAGCCCCGGCCTCTAGCAAGGCGTCAGCGTAAAACATCTCTGACGTCGTCTCGACCGGCGCATGCGCGCCCCAGACATCGCCCAGAATCACGCGCACTGACTTCCCCTCGCCTTCCAGCAGCGGAAGTTCTTCCTTTCCGGCATGCCGGAAAGACGCAGCACCGTCTTCTGCCCCAGCAGACAGCGCGACCCACGTCTGAATGCCAAGTAGGCTGTGGCGCTTCTTCAGCGCTTCGCCATCTACGCGTTCTGAATGGGTGATCCCGTAGCCTGACACCATCAGATTGACGGCCCCGGGGCGGATCCACTGATCCGTACCCAGCGAATCGCGATGATGGATGGCCCCCTTATGAAGATAGGTCACCGTCGCGAGGCCGATATGCGGATGAGGGCGGACATCGATACCCTTACCGGTCAGAAATTCCGCCGGGCCCATTTGATCGAAGAAGATAAAAGGCCCGACCATTTGACGCTTTGGCGCGGGCAAGGCACGGCGCACCTCGAAACCGCCAAGGTCACGGGCGCGCGGCACAATGACCGTCTCGATCGCGTCAATATCGTCACCAGTCGGGCAGTGTGGGTCAAGCGCAGGGTTCCAGCTCATGGCGTTTCTCCATTTTGATGGGCCTAAGTTATGCGCCGGTCCTTCATCGGCAAAACCTGATCCGCGCACCGACACTGTGCAGATGCTCGAATAGGCTCTGCAGCCGGCGTATCGCCTCAGCTTAGGTATACTCGGTAATATGGCTTCAAAGATCTGCGCAGAGCCTCCGTAGGTCGGCTCGGATCAGCTTGCCTGTCGTTGTCAGCGGCAATGTATTGATGAAACGAACGTGCCGCGGTGCCTCGTGGGCCGCAAGCCGCGTGCGGACGTGGTCAGACAGCGCCGACGCCAGCGCGTCGGACGCAACGTGCCCTTGGGCGAGCTGTACGAAGGCGACTATGACCTCGCCGCGCAAGGGGTCAGGCTGGCCTACAACACCTGCCATCTGCACGGCAGGATGCGTCAGCAGGCAATCCTCAATTTCAGCCGGACCGATGCGGTAGCCAGCACTGGTGATTACATCATCCGCCCGCCCCCTGAACCGGATACGACCTGTGTCAGTCATCAGCCCACGGTCGCCCGTGATCAGCCAATCCCCCCTGAACTTAGCAACGGTCGCATCAGGGTCGTTCCAATACCGCAAAAACATAACCGGATCAGGACCGCGCACGGCGATGTCACCCTCCTGCCCCACAGCCATTGGTATGCCCGCGTCGTCAATGACTTGCACATCATGCCCAGGCACTGCGTACCCCATGACCCCCGGCTCTGCCGGGGCCAATGTGGCACAGGAACTGACGATCATATTGCATTCGGTCTGACCGTAGAATTCATTAATCGTGCATCCCAAGGCACGCTGCCCCCATCCAATCAGTTCAGCGCCCAATGTTTCGCCGCCGCTGGCGACAGACCGTAAGGAAACTGACGGCGGGTCATCAAGCTGGCGCATGATTTTCAAGGCAGTTGGCGGAAAGAACACATTACGAACATTATGATCACGGATCAGGTCAAAGGCCGCCTCTGCGGTGAATCGGTCAAACCGGCTTGCTACAACGGGCACACCGTGGTGCAGCGATGGTAACAAGACATCCAACAACCCACCAATCCATGCCCAATCTGCAGGCGTCCAGATTAGGTCACCGGGATGTGGAAATCCGTTGTGGCTCATCTCTACACCCGGCAAATGGCCTAGCAGGACGCGATGGGCGTGCAACGCGCCCTTTGGTGGACCTGTCGTACCAGAGGTGAAAATCAGGATTGCCGGGTCATCAGCGTGCGTATCGACGGGCGTGAAATCTTCGGACTGGTCCGCCACGAATGCGTCAAAATCAGCGTCCACCGATACCACCCGAACTAGATCCGGCAGATCATCACGCAAGCTAGCCAGTGTCCGTGCACCCAAAGCGTCTGTGATCACAACTTTTGCGCCTGCCGCCCCCAGCCTGTGGCGCAGAGCATCCGGACCAAAAAGTTTAAATAGCGGAACCGAAATCGCGCCCATCTTCGTCACGGCAATATGGGCAGCTGCGGTCTCTACCCTTTGTGGCAAAAGCACGCCAACTCTGTCGCCGTGGCCTGCATGGGCCGACAGTGCATTGGCTAGGCGATTCGACATACTGCGCAGTTGTGAAAAGCTGGTCACGGCACCCGTCGTTGCATCAATGATCGCTGGCGCATCCGGTGTTAGGGCAGCGATCCGGTCACAGCAATCAACGCCTAAATTGTAGCGTTCTGGGATTTCCCATCGAAACGCCAAGCGGGTTTGTTCGATCGTACATTGAAGGGTCAACATCGTCCGACTGTCACGCGCGCCGTCACCTGGCGTCAAGGCAAATGGTGGGTACGGAAAGAATCGGCGCCACAAAAAAACATCTATCGCCCTGCAGAGATTGAATTCGCGAAAGCGTACAACGGCTTATAATTAAGCAGGAACGACCAAAATGATTACGAAACGATACCACGTTTACTCTCGAACGCACAAATCAAGGATATTACGCGAGTCACGCTAAGCAGAGGTGGAATAATGAAGCGATATCAGACAACACCCCCTTGCCTTGGCATCAGTCACCTACTAATTATGAACAATTTGAGCGGCTTACCGATTTCTGGTGCGCCTATTCTTAAGATTACATCTTGTCCCCGCAGTCTTGAATTTATAACGACGTTCACTTTCAGCACCTCTACATAAATGAAAAATATCGGCGTTTAGATGCAAGATGCTTCTACTACGTAAACGAGGTTTGACTGCTGACGACCAAGATCTCCATCTAGCGTTGCCACTCACCTCATATCTTTATTTTTACGGTCGATATTTGCTTTCAAATGTAAGTAGCCTCCTGTCGTACTAAAGGATAAAATGAATCGTCGCCTTAAGAAACAAAAATTCGCAGTCCGGCTATTTCGTTGTACTTACTGCAGCCATTCCATGCAGTTCGGGGCATCTCAATGTAGCAGTTGTTATCAACCAGCGCCGGCCTATGATCGGTTGGTCCTTTTGATTGTTGGACTGCCGATCTTTTTTATTACCGCCTTCGTTGTGGTAATAAATGTTTGATAAGCAATGTTCAGACCTAACCAGGCAAATCGCTTAAAGTGTACTTCGGAAAACCACGAATTTCGGCGGTAATATCGAATTGCTATTAGGAATTTCCAGTCAAAACCTTAGCAACGACACACTAAACGCACAAGCTACGGCCGAACACTCTCAATTCTAGAAAAATTGACTAATAGTTCAAGAATTGCAGTCGGCATTCGAACGAATTCGATATTAGTTGCTAAGGCTTATCCCTTTCGCTCCGGCAGACCGACATGTTGATGCGACAGAGAGTTTGATTGTGGTTTAAGGCGCGTGTGGGATTGATCTGGGGTCAATCTTGGGCGTTGCCTGTGCGTTCGGGAGGCCGCTTTTCCTTTG
>JAGXIQ010000127.1 GCA_024635625.1 Loktanella sp. | reverse complement strand
CAGTGCCCGGATCGTCGTTACCAGCTTCGTCGGCACCAATGATACCGTCGCTGTTGGTGTCGATCGAGGTGAAGTCGACCAGACCGCGGTTGATTACTTCCTGGTAGGCCATGCCAACCACGAAGTTACCAAACGTGCCTTCGGCGCCTAGGGACAGACCGTCAAGACCGTTAAAGTCTGTGTTGTCGCTTTGGTTGTCGTCGGTCAGCAGCAAGGACAGCGAAGCGGAAACGTTGCCGTAATCCAGATCGCCGCGCATCACGGCATCGATGTAATCGCCGTTTGCAGCGCCATCATCTACGTCGTCCAGTTCCAGGAAGCCGTCCTGTTCCATGTTCGTCGTACCGGCCCAGCGCGTTGCAGCACCAGTTTCGGTGTCGCCAATGTACAAGGCAGCGCCTTGGCCTTCGACGAAGACTACAAAGTCAGAACCGCTGATCGTGACGTTGTCGAAAGAACCACCGTCAACGGCGGAACCGGTTTCGTTCTGGTTGAAGTCCAGATCGACGTCCAGTGTCAGGCCAGCTGTCAGGCCCATGTTCATACCAGCGGAAGTCGTGATCGCCAGGCCGCCTTCAAAGTAGAAGCCGTCTTCGACTTCTTCGTTGTAACCGAATTCGCCATCGGCGCCGACAACAACGCTGCTTGATGCATCAGCAGCAGGCGTCAGCGGTGCCATTGCGGTATCGCTTGGTGCGGTCGTACCATCAGCCATCGGTGCGTGGCTCTCGGCCATTGCGGCGCCAGCAAAGGCAACCAGCGCGGTCGATGTAAGAAGGATGCTTTTCATGGATAATTCCCTCGCGTTTGCATTCCCAGATATGCCAGTTGCTCCGGCATTGGCTGAGTAATTGCGCTTGAAAGGCTGCTTACTCAAGAGAATTGGCCGGGCTGTTGCCCAGTCACCAGAAAATGATGCAACAGGGACACACACGGTTTGCGCAACATGTTGGCATGACTTTGGTAAATTTTCGCCCTATGGCGATCAGGTAGGAACAGTAGTCCGCAAAGGGGGATTTCGCGATGACGATAGAGGCCATCGAACGACGCGTCGCACAGGCAATAGAAGACGCCGGGCGCGCCAAGGATTCGGTCACCCTGATTGCTGTCTCTAAGGTCCAGCCCCTTGATCGCTTGCGTCATGTGCTAGATTCGGGCCACCGGGTCTTTGGTGAAAACAAGGTACAAGAAGCGCAAGGCAAATGGCCGGATCTTAGGGCTGACTTTCCCGATGTGACGCTTCATCTGCTCGGCCCATTACAGACGAACAAGGCCCGGGCCGCCGTCACTTTATTCGACGCAATCCATACGGTGGATCGCCTCAAACTGGTCACAACGCTCGCGCGGCTTGCACAGGAACGCGGTCAGTGCCCTGAACTTTTCATTCAGGTAAATACTGGCGCCGAACCGCAAAAGGCAGGGATTCTGCCGCAGGACGCCGATTCGCTGATTGCCGCAGCCCGCGCCGAGGACCTACCTGTGCGCGGCCTCATGTGTATTCCCCCGGCGGACGAGGACCCAGTTTCGCACTTTACCCTTCTGCGAGAGATCGCGGCCCGCAACGATGTGTCAGACCTATCCATGGGTATGAGCAGCGATTTTGAAACTGCAATCGCCCAAGGTGCCACACACGTGCGCGTCGGCTCTGCCATTTTTGGTGAACGGGTACCGGTATGAGTGACGAATACGCGCCACCGCAGGACCAGCTGGTCGTACTGCACGACGATCATCAAGTCGTGCTGGTCGACAAACCTGCGGGCCTGCTGTCAGTCCCCGGCAAAGGCGAGCACTTGGCTGACTGCCTGATACGTCGGGTCCAGATGGTCTTTCCGACCGCATTGTTGGTTCATCGGCTTGATCGGGATACCTCTGGGGTGATGATTTTTGCCCTGACACCCCACGCCCAGCGCCACTTGGGTCTGCAATTTGAAAAGCGGCAAACAAAGAAGACCTATATCGCACGGGTTTGGGGCCAGGTGGAGGATGCGACAGGCACTGTCGATCTACCACTGATCGTAGATTGGCCGAATCGCCCGCTGCAAATGGTCGATCATGAAAACGGGCGTTCTGCAGTGACAGACTGGCGCAGACTTAAGCGCTCACCAACGGAAACGCGAATGCGACTAATGCCCAAAACGGGTCGGTCGCACCAATTAAGGGTGCATATGCTGGCTATGGGTCACCCCATCTTAGGCGACCCCTTCTATGCAACCGACGCGGCGCGCGATTTTCCACGCCTTATGTTGCATTCAGAGTCGCTGCAGTTTCGGCATCCGGATGGTGGGGCCCCGCACAAGATTACGGCAAAGGCCCCTTTCTAAGTAACTACTCGCCAATGCAATCCGCATTTCCGGCGTGTTGGTGCCTGAAACCCTTCAGAGAAAGGTTTCAGGCGTGCCATCAATCGTTGGACCACCCGCTGATCGCCTTGGATTCCAAGAACTCTTCGATGCCCCAGACACCCCCTTCACGGGCACGGCCGGACATCTTCATGCCGCCAAAGGGACTGCCCGCACCACGGCTTTGGCCATTCATCTCAATCATGCCAGCCTTCAGCGCCAACGCCATCCGGTTGCGGCGCGCGCCGTCTTGCGACTGAACGTAGTTCGCAAGACCGTAGGGCGTGTCATTGGCGATTCGCACTGCATCAGCCTCGTCGTCGAACGGAATGATGGACAGAACAGGGCCAAAAATCTCTTGCTGAGCAATTGCCATGTCGTTGCTGACGTCTGCAAAAACGGTGGGACGCACGTAATACCCACGGTTCACACCTTCTGGCAGGCCGGGGCCGCCCGCAACAAGGCGCGCGCCTTCTTTGACGCCGGTTTCGATCATGTCCTGAATCTTGGTCCATTGGGACTTATTCACGACAGGGCCGATGTGGCGCCCCTCCTCGGCGGTTGGGCCGACAGCGATTGCCGATGCAACCTCGGCAGCCTGTGCGACTGTTTGGTCATAGATCGACCGTTCCACCAGCATCCGCGTCGGCGCGTTGCAGGACTGGCCAGTGTTTTGCATGCAATTCAAAACACCCCGTTTTACGGCCTTTTCGTCCGCATCGGCGAAAATGACGTTTGCACCCTTGCCGCCAAGCTCCAGCGTCACGCGCTTCAGGGTCTCTGCCGCAGTCTTGGAAATCGCGATTCCTGCGCGGGTAGAACCGGTGAAAGAGATCATCGCGACGTCAGGATGTGCCGACAATTGCGTACCGACCCCCAGACCGTCACCGTTCACAAGATTGAACACACCAGCAGGCACGCCAGCGTCATGCACAAATTCCGCGAACAAAAGCGACGACAGCGGCGCTTCTTCGCTGGGCTTCAGCACGATTGTGCAGCCCGCCAGCAGCGCGGGGATCACCTTCAGGGTGACTTGGTTCATCGGCCAGTTCCATGGCGTGATCAATCCGACGACGCCGATGGGTTCCAGCGCGATACGGTCATTCGGGGCGTGGTCGCCCAACGGCTTGATCCACTCAATTTGCTCTACGGCTTCCAGAAAATTCTCTAGATGCCATGGCAGACAAGTTGCCTGACTTTCACGGGCCAGCTTGATCGGCGCGCCCATCTCGATGCGGATCGCCTCTGCCATCTCGTCTTTGCGTTTACGATACTGATCCAGGATTCCAGCGCAGTAGTCAGCGCGCTTCTGCGGCGTCAGCGCTGCCCATGCGGGAAAAGCGGCCTTGGCAGCAGCCACGGCCTTATCCGTATCGGCCTGGTCGCCCAGTGAAATCACAGCGCAGGCTTCTTCTGTGGACGGGTCAATAACCTCGCAATCGCGGGCCGCTGCCGGGGCAACCCAATCGCCGTTGATGTAAAAGTCGCGTTTCTCGATCATGGATCAGCTCCCAATTGGTCATTATGGCGCAGAGTGACAGCGCCGATACGGGGGCACAAGCACTGGTGTCGCGCGCCAGAGTGCATATGTATTGAACAACGACATTAAGTAGAAAGGATCACGTGCCATGGCATTACGCATCAATGACGAAGTTCCGAACCTGACGATCAATACTGATCTAGGCGAGATCAAGTTGCATGACTGGATCGGCGATCACTGGGCAATTCTTTTTTCGCACCCCAAGGACTTTACCCCCGTCTGCACCACCGAATTCGGGGCTGTCGCCCAATTGGCGGCCGAATGGGACAAGCGCAACACCAAGGTGCTGGGAGTATCGGTTGATGGTGTTGAAGAGCATAAGAAGTGGAAGGTCGACATCGAAACAGCAGGGGGTGCTAAACCCGGCTTTCCGATCGCCGCCGATCAGGACTTAGCGATTTCTAAGGCATTCGACATGCTGCCGGCAGAAGCTTATTTGCCTGATGGCCGCACACCGAACGACACGGCGACCGTCCGTGCTGTCTTTATTATCGGTCCTGACAAAAAGCTGAAGCTGTCCATGGTCTATCCGATGAACGTCGGGCGCAACTTTGCAGAGGTGCTGCGGGCGCTGGATGGCTTGCAAACCGCCGCAGGCCGTGGCGTCGCGACGCCGGCGAACTGGAATGTGGGCGACGACGTGGTCATCCCCACCTCGATCTCTGACGCAGATGCAAAAGAGAAGTTCGGTGATTTCAAAACCGTCCTTCCCTATCTGCGCATGACATCCTTGAAGTAAGCAATAGTCTGGTGGTTCGGGTGCGCTAGCATCCGAACCACAACTGTTTCATGTGACCAAAACCGACGTGCCAACAGGTACCCGGGCGTAAAGGTCCAGCATATCGGCATCGGCAAGCCTAATGCATCCTGACGAAAACGCCTGCCCGATTCGGTCCGGTTGGCGCGTCCCGTGGATGCGATAAAGCGTTTCGCGCCCGTTCCGGCGCAGATACAGCGCTGCCGCGCCCAACGGATTTTTGGGATGACCGCCCAGCAGACCAGCAGCGTATTGACCGTATACACTCGGTTCCCTGAGGATCATGTTGGCAGTGGGCATCCACGCAGGGTTCACAGCCTTGCGCGATATAGTGGCTTGGCCCCGAAACTGCCGCCCTGCAGCCCCGACGGAAACGCCATAGCGTAGTGCCTGCGAACCACCCAGCGTCAGATACAAAAACCGGTTCGGCGTATCGACATAGATTTGCCCGGCCCGCATAGCGTTTGCCATGGTGATCAAATGCCTTTGCCACCTGCTGGACGCCGCAACAGGTCGTGCCAGCAGCGCCGCCCCAAACCCCACAAGAATACCGCGTCTGTTCATCATCGCCCCCTTCCAGCCTTACCAAGGAAGAAGTTGGGCGATTCCAGTTAAAGAGCGGTTAGCTTAGAAAAGAAAAACCTGCGTTCCTATCGGAACAAGGTCGTAAAGCTCTGACACATACTCGTTCGTTAAGCGCACACAGCCAGAGGAAAACCCGGTGCCAATAGTTTCAGGCTGCGGTGTTCCGTGAATGCGATAATAGGTGTCGATGTTACCATCGTAGAGGTAAAGCGCGCGCGCCCCAAGTGCATTGCGAGGGTGGCCACCGGGTAGACCCTTTGCATATGGACCATACACAGCCGGTTCCAGTCGCACCATTTCTGGCGTCGGTACCCAGCTTGGCCATTCCCGTTTGCGCCGCACAGTCAGCATGCCGGTATAGTTACGATCCTCAGCGCCCAGCGCGATCCCATAGCGCCGCGCTCGTCCATCGCCAAGCGTCCAATACAGAAAGAAGTCCTTCTTAATGACGTGGATTTGGCCCGCGGGCAGGTCCGGGTTCACATTGACCTCTTGCGGCAAATACCGCTGGTCATCGACCTTGGGGCGCCCGAACAGGCGGCTAAGTGGGTTTGCCGCAGCAGGGCCTGCAAGAAAGGACGCGGCGGCGGCGGCCGAAAAGGCGCGACGGGTGATCATGGTAATGCCTGACTGCTGCTGCCCGCATACCGGGCTATTAAGCTCATCTTAGCAAATACCGTCGATTCGATTAGATCACGTTTTCCGCCACGCATTAATCAGCAGCAAGGTGGCGCTTTCGCGCCACAGCTGCGACATTCTGCTAGCTCTTGACGCTGCGCGCTTTGATCATGGCGACACCGCTTTCCCCCAATGACACAACGGCGAAGGGGCCACCATGGCACATGTCCTCGGGGTTCTGCGGGTCCATCCGGGCAGCCTGCGCTAGCACACGTGCCGCGTGTACCTCGGCATTGTCCTGCGGGCGGTAGCCAAGGAAAGAGGCGCGGCTGTTGTCCACGGGAACGCGGTCATTGTCGGACACACCCCACACGATGGTAAAGCCAACCGTTGGCGTCTCTATGCTGGCTTTGACCATACGAATCAGGTCAGCATGGGATAACCACGTGCCCAGCGCGCGGGCGTTATTGACCGTCTCCTCGCACGAATAAATGCGCATGCAGACGCTTTCGACCCCGCGCTTGTCCCAATAAAGGCTGGCCAGATCTTCGGCAAAGCACTTTGCCAGGCCATAGTAGGTGTCTGGCCGGTGACGCGCCGTGGTGTCGATAAAATCAGTCTTTGGATGCATTCCGACAGCGTGGATCGAAGAGGCATAGACCACTCTTCGCACGCCCAAACGATGGGCAGCTTCCCACACCGTATAGGCGCCGACGATGTTGGATTGCAGGATATCGTCCCAAGGCGCCTCGTCCCCGATAGCGCCGAAGTGGACGACCATGTCGGCCCCTTCCATGACTTTTATGACCTGATCAAGGCTTGCAAGGTCCGCCTTCTGGTAGGTTTCATTTGGGCCAAGGTTCGCCACCGTATCGGCTATGTCGGTCGTGACCAGTTCGCGGCACATCTCTGCAAGGGGTTTGCGCAGCACGCCGCCCAGCTTGCCGGCAGCGCCCGTCAACACGATCTTATTCAGCATGAAATTAGTCCTTTAGATGATAGCTTTTTCGATGATGGGCTGATTTGCGGCGATCCGGGCATAGCCCAATGGCGACAAGTCCAGCGTGCGGTATGCGCCGTGGATGATCCATTCGGCCATACCGCGGCCCAAGGCGGGCGATTGCTGCAACCCGTGGCCAGAGAATCCGTTGACGAAGACGAAATTCGGCACCTCTGGGTGCGGCCCGACGACGGCATTCTGGTCGAGGGTATTGTAGGCATAATGCCCGACCCAGCTATTGATAACCCTCACACGCTCAAAAGCCGGGATTCGGGTGGCTATGGCAGGCCAGACCTTATTCTCCCAAATCTCGTGATCGAAAGTGAAGTCATCTGGTGCGACGGCAGGGTCATGGTCTGGCGTCGCACCGGCCATGTAATACTTGCCATCCGTGCGGACATGTACACCAGACGGATCGATAGTCAGCGGCAAGTTCCGGTCCAGCGGTGTTTCAGCCTGAAAGACGAATGTGTAACGCTTACGCGGCTCTACTGGCAGCGTGATACCCGCCATCGCTGCGGTTTGTGCAGCGCGCGGGCCAGAAGCGTTGACGACCCAATCGCAGCCGACCTCTGCGCCGCTTTTCAAAACCACCGCCGTCACTCTGTCGCCCGCACGCGCCATGCCAACTACCTCGTCATGGACGAAGGTCACGCCACGCCGCTTTGCACCCCGCTTCCACCAGTCGAAAAGGGTGCCACCGTCAAAATAGCCTTCGTTCACGGTATTGTGGTTACCTGCGATAATGTCGTCGAGGGCGTAGAACGGATAGACCTTGCTGATCTGGTCGCGGGTCATGTGGCGGGTGCCAGCGCCTAGGCTAGCTTGCACCTGCTGGCTTGCTTTCAGCGCCAATGCGAATTCGGGCGTGTCAGCCAGATACATGTAACCAAAGCTGTGCAGGCGCAGGGCCGGTGCGTCGTCCATCCCACTGCGCGCCCGGAAGTTCAGGATATAGTCCGCGCCATATTGCGAGATCTGCACATTCAGCGGTTCGGAAAACTGCTGTCGGATGCAAGAGTTGGTATGAGAGGTCGATGCGAACTCATAGCTTGGGTCGCGTTCCACCACGAGGATAGAACCCTCGAAATCCGGGTCTGTCGCCAGATGGAACGCCACAGAAGCGCCGTAGATCGCGCCACCGACGATCACGACATCGTAGCGGCCGTTCATTCAGTCAGCGCCACACCAGCGTCCAACATCGCCGCTATCGCCCCATCCAGCGATCCATTGGCATCGATCGCGTGGCTTAGGTCCGTACGCACGATGACATTAAACCCTAGCCGGGCTGCATCTACCGCCGAATAATGCACACAAAAATCCAAAGCGAGCCCGACCATTGTTAGCCGCTCTATTCCGCGCGTTCGCAAATAACCTTCAAGACCCGTCGGCGTCTTATGATCATTTTCAAAGAACGCGGAATAGCTGTCGATCGCGGGGTTAAAGCCCTTGCGAATGATCATGTCGGCATCGGTCCGCAGATGTCCGTGGAATTCGGCCCCAAAGGTTCCTTGAATACAATGATCTGGCCACAGGACTTGCGGGCCATACGGCATGTCGACCACTTCCATCGGGGCAGCCCCCGGATGACTGCTGGCAAAAGAGGAATGCCCGCGCGGGTGCCAGTCCTGTGTCAGGATCACGGTCTGAAAATCCTCGATCAGGGTATTAATGCCTGAAACGATGCCATTACCGCCATCGACCGCAAGCGCCCCGCCGGGACAAAAGTCGTTCTGCATATCGATAACGATCAGAGCATGGGTCAGAGGCTGCATAACGGACCTTTCAGCGTGCATAGCCAATGCCTAGAACCCCGGCCAGACGCGGTCAATCTCTGTGGTAGTTGATCGCACCGCACACTTGGGCTAGAGGCGGCGGTTCGCATCGAAAGGACGCATTATGCCGACGCTTGGCATCGACTTTGGCACATCGAACACTGCTGCTGCCGTGATGGCCGGCGATACCGTTTTCCGGATTCCCGTCGAACCCGGGCGGGAAACGTTACCCACCTCTGTGTTCTTCGACATGGACCGCAAGCGCACCTTGATCGGCAGCGCCGCCAATGCCGCCCTGATCGACGGGCGAGAGGGGCGCTTCATGCGGGCGCTGAAGTCCGTTCTTGGCACGCCGCTGATGCGGGAACAGCGTCAGATCGGTTACGAAAAGATGACTCTGTTGCAGGTCGTCGCGCGTTTCCTATCGACGGTTCGAGAGCGGGCTTACGACGCGACCCGGTTGGAATTTGATGCCGCCCTATCCGGCAGACCCGTTCGCTTTCACCCAGACCCCGCCCGTCATGCGCAAGCGCAACTTGATTTAGCAGAAGCTTATCAGCTTGCTGGCTTCAAGACGGTTAGTTTTCTGCCAGAACCCGAGGCCGCTGCCCTAACAGCCGGTCGTCTGGAACAAAGGCAACTCGGCCTCGTCGTCGATATTGGCGGTGGTACGTCAGACTTTACGCTTTATCGGCAGGACGCTGACGCCATTCACGTGTTGAACAGCCACGGCGTGCGGATCGGCGGCACGGATTTTGACAGGCTGGTGTCTTTGGCCCACGTCATGCCATTGCTGGGGCGGGGCGGTGATGTGCGCAATGCTTTCGGATCTGGCACCACAACAGCGCCAAACGCGATCTTTAACGATTTGGCCACGTGGGAAAAGATTGCTTTCCTCTATACCGCCGACACACGACGCTTGGTCGCCGATCTGGCAAAGATGGGCGTCGATCAAAAGGCTTTTGACCGGCTGGACGAAGTAATCGACATGGAATTGGGCCACGATATTGCGTTCGCAGTCGAGGCGGGCAAGATCGCGGCCAACGATACCCCGCAAGGCGTGATCGACCTTGGCGCGCTGGAACGCGGACTGACGGTGCCGCTTTCCGCACAGGCGCTTGGCGATACGCTTTCGGACCTGACGGCAGATATCAAAGAAGCCGCCTACGAAGCACTCGGCGACACCGCACCGCGCGATGTGGCTGCTGTCGTCTTCGTCGGCGGCTCTAGCTTAATGGGTACTATGACGCAGGCGATGACCGAACTGTTCCCGCAGGCACGGCAGGTACGGGCGCAGGCCTTTACGGCAGTATCGGACGGACTTGCAATGGCGGCGGCGCGGCTGACTTGAAGCCCGCTGGTTCCGGGCGTATGCCAGCACCCATGTTCACTATCGCAGCGCTATATCACTTCACCCGATTTCCCGACCCGGCCGCATTGCGCCAGCCCCTGCTGGACTTATGCGTGGCTAACGGCATTAGCGGCACTTTGCTGCTGGCCGGTGAAGGCGTGAACGGTACCATCGCCGGATCGCGGAACGGGATCGACACCGTTCTCGGACACCTGCGCGCCCTGCCCGGCTGTACCGATCTGGTGCACAAGGAAAGCAGCGCCAACGAACAACCCTTTAACCGGATGAAGGTGCGTTTAAAGCGAGAGATCGTGACAATGGGCCAGCCCGACGTCGATCCGCTACAAGGCACCGGCCACTATGTCGCGCCCGCTGAATGGAATGCGCTGATCACAGCCCCCGACGTAGCGGTCATCGACACCCGCAACGATTACGAAGTCGCAATTGGCACCTTCAACGGCGCGGTCGATCCACAGACAAAATCCTTTGGCGAGTTTCCGGCATGGTGGGAAGCAAACAAACATCGTTTCCATAACAAGCGGATCGCAATGTTTTGCACCGGCGGTATCCGCTGCGAAAAATCGACCAACTACCTACGCGGTCAGGGGATAGAAGAGGTCTATCACCTGCAAGGTGGCATCCTGAAATACCTTGAAGAAGTGCCGCAAGCCGACAGCACGTGGCAAGGGGATTGCTTCGTCTTCGACGGTCGGGTCAGTGTCGGGCACAGTTTGGCGATAGGCCCACACATATTGTGCCACGCCTGTCGCCGCCCCTTGCTGCCCGCTGACCGCGACCATCCATTGTACGAGGACGGCGTCGCCTGCCACCATTGCGCCGCCGACACATCTGACGCAGACAAAGACCGCTTTCGCGAACGCCAGCGTCAAATCGCCTTGGCCCGCGCGCGTGGCGAACGGCATATCGGATCCCTGTGAGACAACTTCGCCGTCATCAGGATACTGGACTTGCGCTTACGATCGGTGTGCTGGCGGGACTGCTAGGTTACTGGCTGGGCATGCCGCTACCGTGGATGCTGGGGCCCATGATCGGGACAACCGTTGCCGCTATGGTGGGTCTGCCGGTGCGTGGCCCTGACAAGCTGCGACCTATCGTGATCCCTGTGATTGGTGTGCTGCTGGGATCCGGCATCACGGCTGATCTATTCGGTCAGTTGGGCAGCTGGGCGCTGACCTTAATCTTGTTGCCGCTATTTCTTTGCGCCGCTGCCGGTTTGTCCTACGTCGTGTATCGCCGCTTAGGCGGCTACGATCCCGTCACTGCCTTTTACGCCGCCATGCCCGGCGGCCTGAACGAGATGCTGATACTTGGCACTGCGGCGGGCGGTGACGAAAAAAAGATTGCTCTCGCCCATGCGGCCCGCGTGTTGTTGGTGATCTTTCTGGTCGTCCTCTACTTTGGCATCGTGCTTGGCGTCCGGTCGGGCGCTGGCGGGCGCGGCTTTGTGCCGCTGAATGCGCTATCGCTTGCCGACTATCTGATCCTTGGGGCCTGCGCGGCCCTTGGCGTTATCGGCGGACGCAAATTGAACCTGCCCGCCGCCCCTGTCTTTGGTCCGATGATCCTATCAGGGATCGTTCACATTGCTGGTTGGGTCGAAGTCGCACCGCCCAGCGTTATCATCATCACCGCGCAGATCGTCATCGGTACGGTAATCGGCGCACGCTTTGTCGGCGCGTCTGCCCGTGAAATCATCCGCGACCTAGGCATCGCCGTTGTCGCGACCGTCGGCATGCTGGCGGTCGCGGTCGCCTTTGCCGAAGGCATTGCCCGCGTCATGGGTATGCCCCTTTCTCAGGCCTTTCTAGCCTACTCTCCCGGTGGCCTAACAGAAATGTCGCTTCTGACGCTGACACTTGGGCAGGACATCGCTTATGTCTCGGTCACGCATATCATTCGCATCACTCTGATCATTGCCATCGCCCCGACCGCATTCCGCTGGTTTATGCGGCGCGACTAGGCTGTTGCTGCAATGACGCGGATACCGATTCACCGGGGCGTGGACCTTTGCGTCCCGCGGTAGCGGGCGATACTTAGGGAACAACGCTGTCCCACAGGATCAATGATGCTCGAACGCCTGCTTAATCTGTTCCACCCTGAAAAATCGATCACTGCGCTGCCACCCGCAGACGCGCAGCACGCTCTGGGGGCATTACTTGTCCGTGCAGCAAAAATCGACCGGGCTTATCTGTTCGAAGAAGTAGAGGAGATCGACCACCTTCTGTCGCACCTATACAAGCTTAACCCTGTCGAAGCCGCAAAGCTGCGTGCCCGCTGCGAAAAGCTAGAAGTCTCTATGCCCGATACGGACACCTTGGCGCGTGTTTTGCATGACGCGATCCCCATGTCGGATCGTGAAGCCGCGGTACGGTCGCTGTGGTCTGTTGTTTTATCTGACGGCGCAGAGCGGCCCGAAGAAGACGACTTGCTGCACCGAATCGAGGCCACTCTTGGCGTCGCACCTGAACGGGCACTAGAGTTGCACGACGCAGCCGTGGCGCAAGCCCACCACATCTAAGGCAGCGGCACGCCATCAATCAGATCTTCGATCAGAACAGAGATCATCTCTGCCCGGTTCGATACCCCTGCCTTACGATATATCGCGGCACTTTGCGCCTTAACAGTGCCTGGTGCGGTTTTCCGAAGCCCGGCTATGTCGCTGACCGACAGGCCTTTGACTGACATCAATGCCACGTCCCGTTCTGCGGCCGTCAGGCCCCAGCGTCCAAACTGATCATCCATCATAGCCGCGAATGCGCCTGTCGCAGCGTCTAGCTTACGCTCTACATGGCTGTTTCGCGCTAGCATGCGGCGATATTCCCGCAACGTGATAACGACACTGATCAGAAGTCCCAACACACTGATTGCCTCGACCAACGTCATGAAATCAGGCTTTTTCAGTTCTGCGGCAACGTCCCAGATGAACAGGGTCAGACATAGTCCCTGTATTGTCGCGGCTGCCAGAAACAAGAAGCGGCGCAGTTTGGGGTTTTTAGTGTAACTTGGCGTCATGCAGATCCTTGTGACCATGGATCATTGCGGCGACAAGGTTTTCCTTGTGGCGCAGACTGGCCAGCACAACACCGCCCAAATGCAAGACCACCAATAGCAAAAGCCCGTTCAACATACCTTTGTGCCAGTGTTCCACCCATGATTGACCAAAATAGCGATCCATACCCATCATGTATCCGGTGGCGCAAATCCCAGAGAGCAGGCTTAACAGTGCGACGATCATAGCGGCCCCCGCCGGGTTATGACCCAAAGTGCGCCATTCGCGCCCTTTCATCATCGCACCCAAGTAGGCGAACAGGCGGCCCGGGCCTGGGATGAAATCAGCAAACCGAGCATGGCGACTGCCAATCAGGCCCCAGATCAGCCGAAACGCGATTAATCCAATGACGACGTAACCCAGTCGTCGATGCAGCCAGCGCGGATCGGTCAAGAGCCACGCTGATCCGACGCTGATGACCAGCGACCAGTGGAACAGACGCACGCCAAGGTCCCAGACCTTCACGCGGGAAGAAGTGTTGGCAGTGGATATCATGGCGTGCGTCCTTATCAGCGATCAGGCGTCGATACGGTCAAGCTCTTCGCCCGTGGTCGGATCAAAGAAGACTTCCATGTTGGTGCCGTCCAGCGTGCCATAAATCTCGTAGCAGGCACCGTCGTTGATCTTAAAGGACCGGACAACACCGCCTTCTTCCTCAAAACTCTTAATCGCTTCCCAGACCGGCGCAGCGCCGCCTTCTGCGGGTGCAGTGCATTCAGGTTCGGCAAAAACGGCGGTGGCGGACAGTGTGATCAGGGCGGCAAGCGTTGCGATTTTCATAAAGTCTCTCCTGGTGGCCAAAGCGTTATGCTCGGCGCTGACGGCGATTTGCCCGTCCAAACACCTGTCCACCATTCCCCTGCGGCTTAGGATGGCCGTCGTAAACCGGGGCTTATGCCTTGCCAGCGGGCCTTCGCCTTGCTCTAACCGCGTGAAACCGCCGGAGAACTTGAAATGGTCGATATCGCCACCCGTGTCTGGAACCACAAATGGAAAATCGACCCGATTGTTCGGTCCCTGATCGACACCGATTTTTACAAGCTGCTCATGTGCCAGTCGGTGTTCCGCAACAAGCGTGACGTGCAGGTGACGTTTTCCCTGATTAACCGCACCAAATCTATCCGCCTTGCAGACCTCGTGGACGAAGACGAGTTGCGAGAGCAACTTGACTATGTCCGGTCCCTATCGCTGACCCGCGGCGAGTCGACTTGGATGCGTGGCAATACCTTCTACGGCAAGCGACAGATGTTCACCTCCGACTTTATGGACTGGTTCGAAAAACTGCGCCTGCCGCCCTACCACCTTGAAAAGCGCGACGGGCAGTATGAACTGACCTTCAAGGGCTCTTGGCCAGAGGTGATGCTGTGGGAAATTCCCGCGCTGGCGATCCTCATGGAACTCCGCTCGCGTGCCGTGCTGCGCGACATGGGCCGGTTCGAACTGCAGGTACTTTATGCACGCGCCATGACGAAAGTCTGGGAAAAGGTCGAACTGCTGCGCGGTGTGCCGGGGCTCCGGATCGCCGACTTCGGCACCCGGCGCAGGCATTCCTTCCTGTGGCAGGACTGGTGCGTGCAGGCTCTGCAAGAGGGGCTGGGCGGCGCGTTCACTGGGACGTCTAACTGCCTGATCGCCAAGAACCGCGACATGGAGGCGATCGGCACCAATGCCCACGAACTGCCCATGGTCTATGCCGCGCTGGCCGATGGCGACGACGCCCTGCGCCAGTCCCCCTATGACGTGCTGGCCGACTGGCAGGCCGAACACGACGGCAACCTGCGCATCATCCTGCCCGACACATTTGGCACGCCCGGCTTCCTTGCCGATGCCCCCGACTGGCTGGCCGGCTGGACTGGCATCCGCATCGACAGCGGCGACCCGGCACAGGGCGCCGAAGAGGCGATCGCTTGGTGGAAATCCCACGGTGAAGACCCGCTGACCAAGCTGATCATCTTTTCCGACGGGCTGAACGTCGAAAAGATCCTAGAACTGCACGCCCAATTCCAAGGCCGCGTCCGCGTCAGCTTTGGCTGGGGCACGATGCTGACCAACGACTTCATCGGGCTGGTGCCAGACGACGCTCTGGCGCCGTTCTCACTCGTCTGCAAAGCGGTCGAGGCTGACGGACGGGCAACCGTCAAGCTGTCCGACAACCCGAACAAGGCCATGGGACCAGCGGAAGAGATCGCACGGTACAAGCGCGTGTTCGGGGTGGGGACGCAGGAGCGGGTGGAGGTTGTGGTTTAGGCAAAATTTGCTATCGATCTCAACCATCTTCACCTTCTTGGGGAAAATTAAATAGATCGACTTCGCTTTTACCAAATCTACCTTTATTTTTCTCGAAAAGGCGAGCCGACAAGCCGGCCTCATCTAGGTATTTTGAAACCTTTAAATCATTAAATCATTAAATCATTAAATCATTAAATCATTAAATCATTAAATCATTAAATCATTAAATCATATGATGTTAAGCAGCACAATGTCTACATATCTCCCGCCTGAACGGCGGAAGGCGGCTTGCGCTACAATTCTGTCTTCGTGCTCCCGAGTTAGCCTTCCATTTGCGAAAAATTTCCTAAATCTAGGATCAATAATGGAGAAAAATACTGTCGATCCGTGATCGTCTTTCCCCTTCCAAAGCCGCTTTCGATCTAAGCGCTCCCAATTGGGAGAAGAAACTTTGAATTTAACAGTGCTGAACTCCCAGTCGTCCTGCTCTGATCCCGGCGGCACCTGAGAAACTCGCTGCTGAAATTCATCTATTGAAATCGGATATCGACCATCATAATGGAAACTAACCGATTTTATCCGACCATTCGCTTCGCATGCTTAAAAAAACTCATTCTTTGCGCTGAACGAATGAGGCAGAAGATCAGGTGTAATTCCAACCTCTTGCAGTTCCGCTGTGTTCATTTCCAAAAAGTATTTTGCTGATTCCGCCAAAATTGCTCCACAAACGATTTTTCAAGGGGAACAGTTTGTGGTGGCGGGCTCGGTAATTGATTATAGTAGAGATTTTCTCTCGGACAGATTCGCCAACATCCTCAGCAATCTCATTTGGGAGCTTGCCAGTCAGACCAAAAATAAAACCTTTTCCAGTTTCGCTTTCTAAAAATGCCCAAAATTTACCTATGCCAAGCATAACAACGCCGAGGTTATTTCTGAAAGACCCCGCATCGGGCGGAAGAACAATAATTTTGAGCTGCAAGCCGCATCTTATTAAATAGACTTCAAACCCATGCAGAGTTCGTTCAAATTCTTGCGTAGTGTCTACAAACGTGGAAAGGATCATACCCCTTGACGGCATTTCGAAATATATTGATACAGGATAAATCTCTGGAAATCCTGAATCTGAAAATGATTGCGGCACGGGTTACCTCGAATAATTCACCTTCAAGAGTTACACCAATAACTGGATTGTCAACGCCAATTAGGTAACAAATATTGAAAAGCCTTCATTCGAGCATCAACTGTCGCGTCAGGTCATGTAAGTCTTTGTGTGTTCAGTCCGAGCATTCACTCCTCCCCCACACCGCCCCTTAATGCCTTCACCTCACCCCGAACCTTCTTCGCCTTCAACCGACGCTTCACCGACCCATAGGTCGGCTTCGTCGCCACACGGCGTTTGGGTTTTTCGGTGGCTTTGACGATCAACTCGGCTAGGCGGTCGCGGGCGAGTTCTCGGTTGCGGGCTTGGGAACGGGTTTCTTGCACAAAGATCACCAGCGCGCCGTCCAGCGTCCAGCGCCGGCCTGCGAGCCGCTTGAGCCGCGCCTTGACCGGGTCTGGTAGGGATGGCGAACGCTCTGCCTCGAACCGTAATTCAACGGCCGTCGACACCTTGTTCACGTTCTGCCCGCCGGGGCCGCTGGCGCGGGTAAAAGTCTCGACCATTTCCCACCCTTGCAAGGTGATCGTGTCGGTGATGCGTAAATCGTCAGCCATGGGGGATGATGTAACGGGTTTGCCGCGGTTTGCCAGTGTGGCATGCCAAATCACGCCAGTGCGGCCACATTTGACTGCGTCAAACATGTTCCCGCACCCGTCATACCTGACGGCATGACATAAAAAAAGGGCTACCCCGGCGATGGGATAGCCCTTCCCTGAATATCGGAGGTGGGTCGGTTAGGGACCTATAAGGCCACCCACCTGAAGGTTTCTAAACCTAAGGGCTGCCCTAGATCAGAACCCCCCAAGCTGTCCCGACACACGTCTCCAGAACTTCATGATGCACTGGATCACCTCCTTTCAAATGTTTCGCCTAGTACCGAATTTGGCACACATATTGTTTAAGTCAAATTAAAATATACCACAGATGGCGATTAAACACGCGGCTGTGTGACCCGCCCAACAATCAGGCGAAACGGCAATAGAGCCACCAGCGCCACTGCAATCTTGACCGACCAGTCGGCAACGGCCAGTGATACCCAAAGCGGAACGGCAGGACCAATGTTCAGGAATGGTATCGCGTCCTGCGCCCACATCACCTGCCCCGCCGCCAGCGTGCTAACCCCGTTGAACGTCGCCGCGAAAGCGATGGAAAAGAAGAAGACCGTGTCGACGACCGACGACACCAACGTCGATCCAAGCGGCGCCACCCACCAGATGCCCATGCGCAGCCGATTGAACACAGCGATATCGAGCAGTTGCGCAACGCCGAAAGCCGTGGCCGACGCGATGGCGACGCGGATTGGCACAGCGGGCCCGTATTCTAGTTGAATCTGCGTACCAATCAGCGAACAGACGATACCAACGATCAGGCCAACCAACACGACACGTCGGGCCGCGGATACGCCGTAGATGCGGTTCATCAGGTCAGTGACAAGGAATGCCAGCGGATAGGTGAACGCGCCCCAAGTCAGCAACCCGTCGTAGATCAGGAATTGGACAAGGATGTTAGAGGCCACAACAATGGCGGCCATGGCAATCACGCCGGGAAGAATACGTTTCATGAGTGGTTCCGTTTTGGCAAGGGTGCGGCACTTGATCCCCGAACCATCCGGGGACGGCACGGCTTAGCCCCCCGAAATGCCTGCGTCAATCAGCGACGCTGTATTCCACGACCTCGGTTGTCTGGAAAAACTTAAAGTTGTCGTCGGCAATAAGCGTCAGCCTGATCGCACCGGTCGCGTCGCGCCAAACGCTGATCCCTTCCAAATTGTCATGCTGGCCGGTGCGGGTTTCCAGCAGCGTTTCCTCTGCCCCGCCAGTCATGTCAAAGCGGCGCACACGACTGCGAAAACCATAGCCCGTAAAGTCCCGCTCCAGCAGATAGAACAGCCCATCTGGACCGATATCCGAACCAACGGGAAGAAAGGGGCCCTCTCGGGGGATCGTGAAAGGCTTGGTCCAAGCACCGTCGGCATAGCGAAAGACAGGAAATGGCAGGTTCGCGCGGCCAGACCGTTCTGGCATGGTGTAAAGCGCGCCATTTACGTCGATTGCCAAAGATTCAAGTGCTGCGTTATTTTGCATACCATTGAATTCCCGCGGGCGGGGTATGGGCACGGCAGGGCCAGAAACGTCAGGATAGGCTGCAACGCGGGCCAATCCTTCGAAAGAGACGTAAACAGTTCCATCGGAAGCGAGCGCTAGCCCCTCGGAATCCCCTTCTTTTCCGGACGCCACCTTGCCATCAGAGGTGTGAAGCCGCGCCTTTTCGCTAACCGACATATCGGAAATCTTGCAACGCGCACGCGTGATATCACCCCTCCAAAGGGTGCCGCGGTCGCTAAGGGCGACAAAATGTGTGCCGTCTTCACTGATCTCCAGCCCGGACATTCCACCAAAATCAGCGTCTTCGTTGGTCCAGACATAGCGACCGACCAGAGAGACACCCGGCGCTGTGGATGACTGGCCAAAAGCCTGCCCGCACCCTGCCAGCAGGGCAACGGCAAAAAACAAACGCAACACGATCAGTTGGCGGCGACGACTGCGCACTGACCGGGCAAACTTGCCATGGTCAACTCGCGCTTAGGAACGGGTTTGGGGGCGTTGGGATCGCGCGGCTGTGCGGGTGGGGGATTGATGATATTGTTCACCCAGTCCTGCGCATCAGCGCAGCCGTCGCCCGGCGGTGGGGGATCTTGAGGCGCGCATGTTGTCGATCCCGGCGGGCAGTTCAGGCGGACGTGAAAGTGATAGTTATGCCCGTACCAAGGCCGCACCTTATTCAACCAACTGCGGTCACCGGTGGCGTTTTTGCACATCTCTACCTTGGCACCTGCAAAGATAAATATGCGGGCGACTCGCCGATCAGAGGCTGCAGCGCGGACAATCGCCTCTTGCTGTGGCGTCCAGTTGGCGTTGACATAAGCCCCATCCCGACGGTCCATCCGGTCGGAAGAGATATCCTCGCGCTGTTGGCGCGTCAGGGACATATTCGTTGCGGGCTTCAGCCAGATATCGGCGTCTAAACCGACCTGATGGCTGGCGTGTCCTGTCAACATCGGGCCACCGCGCGGCTGGCTCATGTCGCCGAAATACAACCCGTTCCATCCGGGCTGCGTGGCCGCAAAGCGCGACAAGTCCTGCACGAAATTGACCAACTGTGGCTGGCCCCAGTTGCGATTGCGCGACAGGCGCATAGCTTGCCACGTTGGCCCCGTTTCAGGCAATTGCACAGCGCCAGACTGACAGCCTTTGGAATAGAACCCAACAGGCGTTGCAGGTTGTGATGACGGAGAGCTGATATTCCCGAACACCTGCTTCGCAATGCGCGTGTCATTCGTATTCTGAGTCGAAAACACTGCCTGCGTTGCAGTAGCGACCTTCGCTTCTTGCTGGCAGGCGGCAAGGCCTGTCAGCAAAGCGATTATTGCGGCGTAGCGGACCATTCTGCGCGATCTCCGTCTTTGTTGACCCTTCTTAACAGGAACAGGCCTGCAAGGAACAGAAAGATCACCGGCAAAAAGCCAAGCTGTACGTTGCCTGTCAAAAACGTGAACAGCGAAATGCCAGCGGGGGCCAGAAATGCCGTCGCCTTACCCGTCAGGGCGAAAAGGCCGAACGCCTCTGCCGGACGGTCAGGGTGGGTGTGGCGCACCATCATTGATCGGCTTGATGCATAAACCGCGCCACCGGCCCCGCCGATGACGACTCCGCAGGTGAAAAAGATGATGTCCGGTACGCGCGACGTAGGTTCAAGCGCGAAGAGGAACAGGTGATCGCGCGACATGCCCACGATAAAGCATCCGACGATGATCAGCAGCCAGACCGCGACAAGGATTACGGGCTTCGGCCCGAACCGCTGGTCTGCCAATCCTCCGGCCCAGGTAAAGATTGCAGCTGCAATCGCTGCAACGATACCAAAGACGCCGATCTGGATCGTCGTCCAACCCAACACAAGGACTCCGTAGATTCCACCAAAGGCATAAAGCGCGTTCAGCGCATCGCGATAAAACATTGAGGCCAGCAAAAAGTACTTCATGCTATCACGCCGCATGACGCCGCGCAGGGTCGCTTTCAGCTCTCCCCAGACGGCGCGAACGTTGGTGGGTTGCCCACCCAGTCGCGGATCGTCGCGGACGTATAGGAAAAACGGGATCATAAAGATGGCGTACCAGATTGCGATAAACGGCCCAACACTGCGGGTCCCCTCCATCTGCGCAGCGTCAAGGCCCAGCAACGGCGGATGTCCAAGCAGGGTCAGGCCAGTCTCAGGGCTTTCGACAAACAGAAGCAGCAGCATAAACAATGACACTACCCCACCCCAGTAACCGAATGCAGCACCAGAGCCTGAAATGCGCCCAATTTCGTTTTCAGTTCCTAGGCTTGGTAGGATCGCGTTAACGAAATTGAGGGCAGATTCCGCCGCGAAAAATGCAATATAAAATACCACGAGAATCGTGATTAAGCCCAAGCCAGCAGGCGTAAGCCCCCACAACGCCCAAGACCCTAGGACGTACACCACGGAAAATCCTGCGATCCACGGCATCTTTCGTCCTGAATTATCAGCAAAGGCTCCAAGGAAGGGCGCCGTAAGTGCAATAAAGATCGCGGCGACGAATTGCCCAAGCGACCAGATCGACTGTGCTTGCGCATCGGCGGCCAACTTATCCATGCCATCGGCGACAAAAGCGTTCGTGGCCACCAAGGCGAAATATGGCCCAAAGACGAAGGTCAACCCAAGGGTATAGAAAGGCTGCGAGGCCCAGTCGAACGCCATCCAGCCCCAGATGCGCCTTTTTGAAACCGCCATGATCTGCCCCCTATTTCGGGCGACTAGACACTGGCGCACAAGGCACTGGCAAGGCTTTGATGCGTATAAGCAATCGACTTGCGCCTATCAAAGAGGATATCGCAACGACAAAGGCCCTTCGATCACGCGGGACCGCTTTCCAACCCGTCGTATCAGACCCGTCCAGTCGGAATTACGGACCAGGATGTTGTCTTTCGCATAGGTTCCTCCCTTTGCACTCCAAGGTCTTGTTTGAAGGCGTCAAAGCCCTTAGGTCGGCGAAAGAAATTAAGGAGTACCGCCAATGATGTCCCTGTTCCAGATCCTGATGCTGTTGCTGGGCGTGGCACGCTTCTTCATCTTCGCCCATTTCATCATGAGCTGGCTGATCAGCTTTGATGTGTTGAACGTGCGTCAACCTTTGGTCGGACAAGTATGGTACACTTTGCAGCGTATCCTAGAACCAATCTATCGCCCGCTTCGGAACGTGCTGCCGAATTTGGGCGGCATCGACTTGTCCCCGATCGTAGCATTGATCGCGATCGAGATCATCCGCATCCTGCTCGTCAACAACATCGCCCTCTTCTACTAAACGCAGGCAATAGGGGCCGAAAACTTTTCCCTTCAAGTTTCCGGCCCGCAGATTTTCAGTTGAAAACCTGCGGGACCTTGCCGGTTTTACGCAAAACGTTCGATTGCGAGCGCGATACCCTGGCCACCGCCGATGCACATCGTAATCAGCGCCCTTTTTCCACCGATCCGGTCCAACTCGTACATCGCCTTAACCGTAAGGATGGCACCCGTCGCACCCACCGGGTGACCAAGCGCAATTGCACCGCCGTTCGGGTTCACCTTTGCAGGATCAAACCTCAACTCTTTGCTGACAGCCAAGGCCTGCGCAGCAAAAGCCTCGTTACTTTCGATCACATCAAAGTCGTCAGCCTTTAAGCCTGTCCGCTCTAGCAGTCGGCGCACGGCGGGCACCGGTCCAATACCCATGACCTCTGGCCGCACACCGGCGTGGGCATAGCCCAACACGCGAAAGCGCGGCGTCAGCCCGGCCTTTTCCGCTGCAGCCATCGTCGCCATCGCAATCGCTGCGGCACCGTCGTTCAGGCCAGAGGCATTTCCGGCCGTTACACTGCCGTCCTTGCGGAACGCGGGCCGCAGTCCGGCCAGCGCGTCGGCCGTTGTGTCCTTCGGGTGTTCGTCAATCTTGAATTCAACGGTGTCGCGGCGCACCTTGACGTCGACTGGTACAATTTGCGTGTCGAAACGCCCCTCGGCCATCGCCTGTGCAGCACGGCGCTGACTTTCAAGAGCGAAAGCATCCTGATCCGCCCTGCTGACATCGTGTTCGGCGCTGACATTTTCCGCCGTGATCCCCATGTGACCAGTGCCAAACGGGCAGTTCAATGCACCAAGCATCATGTCACGCGTCTTGATATCGCCCATCTTGGCACCCCAGCGCTGGTCGCTGATGATGAAGGGAGAGCGGGACATATTCTCGGCGCCGCCAGCCAGACCAAAGTCGGCATCACCCAATTGCAGCGATTGCACGACAGAAATAATGGCTTGGACTCCAGACCCGCACAACCGGTTTACGTTCATAGCGGGGGTCGTGTCTGGCACGCCCGCTTCCATCGCCGCAACGCGGGACAAATACATATCACGGGGTTCAGTATTGATCACGTGACCAAAGGCGACGTGGCCAATCTGCGCCGGGTCCAGACCGCTGCGTTCGATCGCTGCGCGGGCGACCGTTGCGCCCAGCGTGATCGGCGGTGTGCCTGCCAAAGCCCCGCCAAAAGTGCCGATGGCTGTGCGTGCACCACCTAAAATAACGATATCGGTCATGGTATCTCCCCTCAATTTACTGGCACGATGACCCTACCCGCAACCAGAGGCCAGCAAAACGTGCCGTCACCTGCGGCAAAGGCGACCATGCGCCTAGGCCAAACGCGCCCGCGCCTTATGTCTGATCAAAATAACGAGGCCACGATGCTGCTATCCGTCACCGACCTGCGCAAGACCTACGCCACAGCCGATGGTCCTTTCGACGTGTTGCGTGACGTTGATCTGACCCTTGCCGCCGGACAAACCTTGGCGCTGACCGGTGAAAGCGGGTCCGGTAAAAGCACGTTGCTGCATCTGATCGGCGGCTTGGATACGCCGGACGGCGGGCAAATTATGCTGGACGGCACAGAGCTGACCGCGCTTGACGACACGGGACGTGCCCGCATGCGTCGGGAAACCGTGGGTGTCGTCTTTCAACAGTTTAACCTGATTCCGTCGCTGCGAATTGTCGACAATATCGCATTTCAGGCACAACTGGCAGGCCGTCACGATACGGCATGGTGTGCCACACTTGCAGATCGCATGGGTCTTACGTCGCAGCTGCATAAATATCCGGAACAGCTTTCTGGCGGGCAACAGCAACGCGTGGCCATCGCGCGCACCTTGGCGCCCCGGCCTAAACTTGTGTTAGCCGACGAACCAACTGGCAATCTGGACGAGGCGACAGCGGCGCAAGTGCTGGCCCTTATGTTGGAACTGGTGGCTGATACAGGTGCCGGGCTGTTGATGGTCACCCATTCAGACCGCCTTGCAGATCAGATGCAGCGGCGCCTGCACCTTGCACGGGGCAAAATCGCGTGACACGTGCCATCTTTCAAGCGCTGCTGTCGCACTGGCGACGCAATCCCTTGCAGCTGTTTACGCTTCTGGCGGGATTAGCGCTCGCCACTGCCCTTTGGTCCGGCGTTCAGGCCATCAACGCAGAGGCGCAGGCAAGCTATGACGCAGCTGCCGCAACGCTGGGCGAGGGTACCTTTGATCAACTAACGCGTCGTGATGGACAGCCAATCGCGCAAGGCACTTATGTTGCCCTGCGCAGAGCGGGTTGGCTAGTTTCGCCCGTGACCGAAGGCCGTCTGAACGGCGTCCACATCGTAGGCCTCGACCCGCTCACAGCGCCTGGCGGGCTTGGTACTGTCCGTATTGGGAACGGTGCAGACGTCGGTGCCTTTCTCTCAGGGCGTGGTCAGGTTTTTGGCAGAGCAGAGGTGCTTGATGCTCTTGAAAGCGGGCCAGAAAAAATCGTCTCTCCCGATGTGGCGCCGGGAACTATCATCACCGACATCGGGGTTGCCCAGCGCCTGTTGGATCGGCCGAACCAAATTGATCGCTTGATCGTCGCTCAGACGCAGCCAATCAGGCAGCAGCCGTTGTCCGTCGTGGCCCCGGACTTGACCCGGCGCGTTGCACAGTCAGGTTCCGATTTGGGACGACTGACGGATAGTTTTCACCTGAATCTGACTGCTTTCGGGCTTCTGTCGTTTGCTGTCGGTATTTTCATCGTCAACGGCGCAATTGGGTTGGCATTCGAACAGCGGCGTAGTGTCGTGCGCACACTTCGCGCGCTCGGTGTCCCTTTGCGGCGCCTCATGTTCGCCATGGCGGCAGAGCTTGTCGTGATGGCTTTGATCGCCGGAACCCTTGGTGTGGCATTGGGCTATGTTATCGCGTCCCTGCTTTTGCCTGACGTAGCCGCAACATTGCAGGGGCTTTATGGTGCGACGGTCGCAGGCACCCTGCAATTAAGACCGACGTGGTGGCTGTCAGGGCTCGCGATCGCAATGGGTGGCACTTTCATGGCATCCGGCACGGCCTTCTGGAGACTGGCGCATTTGCCACTTTTAGCTGGTGGATCGCCCCGCGCACTGACAATGGCTTCCGGACGATCCGCGCGTATTCAGGGCGCAATCGCGCTGGTTTTGCTTTGCTTAGCCACCATTTTGGCGGTGTCAGCGCAGGGATTGATCGCAGGCTTTGCCCTATTAGGGTCTATGTTGATCGGTGCCGCACTGGCCCTGCCGTTCATCCTCGACAGGGTGTTGGCCGTGGCCGAAAGGTTCGCGACAGGCGTACGATCGCGGTGGTTCTGGGCCGACACGCGCCAGCAACTACCCGGATTATCCTTAGCCCTCGCGGCGCTATTACTTGCAATGGCGGCAAACGTTGGCGTTTCTACCATGGTCAGCAGCTTTCGACTGACCTTCACTGGATTCCTTGATCAACGACTTGCATCAGAACTTTACGTCACCGCAGAGGACCCCACACAGGCTAAAGCGATGATCGCCTATGTTGCCCCAAAGGTCCGCGCCGTATTGCCAATTCAGTCCGCGGCCGCCCAAATCGCCGGCCAACCAACAGAGGTTTTCGGCGCCCGCGACGACGCGACATATCGCGACAATTGGACGTTTCTTTCAAAAACGACCGATGCGTGGGACGATGTGGCAAGCGGCAAGGCGATCCTGATCAACGAACAGCTGTCTCGTCGATCGGGTCTGACGCTGGGGGATATCGTACCTTTAGGCGACCGATCTTTTAAGATCGTCGGGATCTATGGAGACTATGGCAATCCCATCGGGCAGGCGATCATCACAGAAGTCGCTTTTTCGTCACTTTACCCTGAAATAGAGCCGCTTCGCTTTGGCCTTCGACTTACCCCTGCGGACGTTCCTGAATTGGTGAAATCTATGCAAACCGACTTGGGGATACCCAGTGCGAACATGATTAATCAGGCCGGGATCAAAAAGTTTTCGTTGGATATATTTGATCGCACTTTCACGGTCACAACGGCACTTAATATTTTAACCCTTGCGGTCGCTGGTTTCGCCATCCTCATGAGCTTGCTGACATTGGCGGCCTTACGTGTCCCGCAACTCGCCCCTGCATGGGCTATGGGCCTGACACGCAAGGAATTAGGACTGCTGGAACTGATCCGCGCAGTCATGCTGGCAGTTCTAACAGCTTGCATCGCACTTCCACTGGGTTTGGCGTTGGCGTGGGCCTTGTTGGCCATCGTTAACGTTGCGGCTTTCGGATGGCGGCTGCCGATGTTCCTGTTCCCGCTCGACTATCTTCGTTTGGGTGGCTTCGCCTTGCTTGCGGCGGGCCTTGCGGCACTTTGGCCCGCATGGAGACTGGCACGCACGCCCCCCAGCGACTTACTGAAAGTGTTTTCGAATGAACGTTAAGGCTCTGATCCTATGTTTCGTGCCTGTCTTTGCGCAAGCGCAAGGCTTTGCTGGACTTGGCGCAGATGCCGACGGGTTCAGCGTACCGCAACCTGATCCCACGTTTCAGTTTCCCGCCGACCATGGCCCACATCCCGATTATCGGATCGAATGGTGGTACATTACGGCTAACCTGACCGATGCCGCAGGCAACCCCTACGGCCTACAGTGGACTTTATTTCGGTCGGCAATGGCACCCGAAACCCGAGGGGGCTGGGACGATCCGCAGCTTTGGATGGGCCATGCTGCCGTTACAACATCCGACGACCATTACGTGACCGAACGCTTGGCCCGCGGTGGGATAGGTCAGGCGGGCGTCACTGCCGCACCCTTTCGTGCATGGATCGATGACTGGGAATTCGACGGGATCGAAAACGGGACACTTAAGGCGACTGGACCAGATTTCGGATACGACATGACTCTGTCAGCTCAGGGGCCATTGGTGCGGCAGGGTCTTCAGGGATATTCCGTGAAATCCGCCTCCGGTCAGGCATCTTATTACTATTCTCAACCATTCTATCAAATATCAGGCACCCTTCACTTGCCCGAGGGCGACGTGCTTGTAAGCGGTACCGCGTGGCTGGACAGAGAGTGGTCGAGCCAGCCTTTGGCCGACGATCAGACCGGCTGGGACTGGTTCTCGCTCGCCTTCGATGACGGCGCGCGGATGATGGGGTTTCGCCTACGGCAAACGGATGGTCAGGACTACACGTCTGCAACTTGGATTGCAGCCGATGGCACGCCCACCCCCTATGCCAACGGTGCCTTGAATGCCACGCCCCTGACAGACACCACCGTCGCGGGGCATACGCTACCGACGCAATGGCGGCTTCAACTTCCAGCACAGGGTGTTGACGTCACCGTCACCGCCGTAAACACAGACGCGTGGATGACAACCTCTGTTCCTTATTGGGAAGGGCCGGTTGAAATCGAAGGCAGCGCCAAAGGCGTCGGCTATCTGGAGATGACAGGCTATGAGTGATTGGTACAACACGCTTGCCGGACTGCATGCGCAGGTCTGGCAGCGCCTTGGCCGCGGCGTTGCAGATCGGAATGCGCCGGCGCGACAACCAACTTTTGCAACCATCAGTCCCGATGGCTGGCCAGAGGCCCGTACAGTTGTACTACGCCGTGCGGTACCTTCGCAGGCTCTGTTAGAGGTCTACACCGACAGCCGATCCGACAAAATTGCGAGCTTAGAAAAATCGCCGCGCGCGGCTCTGCATATCTGGGAACCAAAACTGAATTTGCAGATGCGAATTCAGGCAGAAGTGACTCTATTAAAAGGTATTTCTACCGCTGACCGCTGGTCGCCCCTGCCCGACGTGGCCCGCTTGTCTTACGGCGCCACCCCGCCGCCAGGAACGCCTATTGATGCCGCATTGGCCTACGAAAAGGTGCCCGACCAGAACCGCTTCGCTGTACTGGCCCTCACAGTGACACATATCGACGTCGTCCATCTTGGCGACCAGCACCGACGTGCAGCCTATACGGCGGCAGATGGATGGGCCGGACAATGGCTCGTTCCATGAGCCCCGATTTTCCAATGGTCAAAGACCTCGTGCTGATCGGCGGCGGTCACACGCATGCGCTGATTCTGCGCAAATGGGGCATGAAGGCCCTTGCTGGTGTGCGTGTGACCCTGATCAACCCAGGCCCGACAGCACCCTATTCCGGGATGCTTCCTGGATTCGTGGCGGGGCATTACAGCCGCGATGATCTGGACATCGATCTGGTAAAAGTGGCCCGTTTCGCCAACGCGCGCTTGATCGATGGTGCAGTGACGGGCATTGATCCGATCGCGCGGCTGATTACGGTCCCCGGACGACCGCCAATCGCTTACGATGTCGTCAGCCTCGACGTTGGCATTACGTCTGCCATGCCGGATCTGCCCGGCTTCGCGGATCACGCCGTTCCCGCAAAGCCGCTTGGCCCCTTCGCCAGCCGTTGGGATACCTTTCGAAACTCCGTAACAGAGCCGCATATTGCCATCATCGGTGGCGGGGTCGCAGGGGCAGAGTTGGCGATGGCAATGACCTATAGCCTGAAAAAGCGCAATTTGTCCCCCGTGACGCACCTGATCGACCGCGGCAAAGTGCTGGCGGCACTTGGCGTCACCGCACGGACAAAGATGCTGAAAGCATTGAACGCTAATGGCGTGACCATCGTCGAGGATGCCCATGTCACGTGGATAGATGCGGATCACGTGCATCTTGCTGATGGCAGACGAATCCAATCCAACTTCACAACGGGTGCCGCCGGTGCAATGGCACATGACTGGCAGGCAGACATCGGCGTGATAGTTAAAGACGACTACATTGCCGTCGACCGTTTTTTGCAATCGTCGGACCCGAGCCTCTTTGCCGTCGGCGATTGTGCGCACTTGTCCCACGATCCGCGTCCCAAGGCCGGCGTCTTTGCTGTGCGACAGGCACCCGTCTTATTCGACAACCTTCGGGCACTGCTATCAGGCGCCGATATGCGGCCCTATAATCCGCAAAAAGACTATCTCAAACTCATTTCTCTTGGTGATAAGTCAGCCTTGGCAGAACGGTTCGGCACCGCGTTTTCCGGTCACCTTCTGTGGCGCTGGAAGGACTACATCGACCGCAAATTCATGCGGCAGTTCAACGAATTGTCAGTCATGGGTCAACCTGACCTGCCGCTAACCCGTGCGATGGGGTTAAAGGACGCTTTAGGCGACAAACCAATGTGTGGTGGCTGCGGTGCCAAGGTAGGCCGTGGCACTTTACGCGCCGCCTTAGGAACTCTGCCACAAACCGACCGAACCGACGTCTTCATTGTACCGGGCGACGATGCGGGGCTGCTTCGCATGGGTGATGTGCGGCAGGTCATCAGCACCGACCACCTGCGTGCCTTCACCGCTGACCCCGTCGTAATGACCAAGATCGCAGCCAACCATGCACTTGGTGATATCTGGGCGATGGGTGCGACGCCGCAAGCGGCGACGGTTAACCTGATCCTTCCAAAGATGTCCGCAGATTTACAAGCCAGAACGCTTGAAGAAATCATGGCGACTGCTCATGCGGCCCTGACAGAGGCAGGGGCTGCGATCGTGGGTGGGCATACCTCATTAGGCTCTGAAATGACGATTGGCTTCACCGTGACAGGGCTTTGCACGCGTGACCCAATTACGTTGAAGGGGGCAAAACCGGGGGATGCACTGGTTCTGACGAAACCTTTGGGCAGCGGCGTTATCATGGCTGCCGAAATGTCAGGCGATGCGGCTGGGGCAATCGTTGCACGGGCAATGCGCCTGATGTGTCAATCGCAAGCGCGTGCAAGCGTTATCCTACGCGACGCCCACGCAATGACAGACGTCACAGGCTTTGGCCTGGCGGGCCATCTGTCAGGTATCGGCGAGGCGTCTGGCACGGGCGCGCAAATCAAGCTTGATACCGTTCCATTGATGGATGGAGCCTTAGCATTGGCCAACGCGGGTATACATTCGAGCCTATTGCGAGACAATATTGTCGGCGGCGGTCCACTTACCGGACCGATGGGGCCAAAGACGGACCTTTTGTTTGATCCGCAGACAGCCGGCGGGCTACTTGCCGCTGTTGCCGCCGAACATGCCGAAAGCCTTATACAGAGCCTGAAGAATGCAGGCTACCCTGACGCGGTTATCATCGGCGCCGTTACTGCCGAACGCGGAATAACGCTTATTTAGAGCCTGTTGATAAGGCGTGCCAAGTCGTCCGCGACCCGCGCCCGACCAGCCGCGTCAAGGCTTTCGGCCTCCACTTCTCCCAACCACTCGCGGTCGTCGATCTTGCGAGACCGCGTGTAGGCTGCATCGTAGTGCTGGTCCATCAACGCCGTCGCGAGCGCCGAGAAGTCGCCCGCGTTCAGAAGCGCCTCCCACCCGTCAACAACAGCGTGGCCGCGCAAGTTGCGCAAAGGTTGTAGCCGGTCGCGCAGCAGTATCGGATCATCAATGATGTCGGCATAGGCCTCTGTCAGATAGGCGGCGCGGGCCGCCAAAGGGGCGGTGACGTTGATGCGCGGTGCGGCGGTCATCCGGGCCCATATCTGCTTTGGTAGCGCGATCTGCCCAACTTTGCTGCTTTCAGCCTCGACGATAGTCGGCTTGTCAGGGTCCAGATCTTGCAAAACCTGCGCAAGTTTGGACTCGAATCCCTTTTGGGCCGGTTGTCCACCAGCGACGCCACCCAATAAAGATCCCCTGTGTGCGGCCAAGCCCTCAAGGTCGATTGTCTGCACGCCACGTTCTGCCAGAAGGTGAAGCAAAGCCGTCTTTGCTGTACCGGTATAACCGTCCAACAAGATTAATCGGTGCGGCAGCGGATCGACGTAAAGCGCGTCATGCACCAGCTTTCTATAAGTCTGATAACCACCCTTGATCGTGTCTGCGCGCCAACCAATCTGTTGAAGGATAGACGCGAAAGCGCCTGATCGCTGGCCACCACGCCAGCAATAGACCAGCGGCTGCCAAGCACCGTCGTGCTGCGACAGCGGACCGTCGACGTGATCGGCCACGTTGCGTGCAACCATTGCTGCACCCAGCTTGCGCGCATCAAAAGCGCTGACTTGCTTGTATACCGTTCCAACTTCGACGCGTTGATCGTTGGACAAGGCGGGTAAATTGATTGCGCCGGGAACATGATCCTCGGCAAATTCGGCCGGACTGCGAACATCAATCACAGTGTCGAAATGATGCCCCGTCAGTTCGTGCAAAGTGGTAAATATTTGGGGCACGATCAGACCACCGTCTGCAGAGGGGTACGGCCGTCGTCGTCCAAAGTGAACCACTGGCCTTCGTCATAAACGGCAGGCACCAGCGGGCGCCCATAACCTGCGCCACCATCTAGGTCGATCCGGTTACCAAAATGCTCTGGCATATCAAGCGCCGTATGACCGTGAACGACCATCACGCCGTGATCGTCGTCATTGTCGAGCCAACCATCGCGAATCCAGATCAAATCGTCTTCTATTTGGTCCTCGATCGCTACGCCCGGGCGAATGCCCGCATGAACAAACAAATGCGCGTCGAACCGATGCATGAGGGCGTTGGACGACAGAAACTGCGCGTGCGCCTTTGGAACGCGGCTGCGGGCAAGCGTGACGAGATCCGGCAGGGACAGATCACCCTCTGTCGTCGGATAAGAGACCAAAACTTCGCGGCCCTGTTCGTCTTTGGTAAACTGCGGCGCGCCAGCTGGGATGATACCGTAGGATGCTAGCGTCGTGTCACCCCCCAGCCGAGGGTTCAGCCACGACAGACCAGATTTTATCGCGACGTCATGCGTGTCGCCACTCTCAAGGAACCGCAGGAACATTCGGTCATGGTTGCCCTTTATAAAATGCCAGTGCAGGCCCGCATCACGACCTGCGATCAGCTGCTCGATCACGCCGCGACTGTTTGGACCACGGTCCGTGTAATCACCAAGAAAGATGAGCGGGGCGTCAGCACCGCCATCTGCCGCAATCAGGACAAGCGCCCGGTCCAGCATCGCTTTTTGACCGTGAATGTCACCGATGGCGTAAATCATGCTGCAATCCCTTTATCGACGGCCCTGACTTAGCAGAGGTCGCGCGGATTGACAGGGCCGGAGCCTCCGGCGGGGATATTTTTGACGAGAAGAAGCTGGACCCGGTGCATTTTGCAGCACCGGGTCCAGTTTAGCTCAAAGAGTCTGGAAGGTCAGTGGCTTGACCTGATTGAACAGACCGGTGCCTTCCAGCGCCTTGACGACATCGGATGGGACGGGTTCGTCTACGTAAAGCAATGCAATCGCTTCGCCTTTGGCTGCAGAACGGCCAAGGGTGAAATTCGCGATGTTCACGCCGTGATCGCCCAAGATGCCGCCCAGCTTACCGATGATGCCGGGAACATCTTCGTTCGTGGTATACAACATGTTTTCGCCGACTTCAGCGTCGACATTGATGCCCTTAATTTGAATAAAGCGTGGCTTGCCGTCGCTAAACACTGTGCCGGCAACAGAACGCTCGCGCTTGTCCGTGACCACGGTGACCTTGATGTAGCCCTCGAACGCACCGGATTGATCCTGCTTGGTCGTGCTAACCTGTACGCCATTGTCCTTGGCGATGACGGGGGCAGAAACCATGTTCACGTCGGGGTTCCGACGGCGCATGATGCCTGCGATAGTCGATGCAGTCAGCGCCTTCAGATTCATCTCTGAGGCTTCACCATCGAACAGGATGTTGATTGCCTTGATCGGCTCGTCCGTCATCTGACCAACAAAGTTGCCAAGGTGGCCCGACAGAGTAATCCAAGGCCCCATGATCTTGGATTCCTCGGCGGTGATCGAGGGCATGTTGATCGCGTTCGTCACGGCCCCGGTTAGCAAGAAATCCGACATCTGTTCGGCAACCTGAAGCGCCACATTTTCCTGGGCTTCTGTCGTGGCAGCGCCAAGGTGAGGCGTCACGACAACGTTGGGCAGGTTGAACAGCGGGCTATTGGTTGCTGGCTCTTCGGCGAAAACGTCAAAGGCAGCACCTGCGACGCGGCCATCTTTTAAGGCCTCAGCCAGTGCTTCTTCGTCCACCAGACCACCGCGGGCGCAGTTCACGATACGCACACCGGGCTTCAGCTTGGCAATCGCTTCTTTGGAAAGGATGTTGCGGGTCTGATCGGTCAGCGGCACGTGGAAGGTAATAAAATCGGCACGACCCAGCAGTTCGTCCAGTTCCACCTTTTCGACACCAAGCTCTGTCGCGCGGTCTTCGGACAGGAAGGGATCGTAGGCAACGACCTTCATCTTCAGACCCTTCGCGCGGTCGATCACGATAGAGCCGATATTACCCGCACCGATGACGCCCAACGTCTTGGCGGTCAGTTCCACACCCATAAAGCGGGACTTTTCCCACTTACCAGCATGTGTCGATGCGTTTGCTTCAGGAATTTGACGGGCAACGGCCATCATCAGCGAAATGGCGTGCTCGGCTGTGGTGATCGAGTTTCCGAAGGGCGTATTCATCACAATGATACCCTTCTTCGACGCGGCGGGAATGTCGACGTTATCGACACCGATGCCAGCCCGACCAATGACCTTTAGGTTTGTTGCTGCGGCAATCAGCTTTTTAGTCGCTTTGGTTGCGGACCGAATAGCCAGACCATCGTAGTTACCGATAATGGCGGCCAACGCCTCTTTGTCTTTTCCCAGCTTGGGCTGAAAATCGACGTCGATGCCGCGGTCCTTAAAAATTTGAACGGCAGCGGCCGACAATTCGTCAGAAATCAGAACTTTGGGGGCCATGTTTGGCACTCCTCATATAGAATTGGGGGACGTGGCGGGCCTAATGCGGCCCGCCGAAAAATCAGGCCGCGATCTCGGCTTCAAAAGCCCATTCAATCCACGGCAGCAACGCCTTGACGTCGGATGTTTCCACCGTTGCACCACACCAGATCCGCAGACCGGCAGGGGCATCACGATAAGCGCCTACGTCCAACGCAACACCTTCGGCTTCCAACCGCTTGGCGACAGCTTTGGCAAACGCCGCGCCATCGGTGATGCGGTCGTCGGTGAACTTTAGGCAAACGCTCGTGTTCGACCGCGTCGCCGGATCAGCAGCCAGGTTGGCAATCCAGTCATGCGCGTCACAGAAGTCAAAGATTGCCTGTGCATTTGCATTGGCCCGCGCCTTCAGCGCATCCAGACCACCAATGGACTGGCCCCACTTCAGCGCGACAAGGTAATCCTCGACACACAGCATGGACGGCGTGTTGATCGTCTCGCCCTTGAATATGCCCTCGATCAGCTTGCCCTTGGAAGTGAGGCGGAAGATCTTTGGCAGCGGCCATGTGGGTGTGTAGCTTTCCAGCCGTGCGACAGCGCGGGGGGAAAGAATCAGCATCCCGTGCGCCGCTTCGCCACCCATGACCTTTTGCCAGCTGAATGTCGTTACATCCAACTTATCCCACGGCAAATCCTGCGCAAAAGCTGCCGATGTCGCGTCACACAACGTCAGGCCGGCACGGTCGGCAGGGATCATCTCGCCATGCGGCATCCGCACACCGGATGTCGTGCCGTTCCACGTGAAACAGACGTCGTTGTCATAGTTCAGCGCGGCCATGTCGACGATCTCGCCGTATTCAGCGGTGTGGACCTCCGCCTGGATTTTCAGCTGCTTGACCACATCGGTGACCCAGCCTGCGCCGAAAGATTCCCACGCGACCATTTCAGCGGGGCGTTCGCCCAGCATAGTCCACATCGCCATTTCGTACGCACCGGTGTCCGACGCGGGCACGATCCCGATGCGATAGTCGGCAGGGATACCAAGCACGTCGCGGGTCAGATCAATGGCTTCAGCCAATTTGGATTTACCCACGGCAGCACGATGCGAACGACCCAAGGGGGCATCGCCAAGCGCATCAAGAGACCATGTCGGGGGTTTGGCACAAGGGCCGGAAGAAAAATGCGGATTTGCCGGCCGCGTGGCCGGAGTCGTCGTGACCATTTCTGGTATCCTCACAGATAAGCGCCCTTCGTTGGGGAAGGGTGTCCCACCGCCGCATGTAGTCCTCCTGAGATTGAAAGGCAATTAAAATCCCGCAGCCTTTTCCTTGCGCTGTCAACATCGGGTCTCAAGACTATTTTCCGGTGGCCTTCTCGAATGCCTTCGGCCAAAATCGCATGAATAATTAGTGTTACAACAGAGGGCGCATGAACATCTACCACGTGACCCCGACGGCGACGCCCCTTGGGCTTATAGCCATCGACTGCCAGCGGTTTGGAACCATAAACGCTCGGATCAATGCCTCGAATCACAGAGGCCCTTCGCCTCTGGCACCCTCGCAAACCCCGCAACCCGACCCATCCGCGACCATCATGCGCTGTCAGATATGACAACATTTTGGACCCAGAAAACTCCGCCAGCCCCTACTATAGATCGGATGACGTGACATGAATGACGATATGGATTTCGACGAGGATGATTTTGAGGACGACGAAGACGAGTTCGACCATTTCGTTGCCGCACAGAACACCGTCTTCGACACCGTCGTCACAGAGTTGAAGGCAGGACAGAAACAAACGCACTGGATGTGGTTTGTGTTTCCCGTGCTGACTGGGATCGGTGAATCGCCAATGGCGATGTTCTATTCCCTGCGCGACGCCGCCGAGGCGCGCGCCTTTCTGGCCCATCCAGTTTTGGGTGGCCGACTGATCGACATGTCCCATCTGGTTCTAACCCATAAGGGGACGGACCCCGTCACAATCCTTGGGGATACCGACGCCTACAAACTGCGGGCCAGCGCGACACTATTCGAGGTCGCCTCGCCGACCACCCCTGTGTTTGCCACCCTTTTGGACAACATGTTCGGCGGGCAGCGCTGCACCAAGACGCAACGCATTCTGCGCAAGCCCCCGGTCGATGACCTTTTTGGTTGAAGGCGGTTCAGGCGTTACAGACGTAATACGGGACGAAACTATGACGCAGACACTGCTATCCTTTGGCCACGGCTACTCTGGCCGGGCCCTTGATCGCTTGCTGCTGCCTCAAGGCTGGCGCGTGATTGGCACAACCCGGTCAGAGGAAAAGGCCAGTGCACTGATGGCCCGCGGCGTCGAACCACGGATATGGCCGGGCGCCGACATGACCCCGGCACTCGACGCAGCAACCCACCTTCTGATCTCTGCTAGTCCTGACGATGGCAGTGACCCTGTTCTGGATGCGCTACTTGAACAGATCACAGCCCGCGCCAGCCAATTCGCATGGGTCGGATACCTGTCGACAACTGGCGTCTATGGCGATCATGGCGGCGAATGGGTCGATGAAACCGCCCCCCTAACGCCAGCGACCAAACGGGGACAGGCCCGCGTCACCGCAGAGGCGGCGTGGCAAGCGATCCCTCACCTGCCGCTGCACATCTTTCGCCTTGCGGGAATCTATGGCCCCGGGCGTGGTCCATTTGCCAAAGTTCGTAGCGGCAGCGCGCGGCGCATCATAAAGGACGGTCAGGTCTTTAGCAGGACTCATGTCGCGGACATCGCGCGGGTGCTGGCCGCATCTATCGCAAAACCGAACCCCGGGGCCATTTACAACGTTTGTGACGACGACCCTGCCCCGCCACAGGATGTCATTGCATATGCCGCTGAACTGCTTGGTCTACCTGTGCCAGAAGCCGTGCAGTTTGAGAACGCAGAGATGACGCCGATGGCCCGCAGTTTTTATGCCGAAAGCAAGAAGGTGCGGAATGACCGGATCAAGGACGAACTGGGCGTTGAACTTCTGTTTCCCGATTATCGCAGCGGCCTTAGGGCGCTACTAGCGCAGGACGACGGCGCTTGACGGTCCAAGCGACGGCTGTGAAAACGCCAAGCAACAGGATACCGACCGACAGGTTCGTGACATAGAACGTCATTCGCCCATCGAAGTGTAGATTGTTCAGGAACGGGTAAGGCAAACCGCTCGTCACAGCGCCCTGCGGCTTTGCATTCAGCGGCCCCACCGCGACCTCTGCCCAAACCAAATAAGCCACGACGATCCCAACCAACCAAGCCAGTGCAGCAGACACCCTTCGGAACGACCGATGAATGAAGATCGCGTCGATCCATTGCAACAAGGGTCCAAGGGCATGCAGATACAGCTCCAGCCAAGGCGCGCCCAAGGTGCCATTCTTGGTCACCAACGTCGGATCAGCAAAGTATAGCCGCCAATACAACAACACGACCATCGCATTGACGACCGACGTGGCAGAGACAAGACCGTCCCACCGCAGATCGCTTCGCCCCTCCAGCAGGGCCATCATGCGGCTGGCGCAAAAGAACGATAGAAACAACGCCCAGACCGTCAAATACCGGAATGGCCCACCGAACCCGTCCCAATCGCCGAAAAAGATCATGCGTAGACAATAAAAGGCGGCAAGAAGGAAAACGAGCCAGCGGTACGGTTTAATCAAGGATGTTGTCATGGCCGCAGATTGCACGAACTGATCCGCACTGGCGAGCCCTACTTGTCACAACGCTCCGTCTTGCACAAAAGGACCTTCAACCACACCTGTTACCAAACACTTGACCGATTGGCCTCTATGACCCTGCGCACGACGCTCGCCCGCCTGCTGGACCGCCCCATCGTGACCCGCGCCATCGTCGCCGTCATCGTTTTCAACGCCGTCCTTCTTGGTCTGGAAACCTCCAAGGCCGTGATGTCAGAGGTCGGGGCCCTCATTCTCGTCCTCGACGCTGCCTGCCTTACGATCTTTGTGATTGAAATTGGGGCGAAGCTTTACGTCCAACGCGGCGCCTTTTTCCGCAACGGTTGGAATATATTCGATTTTCTAGTTGTCGGGATCGCCCTCATCCCGGCGGGTAATGGCTTGGCTGTCCTGCGCGCGCTTCGCGTCCTGCGCGCACTACGCGTTATTTCCGTTGCACCGACCCTGCGACGGGTGGTCGAGGGCTTCGTCAGCGCCCTACCCGGCATGGCCTCGGTATTCCTGCTTATGGGGATTATTTTTTATATTGCGGCAGTGATGGCGACGCAACTTTTCGGGTCAGTCTTCCCTGAATGGTTCGGCAGCCTTGGCCATTCGGCTTATTCTCTGTTTCAAATCATGACGCTGGAAAGCTGGTCCATGGGCATCGTCCGCCCGGTAATGGAAGTTTTCCCATATGCTTGGGCTTTCTTTATCCCATTCATCCTCGTCACGACCTTCGCGGTTGTGAACCTGTTGGTTGGCCTTATCGTCAACTCAATGCAGGACGCCCATGCCCAAGAAGGGAACGCCGCGACAGAAACTTACCGTGACGAAGTCATGGCAAAGCTCGTCGCGATCGAGAGGCGATTGGATGACCGCAACCGACCGTAGGTTTCATCTTTTTGTTGCCCCAACTAGCATACCACAAAGCATCCAGTAAAATCACGGGACCTGCCTAGACGAGTCGGCCTGTGCCCCTAGGCCCGTTTTCCAATCACGCCCACACCAAGAACTTCCAGCACCTTCGCCTCTATATCGGATGCATTCAGGCCTGCGGTCGCATACATATCGGCAGGGCTGGACTGGTCGATGAAAGTGTCGGGCAGCACCATTGATCGAAACTTTAGCCCGTGGTCGAAAACGCCTTCTTCGGCCAGCAATTGCGCCACATGTGACCCAAACCCACCAACGGCCCCTTCTTCGATCGTAATCAACGCGTCGTGGTCGGCGGCCAGTTTCAGGATCATCTCTCGGTCCAGCGGCTTAGCAAATCGCGCGTCAGCGATGGTGGGTACAATGCCCCGTGCCCCAAGCGCTTCAGCAGCCTGTTCGACCTCTTGCAGACGGGTGCCAAACGACAGGATCGCAACCTGTTTGCCTTCGCGGATCATGCGGCCTTTGCCGATTTCCAGCGGGGCTGCGTCGACGGGAATCTCGACCCCGACCCCTTCGCCGCGCGGAAAGCGAAAGGCAATGGGGCCGTCGTTATACGCGGCTGCGGTAACGACCATCCGAACAAGTTCCGCCTCATCCGCCGCCGCCATGACGACCATACCCGGCAGGTTCGCAAGGAATGCAACATCGAAGGACCCAGCATGAGTTGCCCCATCGGCCCCAACTAAACCGGCCCGATCAATGGCAAACCGCACCGGCAATCGCTGGATTGCAACATCATGAACGATCTGGTCATACCCGCGCTGTAAGAACGTCGAATACAACGCGCAGAATGGCTTCATCCCGCCAGCGGCCAGACCAGCGCAGAATGTAACAGCATGCTGTTCGGCAATGCCCACGTCAAAACACCGACTAGCATAGCGTGCCATGAATTTATCAAGGCCAGTGCCGTCGGGCATGGCAGCCGTTACTGCGACAATTTTCTCGTCCTTGGCAGCAAGGTTAATCAGGGTATCAGCAAACACCGACGTATAGGATGGCGCATTACTTTTCGCCTTCTGCTGCTCTCCGGTGACGATGTCGAATTTGCTGCGGGCATGGCCCCGGTCGGCGGCCCCTTCCGCAGGGGCAAAACCCTTGCCCTTTTTCGTGATCGCATGGATCAGGATCGGCCCATTGGCACGGTCCTTAACCGTGCGCAGCACGGCAAGCAGTTGATCCATATCGTGACCGTCAATGGGGCCGACGTAGGAAAAGCCCAGCTCTTCGAACAACGTCCCGCCTACGGTGATATGCTTAAGCAAGTCCTTTGCGCGCTTTGCCCCTTCGCGAAAGGGTGACGGCAGGAAAGAGACCGCACCTTTTGCCACAGCAGCAAGGTCCTGAAACGGCCCTTCTGCATAAAGGCGTGATAAATAAGACGACATCGCGCCGACAGGGGGTGCAATCGACATTTCGTTGTCGTTCAGAATGACGATCAGCCGCTTGCCAAGATGCCCGGCATTGTTCATCGCTTCATAGGCCATGCCAGCCGACAGCGCGCCGTCACCGATGACCGCAATCGCATCACCCGGATCACCACCTAGATCGCGCGCCACAGCAAAACCCAGCGCGGCAGAAATCGAAGTACTAGAATGTGCCGCCCCAAAAGGATCGTAAGCACTTTCGCTCCGCTTGGTGAAGCCCGATAGCCCGTCCTTCATGCGCAGTGTGCGGATGCGGTCGCGACGACCGGTCAGAATCTTGTGCGGATAACTTTGGTGGGACACATCCCAGATGATCTTGTCACGTGGCGCGTCGAAAACAGCATGCAGTGCCACCGTAATTTCGATGACGCCAAGGCCCGCACCAAGGTGCCCGCCGGTGCTAGCAACGGTGGCAATCGTCTCGGCTCGCAATTCATCCGCCAACCGCCGCAACTGCCCGTCGGACAGACCCTTCATGTCGGCGGGTACGTGCACACGGTCAAGCAGCGGGGTGCTGGGGCGGTCAGTCATCTCAGGGTCCTCACTTGTCGCGCGCAATCACGAAACGCGCCGCGTCTTTCAGGGTATCAGCGCGGCTACCATAAGGACCTAGCGCGTCACAGGCACTGTCCACCATATCTTGCGCACGACGTTGCGCGCCTTCCAGCCCAAGAAGCGACACAAAGGTCGCCTTGCCCGCCGCGGCATCCTTGCCGACGGCCTTGCCGACAGCGGCGGCATCGCCAGTTTCGTCGAGAATGTCGTCGGCGATCTGAAACGCAAGGCCCAGTGCATCGCCATAAGTTTGCAGGGGCCCGATATCCGCCTGCGCGATCCGGGGGCCAGCGCAACAGGCCCACGTAATCAATGCACCGGTCTTGCCCGCCTGCAACCTTGTGATCTGATACAGATCCAGCGGTGGCCCCGTTTCCGCGGCGATATCCAGCGCCTGCCCTAGAACCATCCCCTGCGCACCCGCCGCACGCGCAAGTGTCAGCGCAAGCTCTGCCCGGGCTGCGTCGACAACACCGCCCCCCGGTGCACAAACCAGTTCGAACGCAAGACTGTGCAAGGCATCGCCGACCAGAATAGCCGTCGCCTCGTCCCATTTGCGATGCACTGTCGGTTGGCCGCGCCGCAGGTCATCGTCATCCATCACGGGTAGGTCATCGTGGACCAGCGAATAGGTGTGCATGGCCTCGATCGCCGCAGCAGCATGCCCAGCGCGATCGCCAACGTCATGTAGCCGCGCGCCTTCTAAAACCAGAAACGCCCGCAGCCCCTTGCCGCCTTTCGCTGCATACAAGATCGCGTCGTGTAACGGCAAATCCGGTACCGGAGTCAGTGCAATTTCGATCAGCCGCTGCGCGGTCGTGGCGTCCAGCGCCAGCTGATTGGCGAACATCACGGGTCGAGCGGTGCCGTGCCCGCAGCCTGCCCGTCTGGACCGACAGTGATCTTAGCGACCTTTTCTTCGGCCTCACTCAATTTCGTCTCACAGCGTTTCTTTAGGGCGGCCCCACGTTCGTACAGCGCGATGCTATCTTCTAGCGCGACATCGCCACGCTCCAGCTTGCCCACGACCTGCTCTAGCTCGCGGATCGCGTCTTCGAATGTCATTTGATCAACCGGCGTTTCTGCCATGGCTGCGCTCCCTCAACACGTTTACATGCGCGGCAGCAGAGGCCCCCAGCGCGACCAAGTCATACCCGCCCTCGAGGCACGACACCACCCGCCCAGCGCAGTGTTTATCAGCCAGATCGCAAAGCTGTTCAGTGATCCACGCGAAATCAGCCTCGACCAATGCCAGTCCCGCCAACGGATCGTCGCGATGTGCATCAAACCCAGCAGAGATCAGGATAAGGTCGGGTTTGAACGCATCGACCCGTGGCAGCACCCGCCCCTCCATTGCGACCCGAAAACCACGACCATTGGTTCCTTCGTCAAGCGGTACATTGACGACATTGTCATCAACACCGGTTTCATCCGCCGCTCCGGTGCCTGGGTACAGCGGACTTTGATGAGTAGAGCAAAACAGGATGCGAGGATCGTCCTCGACCAGATCCTGCGTACCGTTACCGTGGTGGACGTCGAAATCGACGATCGCCACGCGCTTTAGTCCATGGTGTTCGAGCGCGTGCTTGGCGGCGACAGCGACATTGCCGAAAAAGCAAAAGCCCATTGCGGTTGTCCGTTCCGCATGATGCCCGGGCGGCCGCATTGCGACAAAGGCGTTACCAGCTTCGCCCGCCAGCACCAGATCGACGGCGCGAACGGCCCCGCCCGCGCTGCGCCAGACCGCGGCTAGCGTGCCCCGCGACATATGCGTATCCGCGTCCAATGACACCCAACCTTCGGTCGGGGCCGCGCGACGGATCGCATCTAGATGGGATTTCGGATGCACGCGCAGCAGGTCGTCTTCTGCGGCATGTGGGGCAGCAACACGCAAAAGGTCTAAACCCTCAAGGGCACCAAGAACGGCATCCATACGAGCAACCTGTTCGGGGTGACCCGGTGGCGTGACGTGATCCACGCAATCGGGGTGGGAAATCAGGGCTGTTTTCATAGCCACCACAAAATCGAAACCCAAACCGAAGGACAAGCCTGTTCATCTGGCTGGATGATTTCCGGCCAGATGTGTGCTTGTCCGCGTAGACTATTCAGCGTCCTGACAAATCAGGGCTTCCTCTAGCGCGGCCATTGTACCGGTTAAGTCTATCGTCATCACCGAACCCTCACTGTTGGCCAAATCCATCGTCTGCCGGGCCGCGATATCGAACAAAAAATCCTCGCTGTCGAAATAGATATCTGCACCTGGTACGCCGTTCAGATACATTCCCTTCGCCTCACCCTCGTAAGCTTCGCCATCTAGAGTGAATGTCACGGGATAGGTCGCACCTTCTTCGATGTCGCCCCACGCGCCGTTGAAAGCGGTCAAATAGCCCATGCCTTCGATATTATCAAAGCCGATGCGGACGACCGAACCATCGGTGAACTCGGATTGGATCAAGCAACCATCGCCAAGCGATGGATCCCACATAACGTCCCAGACACCGACCGTGCCCCAGCTTTCAAGATTCTGCGCCTGCGCGGCACCACTGACCAAAACCGCCACTGCGGCAGTCATCATCGTCGTTTTGAACATCATTTGCTTGATCCATTTTAGGTTTTTAAAACTTTGACCATAAATGGCAGCAACTGTTAGCTAATCCGTCACCAGAGTGCACAAAAGTCAACGACACGGTTAATCGGGCGACAGCATATACCCTGATCCACGCACCGTTTGCAGATAGCGCGGCTGTTTGGGGTCAGCCTCAATCTTGCGGCGCAGTCGGGTAATCTGAACGTCGACCGCGCGTTCCTGTGTCTGCCCTCCAGATCGGCTTAGCTCTTCAACCAATTCCAGTCGGGTCACCGGTTCATGGGGCCGGGCCGAGAAAATGCGCATCAACTGGCTTTCTGTCGCGGTTAGCCGAACGAGGCCGTCATCCTGCCGCATTTCGCCTTTGGCCATGTCGTAGTGGATCGACCCAAGCTGTAGAACCGTCACCGGAATTGGCTGTGACACCGCCTGCGGCGCACGGCGCAAGATCGCATTGATCCGCAGCAACAGCTCCTTCGGTTCAAAGGGCTTGGCAAGATAATCATCTGCGCCGGCCTCTAGCCCTGCAATCCGATCCTCAGTCTCGCCTCGCGCTGTAAGCAACATAACAGGCGTGCCGGTCCTATGCCGCAGGTCGCGACAAAAGCTGATACCGTCCTCGCCCGGCATCATGACATCCAGCACAATCAAGTCGAACTCTAACCCTGCCAAAATGCGACGGGCATGTGCCGCGTCCCGCGCAGTGGTGACTAGAAAGCCAGAGCGCATAAGGAACTTGCGCAACAGCCCCCGGATACGTTCGTCGTCATCTACGATCAAAAGATGTGCGTCGTCAGCGTGCATCGGGCTTATCCACGAGCGCCATGTAGTGGTGTCGCATCTCGTCATCCATCATCGCCTCCAACACCTGCCGGAACCCGGCCACAGCCACAGGCCCCGCCGCCCGGTAGGCGGTCCTCATCCGATCCCGCTGGGCGTCCGACAAGCTCCGCTCCAGTGCGGCACCCTTTTCCGTCAAATGCAGGTGCCGCTCGCGCTTGTCGCGGCTACCAACGGTGCTCGACACAAGACCGTCAGCGATTAAGCTCCGCAACACACGATTGAGGGATTGTTTTGTAACACCCAGAATTGCCAACAGATTGTTAACCGTGGTGCCGGGGCTGCGGTGAATGAAATGGATGGCGCGATGGTGGGCGCGGCCATAGGCCAAATCCTCTAGGATGCGATCCGGGTCAGCGGTAAATCCGCGATATGCAAAGAACATCGCCTCGATCCCCTTTCGCAGTTGCTCGTCCGTCAGGAAAAGCAGCGCCTGTCCCGAAGGTCCTTGTGGTGACTGGTTCATGGCAAAGGTCCTTTCGGTTTCGCAAGACAATACGTCAGCGTTGTTGACATGACTAGACTCAACTGGTACCGACACGGCACAAATTGCGCAACATTATGTCTCTATATGGCCTTAGCGCGATACAAATGTAAAATCTAAAGGGAATTCGCTATGGAAGGCGCCTACGACGACCGCGACGGTAAGATCTGGATGGACGGCCAATTGGTCGATTGGCGTGGCGCCAACGTCCACGTGCTGACCCATGCGCTGCACTACGCCTCTTCTGTGTTCGAGGGCGAACGTTGCTATTCCGGCAAGATCTTCAAGGACCGCGAGCACGCAGAGCGTCTGCATTTCTCTGCGAACTGCCTCGACTTTGAAATCCCCTATTCGGTCGACGAACTGATGGAGGCAAAGGCCGCTACGCTGAAAGCAAACGACCTGACCGATGCCTATGTCCGTGCGTTCGCATGGCGTGGCGCCGGCCCCGACATGGGCGTCGCATCGGCACGCAATCCGGTCCGCACGGCAATCGCCTGCTGGTCGTGGGGCAACTATTATGGCGATGCCAAAACCAAAGGCGCAAAGCTTGATATCGCCAAGTGGAAGCGGCCCAGCCCCGAAACGATCCCGCACCAAGCCAAGGCTGCCGGTCTGTACATGATCTGCACCATGTCCAAGCACGCTGCAGAAGCGAAGGGTTGTTCCGACGCAATGATGTTCGACTATCGCGGCTATGTGGCCGAGGCGACGGGTGCCAATATCTTCTTCGTCAAGGACGGTGAAGTTCACACACCCAAGCCTGACTGTTTCCTCAACGGACTGACACGTCAGACCGTTATCGGCATGCTGCGCGAAAAAGGCGTCACCGTTCATGAACGCCACATCATGCCAGAAGAACTGGAAAGCTTTCAGCAGTGCTGGCTGACCGGCACCGCCGCCGAAGTGACCCCCGTAGGCCAAATCGGCGACTACAACTTTGAAGTCGGCCAGCTGACGCTGGATATCGCATCAGACTACGAAAAGCTGGTTCGCGCCTGATCAGCTACCGCGTTGCGGCTTTAACATACCGGCAACCCGCCCACTGTGCGGGTTGCGGGACCGCGTCCGACGCAACAACGTCTCTGTCTGGTCGTGACGACGACCTTGCCTCAGCACCTGCAAGAACTTCACAAGCCGCGCCCCAGTCATACGGTCGCGGGTCGAATCCATTGGATGTCGTGCCATGATGATCTCCTCCTAGGCACATTATACGTCAAAAACCCTCCAGATCAAAATCAGGGGACGGTGGCGGCCCTATATGGCATAATCCAGCGCAGCACCGCGTCGTCTTGACGGCGCGACAGGCCGCGCCAGATTACTGGGATCAATCAAGAGGTTCGCCATGACAAATTCCACAGAGCCGGAGTTCCGCCGCGCCGTCGAAGAAAACGAAGCCCGCCGGCAGCAGGCGGCATCTGAACGGAAGGAAAAGGAAACCAACGAACCCGAAGAAGAAGATGCCGTCCGCGAGGCTTCGCACCTATCGGCCAAATTGGTCTATCAGGTTGTCCGCCGCGAAGGCGATGAAGAGTTAAGTCGCCCCAATACATCACTTTTCTGGTCCGGCGTTGCTGCTGGTGTCTGCATCAGCTTTTCAGTGATCGGCGAAGCGTTGTTCAAGACGTACCTTCCGGATGCCACTTGGCTGCCGATGGTCGAAAGCCTTGGCTACACCTTCGGCTTCCTCATCGTCATTCTGGGGCGGATGCAGCTATTTACGGAAAACACGCTGACCACCGTCCTGCCGTTATTCGCCAGACCTAGTCTATACAATCTTTGGTGCGTATCGCGCCTGTGGGGGATCGTGCTGGGGGCGAACGTCATCGGCTGCTTCATCGCGGCCGCCTTCATCGCGTTCATGCCCACGTTCGAGCCTGATATCCTTGCCAGCATCACCGAAATCAGTAAACACGCCACCGAAAACGGCGCATGGGTCGGATTTGCCAAGGCGGTCCCGGCTGGCCTGCTGATTGCCGCGCTCGTCTGGTTGCTGGCAGCCGGCGAACAGGAAAACTTTTTCATCATCATCGTCATGACATGGCTGATCGCTGCTGGCGGCTTCACCCATATTATTGCGGGGTCAGTCGAAATGGCGTTCCTGCTGCTAACTGGGGAATTGGGTCTGATACCCGCGATCTTTAGCTTCTTTATTCCAGTCTTTCTTGGCAACGTCTTTGGCGGCACCGTGGTGTTCGGCTTAATTACCTGGGGTCAGGTCCGCGAGGAAGTTCGCGACGCGAGCGACCGGGCAAGCAGCACGACCAAATCCAACTAGTTATGCCCAATGGTCCCGGTAACTTTGCGTTGCCGGGCCCGTTTCAGACCCAGATGCCGCTCTCGTAGGATAATCATGACACCAGCGGCGATCACGATGGCAGCACCGATCATCATCGTGACCGTCGGCACTTCGTCGAAGACGAAGTAGCCGACAAGCAGTGCTAGGATCATCGATGTATAATCGAACGGCGCTACCAACGATGCATCGGCAAACCGATAGCTGGAAGTCAGAAAAATCTGTCCGATGCCACCTAGTAAGCCCGCCATGATCAGCATCACCCACGCCGCCAGTCCCGGCCATGCCCACCCCCACGGCAGTGTCAGCAGGGACAGCAGCGTGGCCGTGACCGAAAACCAAAAGACGATCGCAGCGGTATCCTCTGTAAATACAAGTTTGCGCACGAAAACCTGCGCCAAGGCGGCGCAGACCGCCCCCATCAGAACCAGCACGGCCCCCAATGTTTGGGCATGATCAGCCTCTGCCCCCAACGACAGGCGCGGCGACAACACGATCAAGACGCCGACGAGGCCCAGCGCCACAGCGCTTAGGCGAAATGCGCGCACTTCTTCGTTTAGGAACATGGCGGCAAAGATGACAACCAAAAGCGGGGCAGCATAACCGATGGCCGTCACCTCTGGCAGTGGTAACAGGCCTAGTCCCGCAAACCCGAGCCCCATCGCACAGGTACCGACCAAGCCGCGCCAAACATGCCCCATCGGATGCGCCGTTTTCCAACCGTGGCGCAACTCGTGCCGCATAGCGAGCCAGCCGATGATGATCGGCAAAGCGAAAAAGCTGCGAAAGAAGACCGCCTGCCCGGGTGGGACCTCGCCAGAGGCCGCCTTGACCAACGACGACATGCCCACGAAGACCATGACCGAAACTATTTTATAAGTAATACCGCGCAAAGGCTGCATTGACGCGCCCCTTTCGGCCGCACCCTAGGCCTGTGAATTACAGAGCGAAAGTGGGAACCGGCCCCCGCCCCAGCAAAATCCGCAGACCGGGCGCGGGCTAGCTCCAAGACCCGGAACCATCTATTCCGATTTCATGTAAAATAGAGGCAGCAATGACCCCGCAAGATCTTGTCCTGACACCCACCCATCTGCGGTTCTTGGGCCGCCGCTTGCCCTGTACAATCGGTCGCGGCGGGTTGATCCGAACCAAAAAAGAAGGTGACGGCGCGACGCCGCGCGGGGTGCACCGGATCGTCGGCATGTTGTATCGCCCGGACAGGATGGGGCGGCCCGCCAATTGGGCCGTTCCGATCCAACCCGGCGATCTGTGGTCGGACGATGTCCGGGACCCCGATTACAACATGATGGTCCGTGTGCCGCACCCCTACTCTCACGAGGATTTGCGGCGCGCCGACCCGATGTATGATCTGGTGATTCTATCCGACTGGAACTGGCCCTATCCGGTAAAAGGTCGCGGCTCTGCGATTTTCATTCATCAATGGCGAGGCAAAGGGCGGCCTACCGCAGGCTGCATAGCCCTATCACGCGCCCATTTACGCTGGATTGCCCCACGGATTATGCATAACACGCGCCTTGTTATCGCTTAACGCTGGACCTTTCGGGCAAAAGACGTCCAAACGAAAGGACACGCGATGAAAACCCAAGGCCACTTCATGACCCAGGACCAAATCGAACAACTGCCCTACCGCCCCTGCGTGGGCGTCATGCTGGCAAACCCACGGGGCCACGTCTTTGTGGGCCAACGCCGTGATCGTGACAGCGACGCTTGGCAAATGCCACAGGGCGGCGTGGACGCTGGCGAAAAGACGCTGGATGCCGCGCTGCGCGAGTTGTGGGAAGAAACGGGCGTGACCGAGAAGCTGGTCAGCGTCGAGGCCGAGACCCGTGGCCTGATCCGATATGACCTGCCGCACGATCTGGTGGGCAAGGCTTGGGGTGGAAAATATCGTGGGCAGGAACAGAAATGGTTCCTGTTCCGGTTCCACGGCACAGATGCCGATGTGAACATCGCAACTGAACATCCCGAATTCTCAGAGTGGAAATGGATGCCTAAGGAACAGCTCGTCGACTCGATTGTTCCTTTCAAACGTGTAGTCTATGAACAGGTTTTGGCAGAACTGGGTAGCAAGCTGTGAAAGCGGCCCTGACCCTCGTCGCTTTGGTGGCCGCGGGTCAGGCACAGGCTCTATCTTGCATGCGCCCTGACCCGGCAACCAGTTTCGCGGCCGCTAGCACAAGCGATTTGCCCTATCTGGTATTAACTGGCGATCTGACGAGTCCTGCCGCAACTGGCAAGTCCGGACCTAAACCGATATCTGTCCTTGGTCACCTAAACGGGCACGGCCTGACAGCCGCGGGCTTTACCGCCACCTTCGATGGCGACGTCGTGTTACAAGTCACCTGCGCCGGGCCGTGGTGCGGTGCTGTGCCGGCCTCTGGCCCCGTCGTAGCCTTTGCACGGATCGACGGCCCCACCCCGGTCATAGAGGCCGACGCCTGCGGCATGTGGCTATTTGCGGCCCCAGACACCGCAATGATCGATCAATTGACGGCCTGCATGACTGGCGCAGACTGCTCAGCGCAATCGCTGCAATAAAGTCAAACTGGCATAGCCGTCCTGCGGCAAACCCAGACGAGCCTGATAGGCCCTGATCGCCCGCCGAGATGCTGGACCGATCCGCCCGTCTACACCGCCGGTATCAAGACCTTCCGACGTTAACCGCTGCTGCAACTCTCGACGTTCAGCCCGGTTCAGACTGCGTTCACCAGCGACGAAAGGATGCACGAGCGGCGCCATTCCGTTGATCCGGTCGCCCAGATGGCCAACGCCGATGATATAGGCTTCTGCATTGTTGTAGCGGCTGATGACGTCGAAATTGCTGAACACCAGAAATGCGGCCCCGCCCGCGCCGGTCGGCGTAATCAGGCTGGCGGAATCCACGTCTGCCACACCACGGCCATCAACACCGACGACGCCCTGACTGGCCCAAACACCAGGTCGCTGCTTTACGCTGCGCGCAGATTTTCCGTAATCGAATCCTTGAGGTAGGCGCACCTCTACGCCCCATGGCTGCCCTTTTGTCCAGCCGAACCGGGACAGATACGCCGCAGTCGAGCCGAGCGCGTCGCTTGGGTCGTCCGACCAGATGTCACGCCGCCCATCGCCGGTAAAATCGACTGCATAGGCCGCATAGCTGGTTGGGATGAATTGGGTATGCCCCATCGCCCCGGCCCATGATCCCGTCATATTCTGCGGCGTCGTGTCACCACGCTGCAAAATCTTCAGCGCTGCAACCAACTGCTCTTCGAAAAACCGACCCCGCCGCCCTTCATACGACAACGTAGCAAGGGTCGAGATAAGCGGAACCGCCCCCCGGCGTTTACCGAAATTGCTTTCCATCCCCCAAACGGCAAGGACGACATGACGATCAACACCATATGTCGCCTCGATCCGGTCAAGCAGAGTTTTGTATTGCACCAGCATGTCTCGGCCCGTGGCCACACGCTCATTTGACGCGGCTGTGGCCATGTAGTCGGACAGCGGCTTGGTAAACTCTGCCTGATTACGGTCCAGTGCAATGCTGTCAGGAATGAAACCCGCATCGGCGAAGGCCACGTCAAAGGTCGCCCGGGAAACGCCCTGCGCCAAAGCCCGCGCCCTGAACTTTCGAACCCATGCATCAAAGCCAGCATCTTGGACTGTCGCATAGGTGCGCGCAGGTGGCGCAGCGGGCCGCACCTCGGGCCGCAAGGTCGTTTGCGGCGCAGCAGCAGCTGCGGTCGAAAGGCATAGACTGACAGCAAAGGTGAGGTGCATGACACAAACTCCGATCCGGGTGTTGGCACCAAGTATAGCAGCACCTCGGCCCGGCCCAAACCCGGATGCAGGGCTCGGCGTTTTATCACCGGGCACTGCATCCGTCCGTCTTGTCGTCCCAGTTACCCCAACGCGTCGCGCTTGGGCGACGCTGCCGCGATTATCTTACTTGGCTTTACGAATCCTGCTGACCTTGCGCGCCGTCTTGGTAGACTTCTTCTTCGCGCTGCCCTGCTTGAACCGGGGTGGCTTACCACGACCCGTGGCTGGACCTTTCGGCTGGGTGCGCCCGTCAAGTTCCAGCAATTCAACGATAAGGCCACCAGTCACTGGCGCAGCCTCTATCAGCCTGACACGCGCGCGCTGGCCCAGACCGATAATCTGGCCCGTTTCCGCGCCCATCAGGGTCTGGGTATCAGCGTCATAATGGAAATACTCACGCCCCAAGTTGCGGATCGGTATCATCCCGTCGGCGCCAGTGCCGTCAAGCTTCACGAATACGCCGAACCGGGCGATCCCAGCGATGCGCCCACCGAATTCAGCGCCGACATGTTCGGACAGGAAAGCCGCCAGATAGCGGTCGGTCGTGTCCCGCTCTGCCGTCATTGAACGTCGTTCCGTGTCCGAGATCATCTTGGCCGTTTCTTCCAGATGTTCGATATCCCACGGCGACAAACCGTCCTTACCCCATCCATGAGCACTGATCAGCGCCCGATGGACGATCAGGTCCGAATAACGCCGGATCGGCGAGGTGAAGTGGGCGTAGGATAACAACGCCAGACCGAAGTGGCCGAAGTTTTCCGCATTGTAATAGGCCTGAGTCATGCTGCGCAGGGTCGCAAGGTTGATCAATTCGTCAGAGTCAGTGCCTTGCGCCTGCGCAAGCAAGCGGTTCAAGTGTGCAGTTTTTAGTACCTGCCCCTTGGCCAGTACAAGGCCGGACGCCTCGGCCACTTCGCGCAGCGCATCAAGTTTTTCGGGGCTTGGTTCCTCGTGGACGCGAAACAACAGTGGGGTTTTCTTGGCGATCAGTGTCTCGGCGGCGGCGACGTTGGCGAGGACCATGAATTCCTCAATCAGCCTGTGGGCGTCCAACCGATCCTTGAAGTTAACGGCAGTGACCTTGCCGTCGTCGTCCAATTCTATCCGCCGCTCCGGCAGGTCTAAGTCAAGAGGCTGGCGCGCATGACGCGCATTCGCAAGTGCTGCAAAGGCAGCAAAGAGCGGCTTGATCACCGTCTCGACAAGCGGCTCCGTCTGGGCATCCGGTGTGCCATCCACTGCCGCTTGCGCCTGCTCATAAGTCAGCGAGGCAACGGAATTCATCATGGCGCGGTGGAATTCATGCCCGGTCTTGTTGCCATCAGCGTCGACCTTCATGGCGACGGCGATGCAAGGGCGATCAACGCCTTCGTGCAAGGAACACAGGTCGCCTGACAATGTGTCTGGAAGCATCGGTACGACGCGGTCAGGAAAATAAGTGGAATTGCCGCGCTTGCGCGCCTCACGGTCCAGTTCCGACCCCGGCGTTACGTAATGGGCGACATCGGCAATAGCGACCCAAACTGTAAATGTGCCATCTGCATGCTGTTCGACATAACAGGCGTCGTCATGGTCGCGGGCATCGGCGGGGTCTATCGTCAGCAGGTCCATCTGGCGTAGATCTTTGCGGCCCTTGATAGAGGCGGGCTTGGCCGCATCGGCCTCTGCGACGACATCGTCGGGAAAATGGTCAGGAATGCCATGTTGGTGTATCGCGATCAGGCTAACGGCGCGCGGGCCGGTTGGATCGCCAAGGCGTGTAACAATACGGGCCTTGGGCAGACCCATGCGACCCTTGGGACCCGTCTGTTCAGCTTCGACCAATTCTCCATCTTTGGCCCCACCGGTGGCACCAGCCGCAATAACGAACTGTCGGTCGGACCCCTTATCGATGGGCATGACGCGCCCGCCCTCTGACCCGGCGCGATAAACGCCAAGGATGCGCAAGGGGTTCGCACCGATACGGCGGATCATGCGGGCCATATAGGCATGCGGTTCGCCCGGCGTTTCAGTCAGGCGGGACAGGATGCGGTCACCAACGCCCAGCGCAGGGTCAGAAGATCGCAGCGCCATCAGGATACGGGGCGGCGGCAATTCGCTGTTCCACTCCAGTGGCCGCGCATAAAGGTCCCCATCGGCGTCAGGTTCTAGCACCTCTAAAACCGAAACTGGCGGCAGCTTTTCCGCATCGCGGTAAGAGGATCGCCGCTTGGCAAGTTTGCCCTCGGCCTCCATTTCGCGCAGCAGATGCTTCAGCAGAATACGGTCGGATCCCTTGATACCAAAGGCGCGCGCGATGTCGCGCTTCGCACTCTGGGTGGGATTGTCCGCGATGAACGCGAGGATGTCGGTTTTGGAAGGGATCTGGGTCATGCGGGGCCACCTAGCACGCGCACCGGGGTTCGTCATGTTTTATGTGGGATCGGTGACAACCACCGACACCGGATTGAACTTTCCCATACGAAACGCGATCGTCAGGCAAAGTATTCCTTTAAAATTCGGGCATAGATTGCCTTGAGGGTATGGATGTCAGCCACAGGTACCTTTTCGTCGACCATATGCATCGTCTTGCCGACAAGGCCGAATTCTACGACCGGGCAGTGATCCTTGACGAAGCGCGCATCGGACGTACCGCCAGATGTCGAAAGCTCCGGGGTCTTGCCCGTTTCAGCTTGGACCGCATCGCCAATTAGAGCGGACAGGGTGCCGGGCGGTGTCAGAAAGCTCTCGCCGCTAATCTTAACCGTCATAGTGATTGCGATCCCGGTATCGGCGGCGAAAGCGTCCAGTTCGGATTGCATCCATTTAGTGAGTGCGGCGCCGGTATGATCGTCGTTGAAACGACTATTCACAGCAGCACGGCATGTGGCAGGGATAACATTGGTCGCGGGGTTCCCTGTATCCATCGTCACAATCGCCAAAGAGGATGGATCGAAATGGGCTGTGCCATCATCAAGGGTGTGGCTGGCCAAACGGTCCATCAGGCGCGCCATCGCGGGCAGCGGGTTCTTGGCCCGGTGAGGGTAAGCGGAATGCCCCTGCACGCCCTGAAACGTAAACCACGCTGTCATAGAGCCGCGGCGGCCGATTTTCATTGCTTCGCCCATGTGATTCGGGCTGGTGGGTTCGCCGACTAGGCAGTCTGTCATCTGCTCTTGGTTGGCGGTCATCCAGTCCAGCAGCGCGGTGGTACCATCAAGTGCGTCAGCCTCTTCGTCGCCCGTGATAGCAAGAATGACTGCCCCATCCGGCGGGGTGGTCTGCACAAAATCACAGGCGGCGGCAACGAAGGCCGCAACGCCGGATTTCATGTCGGTCGCGCCGCGCCCCCAAAGGAAGCCGTCGCGGATCTCTGCCCCGAACGGGTCGACGGTCCAATCATCCGGGTTTCCAATCGGGACAACATCCGTATGCCCATTGAACCCAAAGCTGCGGTTCGCACCCTTACGGCCCCAGCGTGCGAAAAGGTTTGCAATTCCCCCCCGATCAACCCGGGTACAGGCGAATCCCGCCTCTGTCAGTAGCGTTTCCAGCAGCACAATCGCGCCACCCTCAGCGGGCGTGACGGAATTGCAGCGCACAAGGCGCGCGGTCAAAGCAACGGGATCGACGGTCATGGCATGGCTTTCAACGTTGAAAAGGCGGCGTGTCGCGCAATTTCGCGACAAGTGCCGCGACTTGATCAGTGGTCCATTGGCTGTGCGTTCGGGTTTGCGTAGCGGGGTGATGGCCTAGCCCAAGCGTCTTGCCGCTGCGGTGCGCGCCTTTGGGGCGGATCGGGCGCGGGGCGAAACCACCGCCGAAGGTGGGGCAGACGTTATGCAGCACTGTCTCGACGCAATGCGCGCAATAGGCGCATTCATAAGAACAGATCATTGCATTTGAGGCATCGGGTGGCAGGTCAGTATCGCGCCATTCGCAATTGGGTCGCATGTCAAGCATCGCGTCCTCTAAAGGTTGGGCCTAATCCTCATCGCCGAAAAACGGTGTCATCTGTGCGACGATGACGCTGTTTTCGTCCAAAGCACGCTGCATCAAGGCGCGTTCATCCGCGTCAATGTCGTGACCTTCGGCAAGACGCTCTTCTAGCGTGCCGTAACCTGATACATCCAGCGGCGACAGGTCCGCCTGCTTAAGGATCGCCACGGTTTCGCGAACTGCCTCTGCCTCGTCCACGCCTGACGCATAGCACATCAGCGCAGCACCGGTCGCGCCCTTGGGCAGACCGTCATCCTTGGCCCGGCCGACTTCGACCAAAAGCGTAAAAACCTGTTGTGTACGTTTATTCATGGGCCTTGGCATCGCTGTTGGACGAGCGGCTGTCAAGCCGCCGAAAATGCAAAACGGCGCGCAGAGCACTGCGCGCCGTCAAAGATCACGTCGGCATAGAAGCCATTAGGAGTTGCGACGCACCAAGCGTGCAAGGAAGATCAGGATACAGGCCCCGATAAAGCCCACGAGAAGGTAACCAAAGCTAAAGCTTGCCCCAGCTGCGTAAAGACCCAGAAGTGTGCCGAATATGAAGTTGAACACGATGGCACCAACGATGCCCAACAGAATATTGGCCAGAAGGCCCATGTTCGATTTCATAAATTGCTCGGCAAGCCACCCTGCGATGCCACCGATGATAATTGCTGCAAGCCAGCCCATTTGACGATCCTTTATATCGTATTGCCCTCCATTAGGGCATTCTGCGACAGAACGTCCTACCTTCGAAAAAGGTTCCCTTAATCGTGAAGCTTGCGTGAGGTCGATAATTTCACGTCGCTGGCGTCATCGACCCAGCGTGATCGGGTGGCCCAAAGGGACGCCGTGATCAGGACAATTTGAATCGGAACGAAAAAAAGCGCGAAAAATATAACAATCGTAACGGCCAATGGCAGGTTAAACGCATTGATCGTTCCGATTGTCGCAAAAAAGACCAACGCCAGGACCGTCACCAACGCCAGCGCATCAATGGCGACTGGTGCCCACGCCGCGATCCAGCCGGGTCGCGTGCCCGCCGCAATGCGCTGGCGGGCAAGGGTCCGACTTAGGATCATCAGTCGCGCAGCAGCTCGTTGATGCCCGTCTTGGAACGGGTCCGCCCGTCCACGCGCTTTACGATCACGGCGCAATACAGGTTGATGCCATTCTTGGATGGCATGGTGCCAGCGACGACAACGGAATAGGGCGGGACCTCGCCATAAGTGACTTCGCCGGTTTCGCGGTCGACGATCTTGGTGGATTGGCCGATGAAGACGCCCATGCCAAGGACAGAACCTTCGCGGATGATGCAGCCTTCGACAACCTCAGAGCGGGCACCAATAAAGCAGTTGTCTTCGATGATCGTCGGGCCAGCCTGCATCGGTTCCAGCACGCCGCCGATGCCGACGCCGCCGGACAGGTGGGCGTTCTTGCCGATCTGGGCGCAGCTGCCAACTGTGGCCCAGCCGTCAACCATCGTGCCTTCGCCGACGTAAGCGCCTAGGTTCACGAAGGACGGCATCAGTACAACGCCCGGCGCGATATAGGCAGAGCGGCGCACAATGCTGCCGGGGACGGCGCGGAAGCCGGCCTCGCGCCACTGGTTTTCACCCCAGCCGTCGAACTTGGACGGAACCTTGTCCCACCACGTTGTGCCGCCGTTGCCGCCGCTTATCGGTTCCATGTCGTTCAGACGGAAGGACAGCAGAACCGCCTTTTTCGCCCATTGGTTCACATGCCACGAACCGTCTTCCTGCTTTTCTGCGACGCGCAGTTTGCCTGAATCTAGCGCGTTCAGCGTGTCTTCGATCGCTTCGCGGGTTTCACCGGTGGTGGCGGGACTGATCTGGTCGCGGGCGTCCCAAGCGGACTCGATAGCGGTTTCCAGTGCGGCGTTCGACATGGGGCGGACCTCTTGGCTGGTTCTGTTGGTTGGCACGGGCTATAGACGCGCAACCTCTGCCGCGCAATCTTAAGGACAGTTCATGCCCGAAGACCACGAAAACAAGTTCCGGCGCTCTGACGAGGATCGCGCAGCCGCGCGAGGGGTTCCCGATACCCCGCAGACGCGCGCACCGTCCTACGCATTGGCCTTCGCGGATGACGATTTTCTGGCGCGCCCCGATATGCGGCCGATCCGCTTGCAACTCGAACTTATGAAGCCCGAATTGCTGATGAACGAGGCGGGCGTAAAATCGACCATCGTCCTGTTTGGCGGTGCGCGCATCCCCGACCCGGTCAACAAAGCACAGGCGCGGACGCAGACGTTGGCCGACCTGACCAAATACTACGACGAGGCGCGGACCTTTGCCCGGCTGATGACGGAACGGTCGTTGGCGAACGATACCTGCGAAAACATTATCGCGACTGGTGGCGGTCCGGGTGTCATGGAAGCAGGCAACCGAGGTGCCCACGAGGCGGGCGGCAAGTCGATTGGCCTGAACATCGTGCTGCCGCACGAGCAGGCGCCCAATGAATATGTGACGCCGGAGCTATGCTTTAACTTCCACTACTTCGCGGTCCGCAAGATGCATTTCCTGATGCGCGCCTCTGCAGTGTGTGTGTTCCCCGGCGGCTTTGGCACATTGGACGAGATGTTCGAGGCGCTGACCCTGATCCAGACCGGGCGCATGGCCCGCGTGCCGTTCCTGCTGTTCGGGCGGGCGTTCTGGGAAGGTATCATCAACTGGCAGGCGCTGGCCGATGCCGGGACGATTGCGCAGGACGACCTGAAGCTGTTCCGCTTTGTCGAGACCGCCGAGGAGGCGATTACCGCGTTGGATGATTGGGACGACAAGGGCAAGAAGCGCAAGGATATTCCGGGGCGTTAATTACCCGATGCGGGGCGGTTTATCGGGGCCGCTTCGCAAAATATATTTCAAAAAGCAAATGTTTCGCACGCGAAACATATTATGTAAAACGAGGGTGGTTTGTTAAGGTTGATTGAAAGGGCGTTAAAATACCGCCTAGGATCATGGCAGGGCAATCGCGTTTGGCTTCATGCTTCTGCCAGGCCATTGAGAATACAGCATAAGAATGTCTCATCCCAGCCAGCGCCACGCTACACGACACAGGGCTGGCTGAAGGCGGCTGGATGGATTCAACTGGACGACTCTGACCAAGGAAACGTCCGATGCCGAACCGAGCCATTACCGCCCTCACAGAAATACTGCGCCCTGAGATTG
>JAGXIQ010000126.1 GCA_024635625.1 Loktanella sp. | reverse complement strand
CCGTTGCAATCCGCTGGTACGGGGACAGATCATCAATCTCAGACAGCCAGGCCAGATAGTCGTGATGGTCCATGTGCGCCTCCTGTGTTCACTTTTTGTTCTATATCATTGGGGAGTGCATAGCTAATGCGAATTGAGCCATTATAATGCAACAAACAGTCGTGCGCTTAGCTTATGGACGACTGCCGGCAAACATGGATCACGCCGATGCTAACAGTTGCATCCAACCACATTATCTATGGCGGGCATTTGGGCAGGTTGATTGGCGCGCCCTTGAATAATATTAACTATTACATGTTGTTATCTTAATAAATGGAGCGGGTACTCGCCTCCATTTATCTAAGTGACTTTGCAGAACCTGCCCGTGCTGGGTATCAGGTTCCCGGTTTGGTTCCGGCCTGCTTTGCGCCATGTGGTGATTTCGCATCCCAACCTAGCCATGATCACCAGATTAAGACTGTGATCGGTCGGTGCCGAAACGAAGGCTTGCATTGCATTGCGTGATCGACAAAGACACCCAATCAAAATCACCCCAGCAGAATTTCACCCGGTTGCTTGGACTATGGATCGTGCCCGGGCTGTGGGGAGATCAGCTAGAGCCAGGAATCGCCATTCCCCAGAAGGATTTGGGCCACAGCGTTAGTGACGGCACGCGGATTCACAAACGATTGCGAACCAACACGGAAAATCCAAAGCCCTATTAATCGTCAAATAGTGGCGACGTTCTTCGATGGGGAATGAGTGCCGTCCGTTCCACAGCTTCCGTCTCTATTGCGGCGATGATGGCTTCATAAGACTGTTTTATATGCTGCTCCATGATCGCGGCAGCCTCTTCTGTTTCACCACGGAAAAGACGCTGCACGATATCATGGTGTTGTTCCCAGACCGGTGCGATGGTTGTTGGATCGCTTAGGACCTCGGCCATTGACCGCCTGATGTGATGCCAGTTCGTCCGCATCGACGTTTGGATCACGCGATTGCGGCTCCAGCTGTAGATCATCTCATGGAACATCATGTCGGCCCGCACCGACGCGCCGAGGTTCCCAAGGCGCAGCGCCGAATCTGCTTCTTGCAAAACCCTGTCTGCCATTTCCCGGTCTGCCGAAGTCAGAGCCCGCCCCGCCTGCCGCACGGCGAAGGGTTCGACAATGACGCGGAAATCGTAGATCGAATGGAACAGATGCCTGTCAAAGCGGGTCACGACGACGCTGCGGCGGCCGGTATCCTCGACCAGACCGTTGGCCTTGAGGATCGAGATGGCACTGTTGACGGGTTGACGCGACACGTTCAGCTTTGCTGCGATTTCGTCGTGATTCAACCTTTCGCCCGGTTGAATTTCGCCGGTGCAGATGGCATCGACGAGGATGTCATAGGTCTGTTCGACCAAGCTTCGTCTTGGCTTTACCATGTCCATCGGTCTGCCCCGGTTTCTGCGTGTTACGCCGTCCCTATCATCTTTTGACTGACCCGATAGACAGGTTCGCGCAATTCGTATACGAAATACGATACGGCGGTGCGTTGCCCTGTGCTGCTTCAGCAACGACAGGTCCGTCCCGGGGAGGAAACCAGATGTGCCATATCTTTGCAGGTCAAGATCCGCAGCGCTATGCCAGCCAGACGCGACGACTGCGTCTGAATGGCCAAAGCACCAGCATCCGGCTTGAAAATTCGTTCTGGCAGGTCATCAATCAAATCGCCGCGAACGATGGTGTGACGACGCCGATCTTCATCTCGAAGTTGCATGCAGAGGTGCTGGAACTGCATGGCGAACCCGAGAATTTTACGTCGCTGCTGCGCTGTGCCTGTCTGAAGTTCATGGAAAGCTCCCGGACTGAAATGCCGATGGTCATCGTCGCGGATTAAGGACCGAGGACTACCCCGGTTTTGAAACCGGAGGGTAGTACGTCCATACTACCCGCGCCCCGGCACCGCCCCTGTAGCATCGTTTCATGTTCCAAGGAGGAGAGGTGGCAGTGGCCAAAACCATCCATGCGATGATCCGCGTGCGCGACGAGGCGCGTTCGGTCAATTTCTACGAAAAGGCCTTTGGCCTGACCGTTGCCGACCGTCTGGATTTTCCGGAATTCACGCTCGTTTACATGAGCAATTCCGAAAGCGCATTCGAACTGGAACTGACGATCAACAAGGGGCGGACGGAGCCTTACGATCTAGGTGACGGCTATGGTCATCTGGCGGTTTTGGTCGATGACCTTGATGCCGAACACGCCCGGTTCGAGGCGGAGGGCCTCGCACCGCGCAAGCTTGTAGAATTTGCACCCGCCGGTGAGGTGGTGGGGCGGTTTTTCTTTGTGGCCGATCCGGACGGCTACCAGATCGAAGTGCTGGCCCGGTCGGGCCGCTTCAAGTGATGCAAAAGGGAGGAGACACTATGGTTACGACGGCAAGCCCCAAGGGGCTGACACGGCGCCAGCTTTTGTCGCGGACGGCGGCAGCAGGGGCGACATTCGTAGTGGGCGCGGGCTTTGTCGCGGCACCCGACGCGGCATGGGCGGTGGAAACGACCGCCCTGAAGCCGGAAACGATGGCTACGCTGGCCCAGATGGCACGCGACATCTATCCGCACGACAAGGTTGGCGACGAATTCTACGTCGTCGCGGTCAAGGGCTACGACACCGCAGAGGCAGCGGAGGGGATCGAGGCTGGCATCGCTATGCTGAATGCCGCTGCACAGGGCAAAGGGTTCGACAGCTATATCGGCACCCTGTGGGAAGCCGATCGGGTCGCAACCCTACTCGGGATCGAGGATAGCCCGTTCTTTCAGCAGATCCGCGGCGGTTTGGTGACCGGGCTATACAACCAAAAGGCCGTCTGGCCGATCTTTGGCTACGAAGGTGAGAGCTATTCCAAGGGTGGCTACATCAATCGCGGCTTCGACGACATCAATTGGCTTTGAGGGGGGAAGATCATGGCAGCACCATTTGATCTGAATGACGACACTGTCACCGTCATCATCGGTACGGGCGCGGGCGGCGGCGTGTTGGCGAACGAATTGGCCCAGAAGGGCATAAGCGTCGTGGCACTGGAAGCTGGCGGGCGGTACCTGCCGGAGGACTATGTCAATGACGAGTGGGACAGCTTTGGCCAACTGGCGTGGACCGACACCCGCACCACGTCTGGCGACTGGCGCGTCGCCCGCGACTTTAAGAACCTGCCCGCATGGATCGTAAAGGCGGTCGGGGGCACGACGACCCACTGGGCAGGCGCATCCCTGCGGTTTCAGGACCACGAGTGGAAGCCCAAGACGACCTATGGCGACGTGCAGGGTGCCAACCTGCTGGACTGGCCGATCGACCCGCGCGAGATGGACGACTACTATACCAAGGCCGAGAACAAGCTGGGCGTGACCCGCACCGGCGACCGTCCGGGTCTGCCGGGCAACAACAATTACAAAGTGTTCGAGGCCGGTGCCAAGGCGCTGGGATACAAGCAGGTCAGCACAGGCCACATGGCCATCAATTCGGACGAGACGCGCGACCGGATGATGTGCCAGCAGACGGGCTTTTGTTTTCAGGGGTGCAAGTGGGGCGCCAAGTGGTCCGCCGCCTACACCGACATCCCCGAAGGCGAGGCCACCGGCAATCTGGAGGTGCGCGAACGATCCCACGTCGCCCGCATTCTGCACGATGCGACCGGCAAGGCCACGGGCGTCGAATACTTTGATGCGGACGGCAATCTGCAGATGCAGAAGGCACGGATCGTCTGTGTTGCGGGCAATTCGTATGAAAGCCCGCGTTTGCTGCTGAACTCTGCCTCGTCCATGTTCCCGGACGGGTTGGCGAATTCCTCGGGTCAGGTTGGCCGCAACTACATGCGTCACGTGACCGGGTCGGTCTATGGCATCTTCGACAAGCCAGTGAAGATGTGGCGCGGCACGACCATGGCAGACATCATGCAAGACGAGGCCGGCCACAACCCAGACCGCGGCTTTGTCGGCGGCTACGAGCTGGAAACTTTGGGCCTTGGCCTGCCGTTTATGGCGGCCTTCATGGATCCGGGCGGCTGGGGCCGCGAATTCACCACGGCGCTGGATAGCTACGAAAACATGGCAGGCCTGTGGATCGTGGGCGAGGATATGCCGCAAGAAACCAACCGCGTCACCCTGAACCACGACGTAAAGGACCAGCACGGGCTGCCGGTCGCGAACGTGAACTTTAGCGACCACCCCAACGACATCGCGATGCGCGACCATGCCTACAAAACCGGCATGGCGATGTATGATGCGATGGGGGCCACGCGGGTCCTGCCGACGCCACCCTATCCGTCGACGCACAACCTGGGGACCAACCGGATGTCAGAAAATCCGCGCGATGGTGTGGTCGACAAGAACGGCAAGGCGCATGACATGCCCAACCTGTTCGTGTCGGACGGATCGCAGTTCACGTCAGGCGCGGCAGAAAACCCGACGCTGACCATTGTGGCGCTGGCGATCCGGCAAGCCGATCACATCGCCGCCGAACTGTCGAGCGGTAACATCTGATCAAACCGCCGCGCCCGACAAAACGGGCGCGGCGTATGACTTGAATTTCCGGCAGACGATCGGCCGACGGTGCCGTTATGGGTTCAAGCCAACAGCGACGCCTAGTGCCGCAAAATGCCCGATATGAATCAATTATCGCGGGTCATTGCCCAAGACATCTGGTCCGAAATCATGCGCTGGCTATCGGCTGCTTGTCGGTGTTGGCCAAGAACCTTGAACATGGACGCGCCCAGCCCGTTACATTTCGTTGGCAGGCTGTGACCCCCGCCAACGTCGGCAAGCATTGCGGCTGGACGGCGCGTCAGGGCACGATTACGCCACGCCCTGTGAACTTGCGGTTTTTGAAATCAGCCAATGCGACGTTGATGTCTGACAGCTTGTATTCGGTGTAGTGCATTTTCACTTTACCGTCGGCGTGAAGCTCCATCAATTCCACCAATTCGGTATAGTTGCCGACCAGACTACCCCCGATATTCATCTCGTTAACCACCAAGTCCACAGTCGGCACCTCGATCTTGCCGCCGTAGCCGATCATCAAAAGCTGACCGCCCTGCCGCAACATTTTCCAACATGTGTTTTCGACCCCAAGCTCGCCAACGAAATCCATGACGACTTGGGCGCCGCCGCCGGTGATCTGCTTGATCTCCTCCACCACGTTGGGCCCGCCGTCGAGGATGAAGTCGGCACCCAGTTCTTTGCACAGCATCCGTGCGGCAGGTTCCCGGTCTACCGCGATGATCCGACAGCCAGAGATTTCGTGCAGGCACTGCAATGCGATATGTCCCAGACCGCCAACACCCACGATGACGCAATAGGCCCCCGGGCGCAGCATCTTGGCCGCTTTCTTGGCAGCCCGATAGGCTGTGATGCCCGCGTCGGCCATTGGGGCCACTTCTAGCGGTGTGATATTGGGGTTGAGCTTGATCAGTGACCGCTCCGACGTCAGAAAATACTCGGCAAATCCACCATCCAGCCCAAGTCCGGGAAACAGGCTGTGCTCGCAGTGCATATCT
>JAGXIQ010000125.1 GCA_024635625.1 Loktanella sp. | reverse complement strand
GTATAGCTTTTCAGCAGGTTCGCCGCGTCGATCAGATAGGCCATGCCGGTCATCCAATAGTGCGGACCTTCGGCCCAGCCGCCGTCTTTGTCGCCCCAAGGCGAATAGACGGTGAACAGGAATTCGATGGAATAGTTCAGCCAGCCCTCTGCCTCTGGTGCGTCGTCCAGCAGGGCGATTGATGCGGGGATCAGCACGGCAGACACAGCGCGCACGGCGTGGCTGTCAAAGGGGAACAGATGAATGTTCGCATGCTTGATGATGTGGTCTGCGGTTTCGCGGGTGCGCGCCAGCAGAGCGGTGCGGACGGTTGTGCGCTCTTCTTCGGTCAGTTGGTCGTAAAGCCAGTCATAGCCCCACGCGAGGGCCACGTTCACGCGGAACGCCCATTCGTCAGTATAGCTGCGCGAGGTTGTGCCCGCAGGATTCCACGCGGCGGCGGACAGCAGCCAGTCTTTGGCGCGGGCCAGCATATCGGCGTCGCGGGTGACTTGGCCGCCGATGGCCAGATGGCGGATCGCGTAAAGCAGCTCTTGGCAGTCGATATAGGTCTGACGCCAGATCGGCGCGGTGCGCTTGTGATCCGGATAGCCAGCTGGTTCGGGCATGATGTCCCGGTCCATCCACGGCAGGACGGATTTTTCAAAGAAGGTGGACCATGTGCAATGGTCTGCGTCGGCCGCGATATCGCTGCGGAATTGATCCAGCCGGTCTGGCGTCAGCCACAGGCGCGGGTGGCTGCGGTCTGCGGTGGCAAAGCGGGTCTTGCGGCTGGCAAGGGGCGTTTCGGGCAAACCGTCTGCGACGGTAAAGCTGCGATCGCTGCTCCATGCGGTGACGGGTTGGCCAGCGTCGTCGCAGACGGCGTAGGACCAGACGTAATCGCCAGCAGGCAGCACGGTGTCAGGCGTGAAAAGGTTCAGCGCAATGCCGGAAAATGTGTGGGTCGATTTGGCGGGATAGGACGGGTCGGTCGACATACGCAGCACGTAGTGCGCCTCGTCCTCGATCACCGGAAGCCATGTGAAACGCGGCGGGTTTTCAGCCACGGCAAAGCCGTCAGCTGGCCCGTATTGAATGGTCAGACGTCCAGTCTTGGGCTCGTCCAGCATGGGAGTTGTGCGAGGAGGCATCGGAGTGCTTTCTGATCGGATCAAAGGAGAGGGTGAGGTGCGGCCACCTAGGCGGCCGCACCTCTGCTCGGGAGGAACTGTTACTGGTACTGACGCGCGTAGGCGGCGTTCATGACTTCGATGACCTGCGGGTAGCCCATCTTGTCGAGGGTCGCGGCGTAGTCATCCCATTCGGTCTGCACGTCGCCTGCGCCAAGGATCCAAGCCTGCTGGCGTTCCAGCATGTAGGTGCGGATCGACGGCCAGTACTTGTCAAAAGTGGCCTGCTCTTCTTGGTTGAACGCGACGCCCAGGAATTGCGGGATCAGCAGATCGTTGGCTTCGTACAGTGCGATGCCTTCCAGTGCTTCTGGGGATGTCCACTGCAGCTCGTAGCGGTAGTCCTGAAAGAAGCCGCGCTGGATTTGTGCGCCTTCCAGATACATCTGGCTGTTCACGGCGACGTCGCTGCTGAGCACTTCTGGCTTAAAGGTTGGCTCACCGTCGACCATATCCCATGTCTTACCTTCAACGCCGAAGTTCGCCAGATTGCGGCCTTCTTCGGTGAAGTAGAAGTCAAAGTATTTGATCGTCTCGACGGGGTGCTCGTTCATGTAGCTGATTGCCCAGCCGTCGGGTTTGATCGGGATGCGGCGATGCTCTTCCATGCGCACGCCGGACGTGGATGCGGGCGGCAGGAAGGGGATGAAGTTAAAGCCTTCGACCTTGTCAGCCAGTGCTGCGTTGTAGCCAGAGGTGGACGCGAACCAGTCGTGGGTCGAGCCGCCAAGGTTTTCCGACAGCAGGTAATCGCGCGAGGACGAACCACGGGTAAAGATTTCCGGGTCGATCAGGCCTTCGGCATACCACTGCGCGATGTTGGCCAAACCGTCGCGGTAGGCGTCTTGCGCATAGGGGTGCACGATGGCGCCAGCGTCATCGACATAGAAGTCGTGATAGGTGTCAGAGCCGGAAGAGCGGGCGTCGAACAGGGTCAGCAGGCGGTTCACTTCTTCCCACTGGCGCGAGAAGAAGGGGATTTCGTCCTTCTTGCCGTTGCCGTTCGGGTCGCCGTCACGGAAGGCGACGAGGACGTCGTGGTATTCCTCAACTGTTTGCGGCTGTTCCAGTCCCAGCACGTCCAGCCAGTCCTGACGGATGTACCAAGCGCGGGCAAATTCGCCATCGGGCAGGTATGGGATGTAGTAATAGTTGCCGTCGTAGGCAGAGATCGCTTCTTGCAGCTCTGGGTGTTCGTCCCAGAACTTTTGGATGTTAGGCGCGTGTTCTTTGACCAGATCGTTCAGCGGCACAAATGCGCCCTCTGGACCGTATTCGTTCACAGGCTGTTGGATCAGGTGACCGCCGACGATGTCGGGCAGTTTGCCTTGGGCCAGCATCAGGTTCATCGCCTCGGCGCTATCGGTCGAGTTTGCACCGGCCGTTGCGTCCTTAAGCGAGATGTTGGTCATCGCGCGCGCCGCTTCTTCGACCGGATAGATCTTGGACGCATCGCCGCCAACGCCGTAGCCCTGGGCGCGAGGCCAATGCATGTGGATCGTCAGTTCAAGCGGTTCGTCAACGATTTGCAGGTGGCTTTCTGCGAAGGCGGGCGAAGTCATCGCCGTGGTCATCAGGATCGCCGAAGTCAGTGTAAGATGTCGCATTTGGTTTCCTCCCTAGATGCGGTCGTCAGTTATTCTTTCACCCCTCCCAGAAGGATGCCTTTGTTGAAGTATTTCTGCAGGAACGGGTAGATCAGCAGGATCGGAATGATCGAGCAGACGATGATCGCCGCGCTGACCGTTTCGAACGAGTAGGCCGCGTTGATCAGGGTGCTGGCGAATTCTTCGTCGTCAGACAGTTCCATGATGACGTGGCGCAGATAGACCTGCAGTGGGATTTTGCCTTCGTCCTGCAGCAGGATCATCGCCCAGAAGAACCCGTTCCAGCGTGACACGATGCAGAACAGCGCAACGGTCGCGATCGCCGGTTTCGACAGGGGCATGTAGACCTTCCACAGCACCTGAAACTCGTTGGCACCGTCCATCCGGGCTGCTTCTTCGAAAGACTGCGGGATGCCTTCGAAAAAGTTGCGCAGCAGGATGATGTTAAAGCCGCTGACCGCAAAGCCGATGATGATGCCGAAATAGCTGTCCAGCAGGTTCAGGTCGCGCATGTTCAGGAAAAACGGGATCATGCCTGCGTGGAACCACATGGTGAAGGCCACCATCAGGTTCCAGAACCGGCGCCCGTACAGCTGGGGCCGGGACAGGGCGTAGGCACCGGGGATGATGAACGCGAGGCTCATCAGGGTGCCGCCGATGGTGTAGATGAAGGTGTTTTTGTACGAAATCCAGAACATCGGCTCTGACAGCACGCGGCTGTAAGCCTCTAGCGTGAAGCCCACTGGCGTCAGAAGCACGTTGCCAGCGCGCGCCTCGAAGCCAGAGCTCATGGACAGGGACGCGATGTAGATGAACGGATACAGCGCCGAGATCGTGAACATGCCAATCAGCACCATGTTCAGGATGACGAAGGCTTTGTCGCCGCGTGAATAGAGGTTCATTTTAGCCATGATTTCAGTCCCCTACCAAAGCGATGTGCGCGAATAGCGCTTGGACACAGTGTTCGCAGTCATCACGAGGACGAAGGCGACGACGGCGTTGAACAGGCCCGCTGCGGCGGCAAGATCGTACTGTCCGCCCTGCAAACCTTGCCGATAGATGAATGTGTTCACGACATCGGCGGTGGAATACGTGGCCGGCTGGTACAGCAGGATGATCATCTCGAACGACACTTCGAGCATGTTGCCGATGCGGATAATCAACATGATGATGATCGTCGGCATGATCGACGGCACGGTGATCTTCCACATCATCTGCCAGCGCGAAGCGCCGTCGACGACCGCGCTTTCGTACAGTGTTGGCGACACGCCAGCGATGGCGGCCAGATAGACGATGGATTGGAAGCCGGCCTCTTGCCAGATCGTGGTGCCGACGAAAATCGGGCGGAACCATTCGGCCTTGGTCAGGAAGTAGATCGGATCAACGCCGAACCATTCCAGAATGGTGTTCACGATACCGGCAGAGGGCGAAAACGCCGTGATGACGATACCGGCGATGATCACAGAAGAGATGAAGTGCGGCAGATAAACGATGGTCTGCGCGGTCTTCTTGAAGGTCTGGTTCAGCACTTCGTTAAACATCAGCGCCAGAAGAATCGGCACGGGAAAGCCGAAGGCGAGGCTAAGAAGACTGATGTAAATCGTGTTTTTCAGCGCGCGAATGAACTGATCGCTGCCGAAAAGAGTGTGAAAATGCTCAAGCCCGATCCAAGGGCTGTTCGCTACGCCGCGAAAGATGCTGTAATCCTTGAACGCGATCTGCAGGCCGTACATTGGCGTGTAAAGGAACACCAAAAGCCAAATGATCGTCGGGGCCAGCAGCAGGTAAAGCTGCCATTCGCGGCGCATGTGATCGCCGACCTTTTGGATGCGGCTCGGGTGGCGGTAACGCAGGGCTTCTTTGGCTTCGGCGACCAGTTTCTCGGTCGATCCGCCAGTATGATCCTCTTGCATGCTCATGCGGCACGCGTCTGGCCGGATAGGGCCAACCCGGTTTTGCCGTCGAAAATCTTGATCAGCTCTGGCGCGACGGTAAAGCCGTTGACCGCATTCAGGCGGTCCAGATTACCAAGCGTTTCGGTGCGGATCACAAAAGGCGCATCGCCTAGCGTCATGTGCAACAGCGCCTCTGACCCGAGTGTTTCCACCAGCTCCAACCCGCAGCGGACAGCGCCGGGCTGATTTTCCGTCACGATAGCGGCGTATTCGGGACGCACGCCGACGATCACTTCGCGGCCAACGGCGTTTTGCAGGTCGGCCAGCGGGGCCAGCGCAAGGGTCTGGTCGCCGAACATAGCAACCGGACCGGTGTCGCCAGCGGCGATAGTCGCCTTGATCTGGTTCATCGGCGGCGCGCCAAGAAAGCCCGCAACAAAGGCGTTGGCGGGGTTCAGGAACAGTTCCATCGGGGTGCCGATCTGTTCGATGCGGCCGTCGTGCATGACGACGATCTTGTCGGCCAGCGTCATCGCCTCGACCTGGTCATGGGTCACGTAGATGCTGGTGACGCCAAGGCGTTTGTGCAGGCGCTTAATCTCGGCGCGCATTTGGGTGCGCAGTTTTGCGTCAAGGTTGGACAGCGGTTCGTCGAACAGGAACACTTTGGGGCGGCGCACAATCGCGCGGCCCATGGCGACGCGCTGGCGCTGACCGCCGGACAGGTCGGCGGGGCGGCGTTCCAGATAATCGGTCAGGCCAAGGATGCCGCTGACTTCTTTCACGGCGGACGCGATGTGTTCCTTGCTTTCCTTGCGGATTTTCAGGCCAAAGGCGATGTTGTCGGCAACGTTCAAGTGCGGGTAAAGCGCGTAGTTTTGGAACACCATCGCCACGTCGCGATCTTTGGGGGCGGTGCGGTTCATGATGCGCCCGTCGATCGTCAGCTCGCCGCCAGAGATTTCCTCGAGCCCGGCGATCATCCGCAGGGTCGTGGACTTGCCGCAACCCGACGGGCCGACCAGCACCACAAATTCCTTTTCAGCGACATCAAGATCGATCCCATGGACGACCTCGACCGCGCCATACGTTTTCACGATGCCTTTTAACTGCACGCCTGACATGAACTCTCCCCCCACAAAAGCAATCCACGGCGCGACGCACCGCTTCGTCCCTGGCAGCACGAATCCATAAATTCCTACCAGTCCATCTGGTATACTAGTAAACGATCTGGCATACTAGATTTAATTTGAGGGGGGATGGCCGGAATTTACGGTCATCAGCGTCGAGCCGCCGATGTAACTGCTTGTTTTATGGCGGTTAACTTTTGCTGCTCTGCAATGGAAGATTGCGAAAGACCAAATATGAGACCCGAATGCGCGCTGCGGCATAGTTGCGGCTTCGTTAGATTGCACAGGTCATGGTTGTGCTGCGGACGGGTTATTTTAATCGTTTGTAAAGATTGCTGAATATGAGCGAAACCGCCAGCACCGCGCCGATTCCGACCACATGGAACATCTTTCAACTCGCTTGGCCGCTTACGCTGAAGGCGATGATGCTGCATGGCATCGTGGTGACGGATTCGCTGCTGATCGCGGCGCTGGGCGAAGAATCGCTGGCCGCTATGGGACTAGCCGCGGCCATCGGGACGCTGCTTTTGGGCATCCTGCTCGCGTTTTCCAATGCAACACAGATCCGCGTCGCGGTGGCATTTGGTGCGAACCATCCCGTCGATCTGAAATCCGGGTTCTACTGCGGGCTGGCGATCAACCTCTGCGTCGCCCTCATCGGCATCGTCGGCGTCTGGCTGTTCGCTGGCGGCATCGTGCAATCGCTGGCGCATACCCCGGACATCGCCGCGCAAGCGCAACGCTATTTGGGCGTGTTCATGTTTGTCGTGCTCAGCGAGGCGGTCGGCCAATGCCTGTCAGGGCATTTTGACGGCAGCGGCCAGACCAAGGTGCCGTTCTACAGCTATCTGATCGCGGTTCCGGCAAACGTCGCGTGCAGCGTTGTCCTGATCTATGGCCTGTTTGGCCTGCCGCAAATGGGGCTGACCGGCGCGGCGGTGGGCAGCGCGGTATCGTCGATTTTGCGGGCAGGGTTCTTAGGCGCGGTATTTTACCGCCAGAACCGTTGGTACCGCGATGTTTCGGGGTGGCGGCAGGGATCATTCTGGATCGCGACCAAGCGGCACCTGCTATTTGCGCTGCCTATCGCCGCCACCTTTGGCAGCAGCACCGTCGCGAATAGTGCTGCCGCGCTGATCTATGCCAAGATGAGCGTGAACCAGTTCGCCGCCATGACGCTGATGATGCCGTGGGTGCAGATCGCTGGCACGCTGGGGATTACGTGGGCGCAGGCGACGGGGATCATTGTCGCGCAGTTGCTGGGCAAGGCGTATAGCAGCGCCGCGCTTGATGTCTTTTTGCGGCGCGCGTGGCGGATCGCCTTCGTCGCGGCGGCGCTGGTGTCGGTCACCTATCTGTTCGTGTGTCTTGCCTCTGGCTGGATATATCAAGGCCTGCAGGACGAGACGAAGTTCGCCTTGATGAGCTTTCTGCCCGTCCTTCTGATCTTGCCGTTTCCCAAGGGGTCGAACGCGATTTGTGGCAATACGCTGCGGGCAGGAGGCGATACGATTTATGTCATGAATATCTTTGTTGGCGGGCAGTGGCTGGTCCGCATCCCGCTGACGGCAATCATGATCCTGTATTTCGATTTGTCGGTGACATGGGTGTTCACCCTGCTTCTGGTCGAGGAGCTGGTCAAGTTTCCGGCCTTTCACATGCGTCTGTTCAAGGGGAAATGGAAAACCGGACAGGCTGGCGGCGCTTAGGCGCGCCTGCACAAAGGTAACCGTTCCGCTTTATATTTATGCTGATGCAGGACTTGCGTGCATCATTCTTGCATATTTGTGTGAAAGTGGGCGGCATGACCCGAATCCAGTCTTCACTTGCCGTGCGTTTGTTCGTCGCGATTGCCGCAACGGCCGTTGTCGTCGTCGCCATCATGGCGTTGCTTGTCGCGCTGTCGATGCGCGACGGCTTTGCCCGCTATTTGCTGCGTGGAGAGTTGTCGCGCTTTGACGATCTGACCTTGGCTTTGGCGCAAGATTACCCAGCTGCGCCATCTGGCTGGGCCTCCTTGGCGGCAAGCCCCGAGGCGTGGGGCGAATTGGTCCGGCAAAAGGACACGCCGCCCGTGCGGCCGCAGCGCCCTGCTGAAGGTGATCAGCCCGGCGGCCCGCCGCCTGCTGGACCGCCAGGGATGGGCGGGATGTCGATACTAGAACGGCTCATCCTGCTTGGCCCTGCGGGAGAGCGTATCGCAGGCGCCCCCGGTCAGTCCGGCGTCATAGAGCGACGCGCAATTTGCGCTGGTGGTGATTGTGCCAGCGGCGCTGTTCTTGGCTATCTGGCGTTACGCGCGCCGCTGGCGGATATCAGCGGCGGCGATCAGTTCTTTTTGCGTGGGCAATATGCCTCGCTGGGCCTTGCCGCGCTGATTGCGATTGCCGTCTCTGCACTGGCGGCGTGGTTTGTGTCGCGTCAGATTTTGATCCCGATCCGGCATCTGGCCGCGGGGGCCAAAACCATGGCCGCTGGCAACTATGCTGCGCGTATTCCGCAGGATCGCACGGACGAGTTGGGGCAGTTGGTTGGCCACTACAACGCGCTGGCCGCGACGCTGGAACAGACCGACAAGGCAGAGCGAGAGTGGATGTCGAACACCAGCCATGAATTGCAGACCCCGCTGGCCACCCTGCGCGCACAGATCGAGGCGGTGCAGGATGGCATCCGCGTTCCGAATGCGCTGACGATGTCGGCCATGCACTCTGCCGTGCTGCGATTGTCGCGGTTGGTGCAGGATATAAAGACGCTGTCCCACGCCCGTGAAGGGGGCATGACCGCCACCATGCGGCCAGAGGATTTGTGCCATATCGTTTTGGACGTCACCGAAGTGGTGAAGCCGCATCTGGCAGATAAAGGCCTGACCTTGTCGCTGGATATGCCAAGCACCGCACCGCTGATCTGCGACCGGATACGGATTGGGCAAGTGATCGACAATTTGATGCAGAATGCGGCGCGCTATACCAATGCACCGGGCACCGTGCGGCTGTGCATTTTCGACGCGGAAACGGCGTTTCACCTGACCGTTGACGACACCCCGCCGGGGCCGGGCCCTGAAGATATTCCGCGCCTGTTCGAGAGGTTCTTTCGCGCTGAATCCTCGCGCTCTCGCGCCTATGGCGGGTCTGGGTTGGGATTGTCGGTGTGCCAAGCCATCGTCGAAAGTCACGGCGGCACGATTTCAGCCAGCCTATCGGAGCTTGGCGGGCTATGTGTTGCAATCGTTCTACCAAAGGTACCCTTATGACGACCCGCATCCTGATCATCGAAGACGAAATCGCACTGGCCGAGGTCGTGCGCGATTATCTGATCGCCGCTGGCATGCAGGTTGATACCCTTGCCGAAGGGACCGGCGCGGCCGAAGCTGCGCTGACCGGTGCCTATGATTTGCTGGTGCTTGACCTGATGCTGCCCGGCGTCGACGGACTTGTCATCTGCCAAGAGGTGCGGCGCAGCAGTGACGTGCCAATCATCATGACGACCGCCAAGGTCGAGGAGATTGACCGCCTTTTGGGGCTGGGCATGGGCGCGGACGATTATCTGTGCAAACCCTATTCGCCGCGCGAACTGGTTGCCCGTGTGCAGGCGATTTTGCGGCGCAGCGCTGGGCGCGTGTCCGGTACGGATGCGCCAAAGGACCGGATCACGAT
>JAGXIQ010000124.1 GCA_024635625.1 Loktanella sp. | reverse complement strand
GGCGCCCCATACCAGAGGGTTGGACATCACCACGAGGACGTTCAGGGGATGCGCAACGGCCGTCTCGCCGGAGCGGTACTCGCGCTCCTTCGGGGTCCTGGCGACGTGCACGCGCTGCGTCATCGTCAGGTAGCTGCTCGGGTCCTCCGGATCGGTGATAAGCTCCCACGGCCAATCGGCCACGTGGTCGGGGGCGCCGAAGATCTGCACGACCAGATCGCGGTCGCCGTTGATCGCGTGGGCCCGCATCTTGACGAACAGGTCGCGCAGCTTGGTCGGCCCGAACAGCAGCCCGCTGAGCGCGCGGCCGATCGCCAGGCCGTCCTCCCGCGCGGTGGCGTGCCGGCCGACCGTCTCGCCCAGCCACGCAATCGGCGTCCGCGCGCCGACCACGTCCCCCCAGTCCGGCAGCGTCGCCGGGTGCGCCTGGACCGCGCCCAGCTCGCAGCTCATCGACAGCCAGTACTGATCGCCGTCCCGGTGCATGATGCTGACGTCAAAGGTGGCGAAGCCTGCCGCGTCAGGCATCGGTGTCGACCACGCTGACGAGGTCAGTGACGTCCTCGGTGCCCACGCCGCGCGCCGTGACGCGGTAGTCGCCAGGATCCAAGTCGTGGAGCGTGACGCCCGCGCGTGTCCGGTCGCCCGGGTCGCGCACTAGGGCATGCGTCTCGGTCCTGCCGGTGGCAATGCTCTCGACCGTGCACGAGAGCCCGTCCGTCGGCGCGTCGGTATGGGCGCGGACCTCGACGGGTTCCCCCTTCGGCACGTCCAGCGCCGTCACGGACAGGCCGATGCCGCGCGTCCGGAAGTCCAGCATCTGCCCGGACCCGTGATGCAGGAAGCCGACGAGCCCGTTGAGCACCGGCTCGTTGTTCTGCAGCGAGCCGTGCTTCTCGTTGTAGTAGCCCGGGATGCGTGGATCTTGGCTGAGCTCGTGAGGCACCGCCGCCACCTCGGGAACGGTCCCGTCGCCGCCGAAGGGATGCGCGTCGACGACGACCGCGCCGTCCTGCAGTCTGGCCGCGACGTTCGTCTCCATGATGTTCAAAAGTCCCGCGTGTATCACTCCAATGTCCCCCGTCGCGCCGCGCTGGGGGAAGGGTCACATGGCTCAATTCTCAACGGAAATTATGCCGCTACCCGGCTCACGTCTGCGTGGAAATCAAAAGTCAGCATTCTGCGACAGTAGTGCCTTGGCCATCATCATGTGGACGCCTTTGCAGCCGTTCACGGTCTGCGTGATGCGCAGATCGCCAGCAAGGCTACACAGCATGTAAGCCTGCGCTCGCGTGATCCCGGCGCGGTCCGCAGCCAGCGTGATCATGTCCCGCAATGCCATTTCCGCGCACCGATCCAGGTCGGGATCCATGCCCATCGTAATGACATGTGTGGGCGTTTCAGCCTGCGGATATATCACTGCCAAATCGCGTCGCAGGGTCAGTCGGAAGCGGCCCGTCAGCGCGGTTTCGATGGCGGTAATACAAACTTCTCCATCGCCCTGAGCACCGTGGCCATCGCCGCAGGAAAAAAGAGCGCCCGGCGCATGAACAGGAAGATAAAGTGTGCTGCCTGCAACCAGCTCTTTGTTGTCGATATTGCCGCCATGCTTGCGCGGCTCGATCGTCGAGATGCGCCCCCAACCCGGCGGAGGCGCGACGCCCATCACCCCGAAGAAGGGGGCCAGCGGTAATTCCAATCCCCACGGCATTGTGGCTATGTCTCGCTGAACGTCCAGCGGCAGAATCGTCAGATGTGTTTCGTCAAAATCGTAGGGGAGGGTGCCAGCCAGTGGACGGATTACATTGTAACCCCAATCCTGCCTTAACTGCACGTCGAGAATGTCGACCTGAAGCACGTCTCCGGGCATGGCGCCTGTGACAGCGACGGGACCGGTCAGGATATGGCCGGGCATGGTCTGGCCCTTAGCGTGAATCGCCAGCAGCTCTGGCGGCACGTGGAACCCATCCCCCGGCAATACCTGCGGCCCACCGGAGACGGTATGGATTGTGACCTCTTCACCGCTAGCAATGGTAACGGCAGGCGGCTGGTTCGCGTCGAAGAACCCCCAGTGGCAGGTTTCCGGATTAGCGTGTAATGTTGTCATGCAGAGTACCTCTTTTCAGCCGGTCCTGCCGAATAGGACGCAGTCGCTGGAATGAACGCCCGGTTAATTCTGTATTCGGGCTGATGAAAGCAGGTGCTGGGCCTGTTGCCAATTTGGCTAGACGCCCGTGTGCGGGCCTTTAGCAAATCAGCGTAACCCTCGGTTCCGGCGGTGCTTCGGTTTGTCTTGCCCGTGATAAGCCCCAAAACGCCATTCCAGTCTGCACCGGTCATGCGGTTTTCGTGCCTCCACACGGTCGTGCTGTCAGAAAAGGGATTGCAGGTCAGCACAGGGGAATCCTTTCAATCGCGCAGCACCAGATGACCCGGGGCCACGGTGTCATAGGTTGATGGGGTTGGGCGATATGAACGATCATGCATCGGAGAGGGAATAGGCTTGAAGCTAAGGTCGCTGTCCAACTTCCGCGTGTTCGGGTCAGCGATGGGGACCGCCAGCATAAGGGTCTTCGTATACGCATGTTGCGGATTTTCGAAGATTGCGGCGCGAGGACCAATTTCAACGATGCGACCCAGATACATGACGGCAACATGGTGGCTCACTCGTTCAACAACGGCCATATCGTGACTGATGAACAGGAACGACAAACCCAGATCGGCCTGCAATTCCATCATAAGATTCAGTACCTGCGCTTGAACGCTGACATCAAGGGCCGAGACAGCCTCGTCTGCGATGATCAACTTCGGGTTCACGGCCAGCGCGCGGGCGATGGCGATGCGTTGGCGTTGCCCGCCTGAGAGTTCGTGCGGAAACCGGCGCATATAGCTGCGGGGCAGGTCCACCCGGTCGAACAAAGCAGCGACCCTGTCGATTAGGTCTGACCCGGTGGCAAGGCCGAAGTTGCGCAGCGGCTCGGCCACCTGTGCCATCAGCCGCATGTAGGGGTTCAGCGACGCGAACGGGTCCTGAAAGATCATCTGCATGTCGCGGCGCAGATGACGCAGATCGCGTGGGTTGCAGGCAAGAACATCCTTGCGGTCCAGCATGACGCTGCCAGAAGTAGGTTCGACAAGGCGCAGAATTGAACGCCCGCAACTCGATTTACCACAGCCTGATTCACCAACCAGTGACAGAGTTTCGCCCTTGTTAAGCGTAAAGCTCACATCCTCGACTGCGTGAACATTTGCGGTATGGCGGCGCAGGGGACCGCCCCTCACCGGAAAATACGTGGTCAGGTTCTTGACCTCTAACAGCGGCTCTGGTTGTGCAGCGGGGGGCAGGGATTTGGGGACGAATTTTTGACCGACAAGGCGAAGGGGTTCGGGGGCGGCTTTGCCTTGCATTTCACCTAGTCGTGGTACGGCGGCTAGCAGAGCCTTGGTATATTCGGCTTTGGGGTTGGCAAAGATTTCGGCAACAGGGCCTTCCTCGACAACGTCGCCGCGATACATCACGACGACGCGGTCGGCGATCTGGGCAACGACAGCCATATCGTGGGTGATGAACATGACGGCCATGCCCTTTTCACGCTTTAGTCGATTAATCAGGGCAAGGATTTCCGCCTGAATCGTCACGTCCAGCGCAGTCGTCGGTTCATCCGCGATCAGTAGGCGCGGCTCGCAGGCCATCGCAATGGCAATGACGACCCGTTGCCGCATCCCGCCTGACAGCTCGTGCGGGTACTGCTTTAACCGTCGTTCGGGTTCGGGGATGCGCACATCGCGCAATAGTTGAAGCGCGCGCGCGCGGGCAGCGGAACCAGTCAGCCCAAGATGCAGGCGCAGTCCGTCCGTCAGCTGCCGTTCAATTGTGAATACCGGGTTCAGGGATGTCATCGGTTCTTGAAAGATCATACCGATATCTCGGCCACGGATGCTGCGCATCGTGGTAGTATCCGCCTGTGCCAGATCGATAGGGCCATCTTTCCGCATCAGCGTCAGGCGGCCATCAACGATGGAACCGCCACCGAATTCGACCAGTCGCATCAGCGACAAAGAGGTCACGGATTTGCCCGAACCACTTTCGCCGACGACGCAGACCGTCTCGCCTGGCGCGATAGAGAAGCTGACGTCCTTGACGGCGGTTACAGTGTCAGCGCCTTTCCCAAACGTAACGCGCAAGTGGTCAATGGTGACGATTGCTTCGGTCATGTTGCAGTCCTCGGGTCTAGCACGTCGCGCAAAACATCTCCGAACATGTTCAGCCCTAATACGGTGATCGCGACGGCGGCGCCGGGCACGAGCGCGGTCCAAGGTGCGACGTCAAGATAATCGCGGCTGGCTTGGATCATGAGACCCCAGCTGGCATCGGGCGGCTGCGTGCCAAGGCCCAGAAAGGACAGCCCTGCCTCTGCCAAAATCGCGAAGGCGAGTGAAATCGTGCCTTGGACGATGATGGCGGGCATGATGTTGGGCAAGATATGCCGCACGATCATCATGAAGTCGGTGGTCCCAGCGGCGCGCGCCGCTTCGACATAAGGCATTTGGGCAACGCGCAGGGCTTCTCCACGGATGATGCGGGCAAGGAACGGCGTGAATGCGATTCCGATGGCAATGATTGTATTGGTCAGGTTCGGTCCCAGAACAGCCGAGATCGTTAGCGCCAGCAACAGCGCTGGAAAAGACAACAGCGTGTCGACAAGCCGCATCAGAACGTTGTCAATGACGCCGCCGTAATAGCCCGAAACTATGCCGAGCGGCAGACCTATCACGATGCTCATCAATACCGCTGATCCAGCGATCAGGACCGAGGTCTGCGCCCCCAGCATCACGCGAAAGAACAGATCGCGGCCTAACTGGTCGGTGCCAAAGATGTGGGACAGCGATGGGCCGGACAGGCGCGCGCGCATGTCCATCGCGGTCGCCATCCTGTCAGGGATGACCAGCGGGGCCAGCAATGCGATAGCAAGCACAAGCATGACAATACCTGCGCCGATCAGGCCCTTGGCGGTCAGGAAACCTCGCATCAAGCCAACCTGATCCGCGGGTCGATCAGCGTATACAGCAGATCGACGGCCAGATTGGCCAGCATCACCACGGCTGCGATAACGAAGACTGACCCTTGGATTAACGGAATGTCGCGGTTCAGGAGTGCCTGATAGGTTAGCCAGCCCATCCCCGTATAGTTAAACAGGCTTTCCACCACGATGATTGAGCCGAACAAGTAGCCTACTTGCAGCCCCGCTACGGTCATCACAGGTCCGATGGCGTTGGCGAGACCATAGCGCCAAACGACGGTGCCCTCCGACAATCCTTTGGCGCGGGCGACGCGAATAAACTCCTGCCCCAAAATACCTGTCATTGTCGCGCGGGTCATGCGGGTCAGATGCGCCATTAGACCTAGGCCTAGCGCCAAAGATGGTAGGAATGCGTGGCGGATTGCCAGCTGGAAATCGTCGACAGGATGCACGAAGCCGCTAGACGGCAGCCATCCAAGTCCGCGCGCAAACAACAGGATCAACATAATCCCCCAAAAGAAATCCGGCAGGCTGACGCCAATCAAGGCAACCGTACTGGCAGTGCTGTCTTGCCAGCGATCGCGGTGTACGGCGGCCCAAACGCCCAGCGGAATGGCACAAACCAGCGCGATGGTCATGGACATCACGACAATCAAAGCACTTGCCGTGACCTTTTGTGCGATAAGCGGACCGATCGGTTCCTTGAACACCAACGACGTGCCCCAGTCCCCGGTCAGGATGCCGCCGATCCACCGCCCGTACTGCATGATCAAGGGATCGTTCAGTCCAAGACTTTCGCGCAGTCCCGCAAGCGCTTCAGGGTTGGACTGCGTGCCCATGATCATCATCGCCACGTCGCCGGGCAGGATGTTTGTGACGGCAAAGGTGATGATAGAGATAAGGAATAGCGTCAGGACGACCGACATCAGCCGGTTGATAAGATAGGCCATAAGGCCCCCATGTCAGAACAATGGGACCAGGCGGCGCATGGCCGCCCGGTGATAAGTCAGGCCTGCAGCCAGACCTTGTGAAAGTTGAAGTTAGAGCCGTTCGGATGCACGACGGTATCTAGTCCACCAACCCCCGGCTGCGCGCCGATGCTGCCATTGCGGAACCACAAGATGATGTCGTGCGCCTGATCAAAGACTTGCTGCTGCACGGCCTTATAGATGTCGGCCCGTGCTGCGGGATCGACCGTTATCCGCGCCTCTTCGGTCAGGCGGTCGATTTCAGGGTCGTTGATGCCGCGATAATTGAAGGCACCGGTGCTGTTCCACAGGCTGTAGTACAGGAAATCAGGCTCCCACAGCGTGAAAAAGTTCATCATGGTCATCTGATAATCTTTGTCGACCCAGCATTGGGATAGCCAGTCAGCCCATGTCAGCTGTTCGATGGTCAGATTGACGCCAGCCTCGCGGAACCATTCCACCAGAATTTGGGCGGATTCGATATGGTAAGGATAGTTTGTCGTCGCTTTGAACACTATGTTCAGCGACCCTTCGGGATAGCCTGCATCAGCCAACATCTGTTTCGCCGCTGCAATATCTTGCGCCCGTTGGGTCAGCGCTGTGTCATAACTGGCAGAGGTCGGGTAGCTGGGCGAGGCAGTTGTGGCCCCCTGACCCCATAAGGCACCTTCCAGCAGCATTTCCTTGTCAATAATCATGTCGAAAGCGCGGCGGACATCAGGGTTCTGAAATGGCTCGAACGTGTGGTTCAGGTTCACGAAATCCCAGTTCAGCGGGAACCACTTCACGACCTGAAGCGTGGCATCATCCTCGATTTCCTGCGCGCGATCTGCTGGGATGTCGTTGATCATGTGCAGCTCTCCGGTCCGCAGGCCAGTCAGGCGCACGGTCGGTTCTGGGATCTCGCGCGCGGTCACGCCATCCAGATAGGCGGGGCCGTCCCAGTATTCATCGAAGCGGGCAAGCTCCACCTTGTTGCCGAATTCGCGGCTGACGAACTTGAAAGGACCGCATCCAATCGGCGTTTCGCCCTGCGTATCGCCGGACCCCGACGGCATCACCACGCCCGCACCGTTTTCGGCCAAACGCGACAGGAATGGCGCGTTCACGCTTTTAAGGTTCACCACGACCGTCATGTCGTCCGGCGTTTCGATGGTGTCTACCGCGTTGAACACTTCGAAGTTCACAGCACCCGTCGCGGGATCGGCACAGCGTTCAAAACTGTATTTCACGTCCTCGGCGGTCATGTCGGATCCGTCGTGGAACTTCACGCCCGCACGCAACTTAAAGGTATAGGTCAGGCCGTCTTCGCTTTGCTCAAAGCTTTCGGCAAGCATCGGGATGACCTTCAGGTCCTTGTCGACAGTCACGATAGAGTTGTGGACGTTTTGCAGGACCCGCCCTGTAGATGCGGTTCCGGTTTGGTGCATGTCTAAGTTTTGCGTCGTCTCAGAGTGGCCCCAGATCAAAGTGCCGCCTGTGACTGGTGCGGTCTGCGCTGTGGCGACTAGGGGCAAGGCCCCGCTAAAGATCGTGGTGCCGAAGAGGGCGGTCGTGCTGCCAAGGAACGTTCTGCGTTTCATCTCATCTCTCCATGTTGGGTCAAAAGACTGTGTAGGCTTCGCCTGGTTGACCAGGTCTTGTGTCATTCGGGAAATGTCGGACGTCGTCCCGCTACGTCCAGCTTGGCTTCTAGTGCCATGCCAAGGTTGAGCAGAGGGCCTTCGTCGAACAATTGCCCCCACAGCGATATGCCTTGCGGGACGGTAAAGGTGGCATCGCCCACCGCGTCCCCCGTGGTCAGCCTGCCGCTGCCTAGCGACGCGGGGGATCGCGTGGAGACGTCGGAAAATCCAGCACGCAGGTGTAGGCAGGGATGGCCAGTAAAGTTTGACGCGACGAGCATCGGCCCGGTCTGAAAAGGGCCGATCAGCACATCGACCTGTGCCATCATGTCCCCCAGCGCCTGCATGACACGGTATCGCAGGCGGTCGGTCTGGACGTGATCGACCGCTGATAGAAAACGGGCTTTACGCATTGTATTCGGCCAAGCGCCCTCATCCTGCCAGCGCAACGTGTCGTCAGCATCTGTAAGGGTAAGGCCTTCGAAGGCCGCCGCCGCCTCGGCATAAAGTATGGTCATCAACGAAGCGTAGGGCAGATCTTCAAGGCTCACCTCCTTCACTGTGATCCCCAAATCCCGAGCGGCCGCTAATGCCGCGCGATCGCCATCCGTGGCGCCTTCTTCGAAGGCTTCAGGCAGATAGCCAAGAACCATGCCCTCGATGTTTGCGCCCGCGTCAAAGTGAAAGGGCGCGGCTATGGAACCCCGGTCGCGCGCATCGCCGCCGTTGATCGCGGCCAGCACCAACGCCGTATCTTCGACGCTGCGACAAATCGGGCCGACCTTGTCCAGTGACCAACACAGCGACATCCCACCGGTGCGGCTGACGCGGCCAAAGGTCGGGCGCAGTCCCGTCGTGCCGCAGCGTTGCGACGGCGACGTGATCGAACCCAAGGTTTCGGTCCCGATTGAAAAGCCACATAATCCAGCGGCGGTGGCAGAGGCTGACCCAGCGGAGGACCCGCTAGATCCTTCGTTCAGGTTCCACGGGTTGCGTGTCCAGCCGCCGTACCAAAGGTCATTGTACGCCAGCGCGCCCAGTGTCGTTTTGCCAAGTAACACGGCCCCCGCCGCACGCAGTTTTGTTGTCACGGCGGCATCGGTGTCCGGTACGCGGTCCTGGAATGGTTCTGCCCCCCAACCCGTCGTGATGTCCTTGGTATCGAATAGGTCCTTCAGGCCATAGGGAATACCGTGAAGCGGCCCAAGCCATACACCTACACCCAGAAGCGAATCCATCGCATCCGCCTCTGCCCGCGCAAGATTGGCTGCGACTATGGCATAGCATTCTAACTTAGGATTTAGCGCGGCGATCCGGTCCAGATAAAGGTCGGTCAGCGCGCGGCTCGTGATTTGTCCACTGCGGACCCAGTGAGAAAGATACGTCAGCGGAGCAAAGGCAATATCCTCTGCTGCTGCTGGAATTTGTGCCATTACGGCAGAGGGGTGCAGTGCATCAGCGCCGTATGGCATCGCAAATCCGGGCAAACGCGGATCGAAACGGGTCGCCGTTGGCGTACCATTGTCTAGTACTAAGGCGCGTCGTGCGACCGCCAGATCGCGCTGCCCATCAAGATTCCCAACCATCTGGCTGCGTTCCCAAGACGTATAACCGATGCCCAACAGTCGTTCTGCGCCGGCAATGTCGAATTCAGTAATCGGATCACGCATAAGCTTTTGCCCTTCAAGACAAAATTTCGCGAACTAGGACGATCTAGGATGTCTGTTCCTTCTTTAAAGGATCAACCAATTATGATTTGGTCAAGTTAACTTCGAGATTGGTTCGCTGAAACGGTATGCAGCGATGCAATTTTAAGCAAATGATGCAAGTCGCGTCACGCGACATTTTGGCGCTATATCCGCTGCATTGCGTATCCGGAGGCCATTCATTCGGGTCTGCGATCGCGGGATCACCGCGGTACGACAATCCGTGACTGAAGCCGCGCGTCGTCGTCGGAAAAAGTGGCACTGAGGTGAGAGACGCATAGCAAATCTTGATTGTGCCACTCGAAGTGGCATGCGCGCACCCGAGTTTTCTTGGCAAAGCAGGCGCTTAAGGAGACATATTTCTCATGGACGTGCTGATATCGGCCAGTGCGACAACAGCGCCTGCGGCGGCACTGTTGAGCGTAAAGGTCTCGCGATGCATATTGCTGGAGTAGAACCCTCCAGCGCTTTTCTAGCCAGTTGCACAACGCCTCATTCCTGTAATTTTTATCATTTCCGAACAGCAACGGTGTGCCGAAAAGCGCGTCTGCTTATTCCATGACGGCAGCGTCGTGCTGACCGCTGATCGGGATCTTTGGATTTCGCAGCAGCAGGGCGATCGGAAAGACGGCGACCGTCAGGATCAGCAGCAGCAAGAAGTTGTCGATGTAACTTATCATAGCGGCCTGCTGGCTGACCAACCCGTCCACAATCGCAATATAGGTCGGATCGCCGATCAGTAGCTGCGGGAACTGCATATGAACCTGTGGCGCGCCTGCGGTGAGACTAGGCAGCGGACTCATAAAACTCGATCCATAGCCTGACGGATGCGAGTTTGATCATCGACAAGAAGTTGCGTGATGTCTTCTCATATCGGGTTGCGATGCGGCGGAAAGAGGCTTTGAGCCTGCCGAAGAACCGCTCG
>JAGXIQ010000123.1 GCA_024635625.1 Loktanella sp. | reverse complement strand
TCGAGCGGTTCTTCGGCAGGCTCAAAGCCTCTTTCCGCCGCATCGCAACCCGATATGAGAAGACATCACGCAACTTCTTGTCGATGATCAAACTCGCATCCGTCAGGCTATGGATCGAGTTTTATGAGTCCGCTGCCTAGCTGTCATCTGACCGTTTCGCTCGGGGGTATTGGACCCATGTCCGATACAATGCCTCAATGGGCATCTTATGTCAGGTGTCGAACACTAGGCATCAATATTCTAATCGTCCGCGACCGGCGGTCGGGAATCTTTTTCACGAACGCGCAGCCAGTCACGCTAACAGGTAGCACGCCTCTCACTTTTTGGTCAGACGGCGGCGAGATGGTCGGACAAGCAGGGGCGGCGCGGGTCGTGAATGCGCTGATCATTTCCGGTCTTGTTCGGTAGGTCCTTGCGATCCCGGATCAGGAGCATCCGGCTTTCAACATCCAGATCGCGCCATTTAACGCGGCAGATCTCATCGATGCGCATGGCCGTTGCTACCGCGAACTTCACGATCCGTGTCATCGTAGCGTCAGGCGTTCATCTTCATCGAAGCAGGGGAAGAGGCGGTTCAGCTCTTCCCCTGTCTGCCTTCTGTCGCGTTCGGTGCCTTTGCCAATCAGACCCAGTCGTTTGAAGGCAATGCGGGCGAGGTCGACCGGTTCCGAAGAGATATCGAGCCCGTGCACGGCTGCAGCGTGCGTGATGATCATCTTGATGACACCGATATCGATGCCAAGCGTCACGGGACCGGCCCCTTTCTTGGGGCGCTTGCGACCATACTCGATCAGCATCGCTCGATCGATATGACCAATCCGCTCTTTGCCAAGGTCGTTTTGCAATGTGGCCAGGGTCGCAGCTTTACTTCTGCGGGGTGGTTTCCCAACCGCGCACATGTCGTCTATATGCAGGTCAAAGAGATCGCCAAACGTCGCAAGGCGGGCGGCGGACGACTTGTTCGGTGACAGGTCCTGATCGACACGTGTCTCCGCCTGACGGGCCCATGTGTGGGCGTCGTCACGACGGTGAAAGGTCTCGCTGGCGTAGCGGCCCTGGCGTCTGATCTGGAACCGGTATCCACCGGAGGGAAGCTTGCTTATAGTGGCCATATCGTGTGCGCTGAGTCGTCGAAAAGGGGCAAATAGGGGGATATTGGGGCGTATTCCTGCGTAGCAACTTTGCCCCGCAACAGTTTGAATGTACAAGAAATATGAAAATAAATCAACACGCTAGACTTTCTATTGCCCCCATGATGGATTGGACTGACCGACACTGCCGCCATCTCCATCGGCTTATGTCGCGGCACACACTGTTGTACACTGAGATGGTCACGGCAGCGGCCGTTGTGCACGGCGATACTGCAAGGCTTTTGGCATTTGGCGAGGCAGAGCATCCCGTAGCCCTTCAGCTTGGTGGCTCTGACCCTTCGCTTCTGGCGCAGGCCACCCGGATCGCGGCTGATATGGGGTATGACGAGGTCAATCTGAACTGTGGTTGTCCCTCTGACCGGGTGCAATCGGGACGGTTCGGGGCGATCCTTATGAAGGAGCCTGACCTGGTGGCTGAATGCGTCGCCGCAATGTGGGACGTGACCGCCCTGCCGATTACGGTGAAGTGCCGGATCGGCGTCGACGACCAAGAACCGGAATCCGTGCTACCAGACTTTCTGACCCGCGTATCATCGGTAGGTGTCGACCGCTTTACGATCCACGCCCGTAAAGCGTGGCTTCAGGGACTTAGCCCCAAGGAAAACCGGGATATTCCGCCCCTCGACTACGACCTCGTGCACGCAATGAAAGCGGCGTTTCCCCAGTTGCACCTCTCAGTCAACGGCGGGATCGACAGCCTTGATCAGGCGCAGGCGTTTCTGGATGCGGGGCTGGACGGGGTAATGATTGGACGCGCCGCCTACCACGACCCCTCTAGCATTCTGCTGGACGCTGATGCACGAATTTTTGGTGACGGTACCAGCGGCGATGCGGTGCAGATCGTTCACGCCATGCTGCCCTATATCGATACCCATATCGCCAATGGTGGGCGCTTAGGCCAGATCACACGCCACATGCTGGGTCTATTTCAGGGACGTCCTGGTGCGCGTCTGTGGCGCCGTCACTTGTCTGAACATGCGCATAAGGATGGTGCAGGTGTGAACGTGGTGTTAGACGCGCTTTGCCACGTGACCGAACTGGCAGCCTGAGGGGGAAATCTTGGAAAATATGACGGTATTGTTAGAGATGGGCGCGCTTTTGCTGGCCATCGGGGCCTTCGCTGGTGTGCTGGCGGGGCTGCTAGGTGTCGGTGGTGGTATCATCCTCGTACCTGCGTTCTTTTATGCTTTCAGCGCCCTAGGCTATGATAGTCCTCAGTTGATGCAGATGTGTCTTGCCACATCTCTCGCGACGATCATCGTGACCAGCCTGCGTTCATTGAATGCGCATAATAAGAAAGGCGCTGTCGAATGGGGTATCCTAAAGACATGGGCCCCCGGCATTGTCATCGGTGCGGTTCTTGGCGTGCTTTTGGTCTCTAGCCTGCGCACCTTGTCGCTGCAGTTGATTTTTGGCGGTCTAGCGATTGCAGTCGGCCTCTATATGACCTTTGGGCGTAACCACTGGCGCGTGGGGCAGTCGATGCCAACAGGCTGGGCGCGCGCGGCCCTTTCCCCATTGCTGGGCTTTTTGTCGGTGCTCATGGGCATCGGAGGTGGGTCCTTCGGCGTGCCAGTCATGAGCCTTTATAACACACCCATTCACCGTGCCGTTGCCACCGCCGCCGGATTCGGCGTTTTGATCGCGGTGCCTTCGGTTATCGTATTGCTGTTCAAGCCTATTGCAATCGCGCCACCTTACACCATTGGTTCCGTCAACTTCGTCGCCTTCGGTCTAGTGGTTGCCATGACGCTGATAACAGCGCCATGGGGTGCGGCACTTGCGCACAAGACCGACGCCAATCGCCTAAAGCGGGTATTTGGTGTATTCCTTGTATTAGTCGCGCTGAATATGCTGCGCAAAGCAATGGGCTGGTAGGCCGCGGCGCGCGCCGGCGAAGGCGCGCGCATCACGCACGGGCAATTGACCACTTGCCGCTTTTCAAGTCCGTTCCCGACGCGTATGTCTGGCGGGCCTCAACCGCCCGGACACATCCGTTCGGGTTCCGCTAAGGAGAGATTAAATGCTCAACAATATCGGCCTTCCCGGCCTCCTGCTGATCGCTGTCGTGGTGCTGGTCCTGTTCGGACGCGGCAAGATTTCGTCCCTTATGGGCGAAGTCGGCAAGGGCATCACTGCTTTCAAGCGCGGTGTCGACGACAGTAAAAAAGAACTGGACGACAGCTTTGCAGACGCGCGTGACGTCACGCCCGAAGCGAAAAAAGACAACGTCTAAACCCCGCCCGAGGTACAGCATATGTTCGGCCTAGGCTGGAGCGAAATGATCCTTCTGGGGATCGTGGCCCTGATTGTGATCGGGCCAAAAGACCTGCCGAATATGTTTCGAGAGCTGGGCCGCATGAGCGGCAAAGCCCGCGCCATGGCGTCAGATTTTCAGCGCGCGATGGAGTCAGCAGCCGATGATAGCGGCATGAAGGATATCAGCAAGTCCATTCAAGCCGCTGCCAACCCTGCGAAATTTGGTACGGACAAGTTGAAGCAATCAGCCGGCATGACCCACAAACCGGGTACCGAGACTGCCAAGCTGTCCGAAGAGCGTCAGGCCGCAAAAGATAAGATCGCTACCGCAACTGCCCGTGCTGCAGAGGAGCGGCGCGCCCGCGAACTGTCGGCGGCCGACGCAGCGGAAGCATCAGAAGAGCCAGAACCGATCAAAAAGCCCGCCAAAGCACAAGAGCCGAGTGCAGCTGCGGTACACGAAGCCGTTGTCGAAGCACCCGCCCCAAAAACAGCTGCGGCGAAGCCGAAGGCCACGTCAAAAACGAAGGTCGCAAAGGTTAAGGACGCTTCAGCAACCAAAGCTTCAAAGCCACGTGCCAAGAAAATTCCAGCGGGTGATGCATGAGCGCTCTTGATGACCTTGACGACAGCGCTGCACCACTTCTTGAACACCTGACGGAACTGCGGTCGCGCCTCATCAAGTCATTGCTGGCTTTCGTGGTCGGCATGATCATCTGTTTTACTGTCTGGAATCCAATCTTTGACTTCCTGACGCGGCCGCTCTGCTCTGCACTTGATGCAGAAGGCCAGGATTGTGGACTTATCTTCATCGCGCTCGAAGAAGGTTTTTTCGTTGCGATTCAGATTTCCCTACTCGGCGGCCTTTGTCTGTCGTTTCCCTTTATCAGCTTCCAAATGTGGCGTTTCATTGCGCCCGGGCTCTACAAATCAGAAAAGGGCGCGTTCTTGCCGTTTCTGGTTGCTTCGCCGTTCATGTTTTTCCTTGGCGCAGCCTTCGCGTATTACGTGATTACGCCACTTGCCTTTAACTTCTTCCTTGGCTTTCAGCAGGGCAACGTCCTGACCGATGATCCAGAAAGCGCGACCCAAGCCGCTGGTCTGTTGTTTCAGGGTTCTGCCAAGGCCTATTTGAACCTGACTATCAAGTTCATCGTGGCTTTCGGCCTATGCTTTCAGTTGCCGGTATTGCTAACGCTAATGGGCAAAGCGGGTCTCGTAAGTGCCGTAGGCCTGCGAAACACACGTAAATATGCCGTTGTCGGCATTTTGTTGATGGCCGCACTTGCGACGCCGCCGGACGTGGTGAGCCAGGTTATCCTGTTCACTGTCATCTATGGCCTTTACGAAATCTCTATCCAACTTGTCGCGCGGATCGAACGTATCCGATTGGCGAAACTGCGGGCCGAGGGCATCGTAGGCGAAGATGAAGATATGTACGGCAATCCGCTGAACCCGACAGACGAGGACGAGAAACCATGACCGACGCGTTGGACCGGATCGCCGCTGCCCTAGAACGGCTGCGGCCCGGTCCGGCACGTGCCCCTGATTTCGATACCGCGGGGGCTTTCGTCTGGCATGCTGACCCGGACCGAATGGATCCGGTGGATCGCGTCTCTCGCATTGACGTTGATCTGTTGGTGGGAATTGACCGGTCCCGCGACACACTGCTGGCAAACACTGAACGCTTTGCTCAGGGTCTGCCTGCGAACAACGCCCTTCTTTGGGGCGCGCGCGGTATGGGGAAATCGAGCCTTGTCAAAGCTATGCATGGCAAACTTCATGCGAGTTACGCGGGCTTGAAAATTATCGAAATTCAGCGAGAGGACCTGCCCAGCATCGGTCGTTTGCTGCACCTGCTGCGCGATGCGCCACACCGGTTCATCCTGTTTTGTGACGACTTGTCGTTCAGTCATGACGATAGTCATTACAAATCATTGAAGGCCGTGTTGGACGGCGGCATTGAAGGTCGCCCGGAAAATGTCGTACTTTATGCAACTTCCAACCGCCGCCACCTGATGCCCCGTGACATGATCGAAAACGAACGTGCCACGGCCATTACGCCGGGCGAGGCGGTTGAAGAAAAGGTCAGCCTTTCAGATCGCTTTGGTCTATGGCTCGGCTTTCACCCTTGCGATCAGGATCAGTACCTGGAAATGATCAGAGGCTATTGCGACGCCCACGGTGTTGTCATTGATGACGCAACCCTGCGGGCCGAAGCAATCGAATGGCAGGCTACGCGTGGCAGCCGCTCTGGCCGGGTTGCATGGCAGTATTTTACTGATCTCGCCGGGCGTCGGGGCATATTACTACGCTGACGCGGCAATCACCGCGTCCTCGCTTTTTTCTAAATGAGCTCGCGCGACGCGCTCGAGCGTCTAGCGAACTTAGAGGTAGTCGTTGGGGTCTACGGACTCGAGCCCGCGCCGGACTTCAAAGTGCACAAAGCTAGGGCTTCCTGCTTTGACCTTGCCAAGGGTGCCGCCGCGCGACACGGAATCACCTTTGGACACGCTCAGCCCCTCTAGATTTGTATAGACGGTTAGCAAGTTGTTGGCGTGCTTTATGACAACGATGGCAGTGCCACTGGTATCGGTCGTGACAGCGGCCACGGTGCCCGCGTCGGCTGCCTTAACCGTCGTTCCGGCACTTGCACCGATGTCGATACCTTCGTTCTTGCCGGGCGCGTAGTCACGGATGATGCTGCCAGCTACGGGCCGAACGAATTGGCCTTCGTTTGCCGGTGCGGCAGGGGCGGGTGCGGGAGCCGGTGCTGCTGGCGCAGGGGCCGCCGGTGATGCGACGCGTGGCGGTGCAGCCTCTAGGGACGGTGCAGGCGGCGTTGCGGCTGCGGGCAGGGGCGTTGCCGGGTCTTCGGCCGGTAACGGCGCCGCGGCAGAGGGTGGAACTGGCGAACCACTCCCGATCCCGGGTGCGACCAAAGGGCCGCCTGTGGGATCTGCTGGTGTCTCGTTCTGCGGAATCAGCAGATATTGTCCTTCGCGCACCGCCAGATCACCGGATAGCCCGTTCCACGATGCAAGCGTGTTCGCGGGTACGTTGTACAGCCGCGCGATCGAAAAGGCGGTCTCTCCGGACTGGACCTTGTGGCGGATGGGTTCGACACCGGACTGACCGCCGGATGGCAAAGGCGCAAGGCCGCCTTGAACGGGTGGGCTGCCTGCTGCGCGGTCCAGCGCGGTGGTTGCAATTGCACTGACGTCCAATGGCTGGATTGGGCCAGTCGTGGGGGCACCGGTTGCCGGGGACGGTTCGGATACGCGACCCGGCAAGGCCACGACCTCGCCCTGTCGCAGGGGGCTGTCGGCGTTCACGCCGTTAAAGCTGGCGAGCGTCGCTGATTGAAGTCCAAGCCGATCCGCGATGCTGCCGACCGTATCGCCACGCCGCGCCACGACGACTTGATAGCCCGGGTATGAAATGACCCCACGGTTGTCGGGCTGCGGACGATCCGGCAAGTTCGCAACAGACGGGGATGTATCGAACCCGCCAGCCTGATCCCGCAGGTCAAGGTCGGGTAGGCCGCCTTCGCACCCCGCCAAAAGAGCTGCTGCAGAGACGGTAAGCGCAAAGCGGCGCAATCCGGAAACGGTGGTCAGTGTCATGGCTTTGGTCCTGTCATGGCTGTGCCGCACGTTGGAGGCCTTCTGCCCGTTCAATCCGAGCGTTGAATCGGTTCTAGTCCTGACCGATCCCCTCGATCAAGGGCACAAACCGTACCGGGCGCAATTCCTCGTAGTCAAAGCCCTTTTCAAGGCGTGTGACGCGAATAAGGCTTTGCACCGTATCGGATTGCCCGACCGGCAGTACCATAATTCCGCCTACGCGCAATTGCGCCAGCAGCGGGCCTGGGGGGTCTTCGGCGGCTGCAGTTAGTAAAATGCGGTCAAAAGGGGCCTGTTCGGCCAACCCAAAGCTGCCATCGGCGGTCAGCGCCGTGATATTAGCGATCCCAAGTGAGTCAAAAACAGACTGCGCATCGGTAACCAAGCGTTTGAAGCGGTCGATGGTGTAGACCCTGCGTGCCAATTGACTCAGGATTGCCGCCTGATAGCCAGAGCCGCATCCCACCTCTAAAACTTTATGGCGCGGCTGCACGTCGAGCGCCTGTGTCATTAGTCCGACGACCGACGGTTGACTGATTGTTTGACCGCAGGCGATGGGTAGTGGCATGTCCTCGTAGGCGCGTTCGGCAAACAGGCCGCGCACAAAGGCGGCCCGGTCGATTTTTTCCATGGCGGTCAACACGCGGGCGTCGGTGACGCCCTTGCTTCGCAAGGCAAATAGAAATTGCATCTTGGTCTGTGCGTCCGTCACCCGAGCCGGTCCGAAAGCCGGTCGAAGGCATCATGGGCCGTCAAATCCGCCCGCAGCGGCGTAACCGAAACGTAATCGTCAAGATTTGCTGCCGCATCAGTGCCTTCTGCCGTGCGTACTTGTTGATCGCCACCGCGCACCCACAGGAATCGACGTCCCGACGGCGCATTTTGCGCTTCGACTTTGTGATGCACACCGCGCCTCATACCTTGCCGGGTCAGGCGGATGCCTTTGACCTCTGCCGCCGGTACAGGGGGGAAATTGATGTTGTAGAACAACGGGTAATCCGCGTCGTCCCAAAAAGCGTCATCCATCAAGCGGTGCAGCAAATCTGCACCCGCAGCCGCGGCCTCAAAAGGATCGTCGAGCTTTACGTTCCGGGGGCCGTAGAATTGCGAAAGCGCGATGGAGCGGTAACCCTGCAATGCGCCTTCCATAGCGGCGCCAATTGTGCCGGAATAAAGCACGTTCTCTGCCGCGTTATTACCCCGATTGACACCCGACAAGATCAAATCCGGTGGGTTGTCTTTCATCACGTCATAGATTCCCGCCAACACACAGTCCGCAGGAGAGCCTTCGGCGGCAAAACGACGCGGCCCAAACTCTGAAATCATCGTCGGATGGGTATAGCTGATGCAATGGCCGACGCCCGACTGCTCGAACGCGGGGGCAACGGTCCAGACTTCGCCTTCAGGGCCCGCAAGTTTGCGGGCAAGGGCGTCAAGCACGACAAGGCCAGGGGCGTTGATGCCGTCGTCGTTCGTAATCAGAATGCGCATGAAAGCCCCGGTGTGTCTGGTCTGCGCAGGGTAGGCGACCGGGCGGGGCGCGGCAAGCGGCGTCCGCGCTTTCGCGCCACCTGTGGCTTTGGTGAATCAGCCGGTGATCTGCCTCAGTAACCGGGCGGCTTCGGCGTCGGGGCTGGTCAGGGCACTTCGGTCTTCGCCCGGAAAGAAGCGAGCGCGTAAAGCGGTCGGCATCGGCGCGGGAGCCACGAGAACGACCTTGGGGCCGGTGCGGGTTGTTTCGGCTTCCCATGATCGTGCCAAGGCCATTTGCGCTGCTTTGGTGGCCCCATAGGTGCCATAGAACTTTTGACCTGCAACGGCGTCATCGCAAAACACGGCGCGGCCCGTTGTGCCCAAAAGGGGTGCTACATAAGACATGAGACGTTGGGTCGCTGTCACATTCACATTCAGCGACGACGCAAAGTCTTTGGGAGAGATGTGGCTAGCTGGCGACAAAGGGGCGGCATGGATTGCCGTATGTACCCACAGATCCAGCTTGCCCCAGCGGTCGTGGATACCGCGGCACAGTTGTTGCATGGCCGGATCGACTGTTACATCCATTGGTGCCAGCGTGGCTTGGCCACCCTTGGCTTGGATGGCGTCATCCAGCTCTTCCAGCGCGCCCACGGTGCGGGCGACAGCTACAATATGATAGTCAGCTGCCAGCGCCTTGGCGATGGCAGCACCAAACCCGCGAGAGGCGCCGGTAATTAGGGCAATTTTGTCAGTCATGGGCGCGTCTTTGCCGCATGGGGCGGGCGCTGTCCAGTGGCGTCAGGCCGCATCCGGCAGTGTCAGGTCAAAGACATTGCCCCGGTGGTCCCGGACCTCTGCAGCGTTGTCCCGGATCGCCAGCAAAGTCAGGCTGCCAGCCGTCTCTCCGGGGGTGACTTTATGAATGTCACCGTCGCGCATGCGGATCAGCGCGGTATCGCCGTTAGGCCCGGTGAAGAGGCCAATGAGCGTGATGGCATCGAGTGGCAGTTGGGTGGCGCTTTGCGCCATGCGGCCCACATCGGGTGCAGTCGTCATGTCGTTCTCATCCTCATATGGATTGCGAGGACATGCTGCAGGTACGTGGTAAAGGAAAGGGTTGGCGTATACCGTACCGCTTACTTGCAGTTTCCCGCCGGTCGCATCGGTGATGCAGGCAGAAGTCAGCCGAACAGCGGGCTGCCGTCCTCTTTCAGCAGTGGCCCATCTGGTGCATGCTCTAGAATGGGTAGGACCTTTTCTGACGGACGACACAGCGCGACGCCGTTTGGTGTGCAGACGATAGGTCGATTCATGAGGATCGGATGTGCGACCATGGCGTCCAGCAATGTATCGTCACTGATCGCATTATCAGTGAGCCCCAACTCTTCTGCCGGGGTCTTGGACACACGCAAAGCATCCCGTGCGGTTAGTCCCGCCACGGCGAACAACGGCTGCAACTGCGGTTTCGTCCAGCCTGTTTGCAGATATTCCACAACGACAGGGTCAGTCCCGGTCGCGCGAATTGCCGCCAGCACGTTGCGGGACGTCCCACAGTCAGGATTGTGAAAAATCACAGTCGCCATAGTTTCGATCCTTTATTGGTCGAAAATATCTCGGGGTACAGCGCAGCCGGGTGCTCTGCCCCCGACGCAGCCCCTCTATTCCGCCGCTGTCTTTGTCATGAAACCGCGTTCGATCATGTCTGAAGGTGCCACCGGATACTCGCCAGAGAAGCAGGCATCGCAATACTGTGGCGATTTTTGGTCGCGACCCTTGGCCTCGCCTACGGCGCGATACAACCCGTCGAGAGAGATGAACTTGAGCGAATCCACGCCAAGGTGGTCGCGCATTTCGTCTTCCGTCATAGTCGCAGCCAGCAGCTTGTCACGCTCTGGCGTGTCTACACCATAAAAGCAGGGCCATTGCGTCGGCGGGGATGCGATGCGGAAGTGCACTTCGGCGGCGCCGGCCTCTAGGATCATTTCCTTGATCTTTTGGCTCGTGGTGCCGCGCACAACGCTGTCGTCAACAAGGATCACGCGCTTGCCACGGATCAGCGCACGGTTCACGTTCAGCTTTAGCCGCACGCCCATGTTACGGATTTGCTCTGACGGTTCGATGAACGTCCGGCCCATATACTGGTTACGGATGATCCCCATGGCGTAAGGGATACCCGATTCGAGCGAAAAGCCGATGGCAGCTGGTGTGCCGCTGTCAGGCACCGGGCAGACAAGATCTGCATCAACAGGGGCTTCTTTGGCTAACTCGCGACCAATTGCTTCTCTGGTTTCATAGACGGACCGACCGCCTAGAATGCTATCGGGGCGACTGAAATAGACGTGCTCGAAGATGCAGAACCGCGATTTCGCGCGACGGAAAGGAAAGTGCGACTGCACGCCATTTTCGGCGGTAATCACAACCATCTCTCCCGGTTCGATTTCACGGATGAAATCAGCACCGACGATGTCCAACGCACAGGTCTCTGACGATAGAACAAAGCCATCGCCCAGCGTGCCTAATACCAGCGGGCGGACACCCAGAGGATCGCGGCAGCCGATGAGTTGGTCTTGCGTCATCGCCACGATGGAAAACGCGCCTTCGACCTTGCGCAGGGCTTCTTCCATGCGGTCTGGAATGGTGCGGCCCATGCTACGTGCCATCAGGTGGATGATGCACTCTGAGTCAGAAGAGCTTTGAAAGATCGAACCGCGTTCGATCAGTTCTTTGCGCAGTGCCACAGCATTGGTGATGTTGCCGTTATGGGCGATTGCAGCACCGCCCATGGAAAATTCGCCAAAGAACGGCTGAACGTCGCGGATCGCGGTCTGGCCTTTGTGGCCAGCGGTCGAATACCGGACGTGGCCAATGCTTAGCGTGCCGGGTAGCATTGCCATCATATCAGCACTGGTAAAGTTGTCGCGCACCAGACCCATTCGGCGGGCCTGATTGAAACCGGTCTGGATATCATAGGTGACGATGCCGCCAGCTTCTTGTCCGCGATGCTGCAAGGCATGCAGGCCAAGGGCGACGAAGTTACTGGCTTCGGTCACACCGACGATACCAAAAACCCCGCATTCTTCGTGCAGCTTATCCCCATCAGGGTCAAAGGGATGCACAGGCAAATCTTTATCGGTCACAGTAGCGTCGAGGGGGGAGGTCGCTTCTGGCACGGGGCAGCTCCGAATCCGGGGAAGTTACCGGCCTCTTAACCCCTAACGGAAGCAGTGTCACGAGACTGATACATGCATCAGGTCTGTCCCACGCATTTATTTGCCGCGCTGCAGCACCGGGTTATCAAAGTTTGTTCTACATTAAGTCCGGAACCTGCGACGGCTTGTCGCGTTTAAAGGGTTGTATCACTTAAAAAGTTTCCATGGCGCTTTGCCTTTCCCCACTTTTACCACGTCAGGCCACCCATGAAACGCGCCACCCACCTCGAAGCGATTCGTCGCAGCCTGAACGTGCTCATGCTGATCGCCGTCTTTGCCACCTGTTTCGTCGCCAAAGATTTATTGCTGCCCATTCTTTTGGGCTTTTTGATTGCACTGACGTTGTCGCCGCTGTCGCGCGGGTTATCGCGCGTCGGCATTCCGCACTGGGTTTCAGCCGTCGGCCTGATTGGAATAGTCGCTGTCGTGATCGCTGCCGTGATTTACTTCTCGTCTGGCACCATTGCTAATTGGATGGACAGCGCCAGCGCCATGGGGGCAGAGCTACAGGCCAAGCTTGGCGGCATATTCCGTCAGCTTGAAAAAGTCAGCCAAGCAAGTGCTGACGTGGCCAGCATGGCGACACCTGATCCGGCGGTTCAAGAAGTTGTGGTGAAGCAGCCCACCTTGATCGACAGCGCCATGGGCGTGATCAGCAACGTTGGCGCGACGCTGGCCGTATCGCTGGTTTTGGCGTCTTTCCTGCTGGCCTCGGGGGACCTGTTCTACATTAAGCTGGTGCAGTCGTTTCAAACCATGAGCGGTAAGAAGCGTGCCCTGACGATGGTCTATGACATCGAGCGGCGGGTCTCTCACTACTTGCTAACAATCGCCATCATCAACGCCAGCCTCGGAATTTGCGTTGGGTCTATCTTGTGGCTGATTGGATTGCCGTATGCATATATCTGGGGGACGGCGGCGTTTCTGCTGAATTTTTTGCCCTATCTGGGCGCGCTGACCGGTGTCGCGATGGTTGCAGCCCTGTCGATTATCACTTTCGACAGTTTTTCCTACGCGTTATTGGCCCCCGCCGCTTACCTGACGCTGACCACAATTGAAGGCAACTTTGTCACCCCCATGCTGTTGGGCCGCAAATTGGAACTGAACACCGTTGCGGTATTTCTAACCGTTGTGGTCTGGGGCTGGCTTTGGGGGATCGCAGGCGCACTCGTCGCTGTGCCGTTCCTCGTGGTCTTTAAAGTTGTTGCAGACAACGTCGAGGGCATGGAGATCGTTGGCAACTTTCTAGGTGCCGCTGACGAGATCCCAGAAAAAGAAGAAGTCCCCGAGCCCGTCACCGCGCCCGAGGTCGATCTGACGGCAGCGCCGGCAGAATAATAGTCAGGTGCGTCGGATTACTCCGGCGCGCCACATTCACCGACAAGCTGCTGATACTGCGCGGTGACCCAGCTTAGCGTCGCTTCGGGGTCGCGGTCTGCAATCTGATCGCTCATGCGACTGAACACGCGGGCAGAGCGGCTGTCGTCGACCATGGCGATGTCCTGACTGGTCAGCACCGTCTGGTAGACAAAAAACGCTACGGCGACCAACAGGATACCCCGGAACACGCCAAACAGAAATCCTGCTCCTTGATCCAGACCGTTCAGCGCGGACCGCTGCACCACGGATGAAAACAGTGGAGTAAAGATCGATACGACGACCAGCGCTACGGCAAACACAGCAGCAAAGGCCGCGATGATCGACAGTTCGCAGCTGTCGCCAATAAAGCCGTCCAGCCCTGGGATCTGCCGAACCAACGGCTGAACCTGCGGCGCAAAGATAAAGGCAAGCACGGTCGCGCCGACCCAGCCCGCAATCGCCATGGCTTCGCGCACAAGGCCGCGGCTATACGCAAGCAGCGCGGATATCACGATGATACCGGCGACAACGCCGTCAATGATGGTGAAACCGTCCAATGGTCTACTCCCCAGGGTCAGCCCTGGCGTTCGCCAAAGACATGTTCAACAAAACCGGCCAGATCCTTCATTTCACGAAGGTCTAGACCGGACGCCCCGGTACCTTTCGGCGCGCGCGGCATGATCGCCGTGGTAAAACCAAGTTTCTGCGCCTCTTTCAATCTATTTTCGGTCTGGATGACGGGTCTTAGCGCACCGGACAGGCTGATTTCCCCAAAAATCACAGCTTCTTTTGGTAACGCTGCGTCTTCTCGGGCACTTACAAGCGCTGCCGCAACTGCCAAATCCGCTGCGGGTTCGCTGATCCGTAGGCCACCTGCGACGTTCAGATACACATCTAGGCCTGTAAATGGGACGCCGCACCGCGATTCCAGCACCGCCATAATCATCGCTAAACGCCCCCCGTCCCACCCCACGACCGAACGGCGTGGTTGGCTGTGGGGTGATGGGGCCACAAGCGCCTGAATTTCGCACAGCACGGGCCGGGTGCCCTCGATTCCAGCAAAGACAACTGAGCCGGGCGCCGGTTCGCCACGTTCGGACAGGAACAGGGCAGAGGGGTTGCGCACTTCTGCAAGTCCCTTGCTGGTCATCTCGAATACGCCGATTTCGTCCGCGGGTCCGAAGCGGTTTTTGACGCTGCGGAGAATGCGAAACTGGTGTCCGCGTTCGCCTTCGAAATACAGGACGGTATCGACCATGTGTTCGACGACTCTTGGACCAGCGATCGCGCCTTCTTTCGTGACATGCCCGACCATGATGACTGACATGTCGTGCGTTTTGGCAAAGTTAGTCAGTTCATGGGCGCATGTGCGGACTTGCGAAACCGATCCGGGGGCGCTGTCAACGTGATCTGCCCACATCGTTTGGATCGAATCGATGATCGTCAGGTCGGGCTTTTCTTGTTCCAGCGTGGTCAAAATATCCCGCAGGTTGGTATCCGACGCGAGCATAACAGGGCTTTTGTCCAACCCCAGCCTGCGCGCCCGCATTTGCACCTGTGCGTTCGATTCCTCGCCAGAGATATAGATTACCTTTAATCCATTCCGCGCAAAACGGGCCGCAGCCTGCAGCATCAGTGTTGATTTGCCAATCCCGGGATCGCCGCCAACCAGCAGGGCGGACGCCTTTACCAAACCGCCACCAAGGACGCGGTCCAACTCTTCGACGCCAGCCAGCGTGCGCGGGGGGGCTGCCTCTTGCGTGGCAAGGTCGGTCAGCGTCAGCGTCTTGCCGCGACGCCCCCCGATAGAGGTCTTTTTTGGACCAGCGGCTAGTCCGGTGTCTTCTTGAATTGTATTCCATGCGCCGCAAGCTTCGCATTTGCCGGACCATTTACTGGTCGCGGCGCCGCAGGCGGTGCAAGTGAAAGCGAGTTCTTTTGCCATGTTCACCTTTTGGCCCAGAAACACAGCAGTGGCAACGGGCGCTAAGCGTCTTTCAAACGGGCGCTAAGCGTCTTTCAAATGTCGCTGACTCAGCCCTGAAATTATGATTGATGCCAGAATGCAGCCGGTAAATAACCACAGCCCCCAAGCCGTCTCGACACGGCCAAGTCCAGCGCCTTTCAGGATTACAACGTATAGTGCAATTAAAAATACATCAGCCATCGCTAGCTTGCCAGCCCACGACAGTGCGGGCAGCAGGGTTGGTTTCAATTGATCATGGTGAATAAGCGCCAATCCAATGGTTTTAAGCATCGGCGCGAATAGGGCAAGGGCGGTGACAAGTAATGCCAATAGCGGATCGCTTGGCCAAAGATTTTGCAAACCAGACACGACGCTAATGTCCGACAGGCCGAACAACGGCAGCAAGCCGGCCCGAAGCAGCGGCGCGAACCACGAAAGCGGGAACAGCACCAACAACGCCAAGTTGGCCCAACGCAAAACGGGAGGAGCCATCATTCGGCGGCGGTTCTCTGCGGCATGGGTACGATATTGGTTCGATCCGCCTTCTGGCGTTCGTTTTCGACGTTGTGCATGGCTTCGTCCAAGGCCTCGTCATGTTCCAACGCATAACCCAGCAATGGCAAAGTCGCCTGCAACCGTGCGTCGAGATAGGACAGTTGACTGGCGACCCGCGCCTCTTCAATCTCGATTTGTTCTGACCAGCTTCGGATTTGCTCGCAGATATGCAGCGCCTCGACGATTCGTTCCTGCTGTTCATTCGCCGCCTGCTGGCGCTGACGCAGAAACGCCTTAGCGCGCGCGACACGCTCTACTGAATAGACCTCTGCCAAATGGCGGCTTTGCTGGCTCATCTGGGCTGCGACCTCTAACACGCCGCCTTCCAATTGCGACAGGTCAGGGTGGTTGCGCATATAGGTTAATCGTACTCTTACCGCGTCGAATTCGGAACTGAGCGCAAATACCCCGGATCGATCAGCCGAATGGACGTTATCATAGGCGCGTGCAACGTCATCCATGCTGATATGAAAATTGCGGCGGCTGGTTTCCAGCGCCAACATGCGCGCGTTGGTTGGCAGAAAGAACGCCATCGTTCCCAGCATCGCCGTAAGCGCTGCTTGTATCCACGGCCCCGCATTGGAATAGGTGACGTCACCAATAGCCGCCTGAAGCTGTAACCAGTCTGCTAGACCGAATAGGCAAAGGATTGTGTAAAAAACTGCTGCAAACGCGAAGACCGCTACAACAAAAAGCGAGGTGGCATGCATGAGGCGGATGCCATCGCGCAGAGTAGGGGTCATGGCTTGCAGTCCCGTCCTTGTTGGTCACAGAGTTGTAAACCCAAGAGTAAGTCATTCGTTCCAGAGGTCCACAGTTCAAAGGGCGTAAGCTGTCGCCGACTGTTTCGTTATTAGAAACAATAGCGTGGCCAAGTTCAAAGAAGCGCATTCGGTGCCGAAAAACAATCAAGTACTATGCTTGTTTGCACCAGTGTTTGCGCGATTCAAAATACCGCACTGCGCAAAAACCCTTTGGCAGCACGATTCGAATCTGAGCAGGATTTGGATTTTGTGCATTTTTGCAGGCTGTCGAGCCGCTTTGCGCGAACAGAACGGGAAACCATCAGCACCTTTGGTGCGACGGTCGCGATTACTTGTGTTAGCCGACGTAACGCCTTGAATATCGGGCAGAAAGACCGGTCAGCATTTCGTATCCGATGGTGCCGCCCATTTGCGCAAGCCGATCGACAGGCTGTTCCGCACAAATGATTGCCAATGCGGCAGGATCTTCTTTTAGGTCGGTGACGTCGACTGTGATCAGATCCATCGACACACGACCCACAAGCGGGCAGGGTGTCTGGCCGTGCCACAGCATGGCACCTCGTGATATCGCCCTGTGCAGCCCGTCGGCATAGCCAGCGGCGACCGTCGCCAGCCGCGTCGGACGCTCTGCCTGCCAGCTGTTGCCATAACCCACGACCTCTCCGGCGGTCAGATCGCGAATCTGCACCACGGGCAGATCAAGCCGTACGACGGCGCGCGCATCTTCGAAGGGTAGACCACCATAAAGGCCGATGCCCGGGCGACATTCGTCGAAATGATATTCCGGTCCCAGTAGCATACCGCCAGTTGCCGCAAGGCTACGAGGGGTCGTGATACCGTCGGTCATCTGATGGAAGACGTCCAATTGGTAAGGGTTCATCGGGTGATCCGGCTCGTCCGCACACGCAAGGTGGCTCATGACGACAACGGGTTTGCGACGTAGTGCTGCTTCGGCTACGGCGGCCCAATCGTCCCATTCCAAACCCATGCGGTTCATGCCGGTATCAAGTTGCAGGCCAAAAGGCTGTTCGGGCAGCGCCTCAAAATGTCGTTTGATCTGATCGACGGAGCATAAGATCGGCGTCAGGTTCAAGTCTGCGATGATGTCCGTGTCGCCACGCATGTGCCCTGTTAGAACGCGGATTTGGGCTTTTTCACCGACAGCCGCGCGGATCGCGGCACCTTCTTCGGCCATTGCGACATAGAAGGTGCGCACACCCTGTTTTGCCAAGGCCTTGGCGACACGGTCGGACCCTAGGCCGTAGGCGTCAGCCTTGATGACTGCGGCGGTTTCGCAAGACGTCAGCGCATTAAGGCTGCGCCAGTTGGCCGCAAGGGCCGCAAGGTCGATGGTCAGGTGTCCGGTGCTCATGACCTGTCTTTTGACAGGACAGGGGCGCTGCGGCAAGAGGCGGCTGGATTTGAACACGTTGCGCGATCCCTAGCGCGTCGCGCAGGGGTATTTTCAAAAACAAAGGACCTTAGTCAGAGGGTGTCGTCAGGCGATACGTCTTCATTTCGTCAGACGTCAGCAAATAAATTTCATCAGGAGGCGTGACCAGCGCATGGCGCATGATCAGTGGGTCGATGTCCATTTCAGAGAGGTAAACCATAACCTCTCCTTGACCGCGCTGGATATCCTCTACCGCCATGAACGCGGGTAGGGCGGTGTTTTCCCCGAAATAGTGCTGGTGGACGCCAACCATCGCGCCATCCTCGACGGTCCGAGTGGTACCAGAGGCCAGTATGTAAGGACACGCAGACAGACACACGTCGGTTGCAGTCATGCGTGTGGCGATGCCCGCGCCGCGCATTTGGCGTCCCATTGCCAGCGCATCTTGTACTGATCCCCCGGGGGAATTCAGGAACGCTTGTGTCGGGACAGGGTCCACCGTGGTTAGAAATTCAGCAAAACGTTCAGAGTCGCCGGGTGCGATCTGGCCTGTAAGGGTGATTGTCGGCTCGTCGTTCCAGACTGTATCCACAAACTCCAGACGCGATGGCATATCCGTCGTGGTGGGGATGGGTCGCGATCCGGGCTTGGCCGGGCGCGGATCAATCCGAGCGGGATCGTAGCGGCGCGTTTGGTCGCCGGGCCCAAAGGGCCGTGTGATGGCTGGGGCGGTGGAAGGAAAGGCTAGTTGAGGCAATACGCGCATCAAGTCCGACCCCAGAAGTACGGCTGCAAAAATAAGTTGCGAGCCGAAGATCCAGCGCAGCATCCTGCCCGCAGGCCACCGGGACGTCGCGCCCGGGTTCATTCGGCGGGGTGCTTTCGTTCTAACCGGGTCACGGTCGCGTCTGTCCGATCAAGCGAAGTATCCATTTCGCGAATCGCGCTGATGGCAGCGCGGAGCTCGGACAGAGTCATCGAATCCTCGGTCGCCGTGCCATCGCGGCCGACGCGTATCGCGGCCTGCGTGACTGCTAGGATCAGAACCAACACCGCTGGTAGCAGGTCGATTGCTATGGCCCCGGCCCAGCTTGGGATGAAGTTCCCCGCGTACAGGATCACCGCATCAGCTGCGGAAATCGGTGTGTAGCTGATGTCGTCCGGTGGTGTCATGTTCAGCACGTCCTGTGCCGCCGCCTGCAAGGTTGTCGCGCGTTGCTGCAATACGCCCAAAACAGAATCGATTGTTGCCTGTTGCCTTGCGCGGGTATCGCTGTCTGATCCATCAAGGTTGGGCAGAACGACTGCATCTGCAAGGTCCGTTGCCGCGCGGCTGACCAACGGGGCCACAGATAACTGCCGTAGCTGGGTGATGACGTTGGCCAGTCGCACCGCTTCTTCACTGAAAGGGACAGATCGGGCCTCGACAGGGCCTTGATCGACGGTCAGGGCGCGCATTCGGGACAGGCTGGCATTGCCGTCTACAAAGGCCTGTTCGACCAGCGGCTGTTGGGCGTTGATCTGTGCTTCGAGTGCTGCCAACTCGTCAGATTTCTGTCGTAGTAATCGGAAAACGGCGCCCTGACCCGCAAAGCCAGAGAGTTGCCCCGTTGCCTCTTGTTCTGAAAGATCATCGAAGGATTGCCGGACACGCGCAACGTCGCGGGACAGCGATTGCGCGGATTGCGTAATCTCGTCGGCCCGCTCTAACGCCGTTTGGTATTGTTGAACTGTCTCGGCCAAGTGCTGTTCGACAGCGGCCGCCCCGGCCAGTGCAGCGGCGTTCAGCCACGACGACATTGCGACGATCGCAAGCGATCCTAGCACCATCGATAGTCCCAGACCGACCCGCGCGGTGGCGGTGTGTACGGCGGGCAACAACCGCATCATATAGGACCAGAAGACGAAGATACCGACGGACACGGCCACGGAATATGCAAGGGCGGCAAAGACCGACAGCGCCCCGTTGTCGTCCAACAAGGACGACACACCAAGGTATGTATAAATTCCAGAGGCCACTGCCAGCACGCCAAGGGCGGTGCCGGTGATACTTTCTAGCCAACTGATGTGGGCTTCCAGATCACGGGCATTGCGAATGTTGCGGGCCTCGGTGCGCGTCAGACGCGGGTCAGCTTCGGTCATGTCGGCCCTTTCAGCAGTTCGCATAAAGATAGGGGGGATATGTCCGGTTGCAAATGACAGGAGCGTGGGCTGCGTTGGCTGCCAGTGATAGGATTTGTACCTCCTCACTTCTGCACAGTCCTTTCAGCCGTTCGGCCGACGACTTAATCTACGCGCTTTGCGAAACGGGGACCAGGGTTGCGCTCTGTGTAGCCCATAGCCTGATAGGCTGTTTGCGCACCCGTATTGTTTGGATCGGTGCCTATGATCACGTAGGTACAGTCAAGGGCACGGGCTTTCGCCTCGACTTCCCTTAGCATGGCACGACCCAAACCCTGTCCACGGAACGCCGCATCGACGTACATATGATGCAGATCAAGGCCTCTGCGCCCGTGTTGCACCTGCGCCGTCGGCAGCATGAGTGCGTAGCCAATGGAACGGTGGCCGTCCCGCGCGATCAAACCCCACAGCCAAGGCTGCGATCCGAACAGGTCGCGGGCGAGGGCGGCTGGATCGGCTTGCGTATCATCGTTGTGAAATGCACCCAGCGCATCGGACATGGTGACCAGATCGCTGATATCGCCAGGTGTCACCGAACGTATGTCAAAATCCGACATCACCGCCACCGGGGCCGCCGTCTTGTTGCCACGGCTTCACAAGGTTGCCGAAACGGGTAAACCGGCCTTCGAAGGAAAGTTCTACCGTGCCAATGGGGCCGTGGCGCTGCTTGCCGATGACGACCTCTGCTTTGCCGCGCAGACGTTCCATCTCTTCTTGCCAGATGGCGATCTTGTCCATCTCGTGGTCACCCGGTTTTTCGCGTTCCTTGTAATATTCTTCGCGGAACACGAACATCACGACGTCGGCGTCCTGCTCGATAGAGCCGGATTCACGAAGGTCAGACAACTGGGGCCGCTTATCTTCGCGGTTTTCGACCTGACGTGACAGCTGGGATAGGGCGATCACCGGGATCATCAGTTCCTTGGCGATTGCCTTCAGGCCCATCGTAATTTCCGAAATTTCGTTCACACGGTTTTCGGAACGCCCGGTGCCACGCACCAACTGCAAATAGTCGACCACTAGCACGTCAAGACCATGTGTCCGCTTCAACCGCCGTGCACGGGCAGCCAGCTGAGAGATCGGCAGGGCTGGCGTGTCGTCAATAAACAGCGGGCATGATTCCAACTGCTTGGCGGCATCCACGAAGCGACGGAATTCAACCTCGGTCATGTCGCCGCGCCGGATCTGTTCTGATGGGACCTCTGCCGCTTCAGACAGAATACGCGCTGCAAGCTGTTCGGCGGACATCTCTAGTGAATAAAAGCCCACGACGCCGCCGTTAACGGCGCCTTCTGTGCCGTCGTGCAGGGTGCCCTTTTTGTAGGCCTTGGCGATGTTATAGGCGATGTTTGTCGCAAGCGACGTCTTACCCATCGACGGACGACCGGCAAGGATCAGAAGGTCCGATTTGTGCAGACCGCCCAGTTTCTTGTCGAGGTCGATCAATCCGGTGGATACGCCCGCCAATCCGCCATCGCGCTGATAAGCAGCGTTCGCCACGTTGACTGCATCTGTGACGGCGCGCAGAAACGACTGGAAACCGCTTTCGGTCGTGCCGCTTTCTGCCAGTGCATAAAGCGCCTGTTCGGCTTCGACAATCTGATCCTTCGGCTCTGACGCGACATCGACTTTTGACGCCTTGGCAGAAATCGCCTGACCGACTTGGATCAGCTGACGACGGATCGCGAGGTCATAGATCATCTGCGCATAGTCCCGCGCCGCGAAGGCGGATGTCGCACTGGCTGCCAGCCGGATAAGGTACGCACCACCGCCAAGCTCGGCCAGCCCTTCGTCGTCTTCCATATAGGATTTCAGCGTGACAGGGCTTGCCAACGCGTTCTTGGCCAGCCGCGCGGCGGCACAGTCAAAGATACGGGCGTGAACGGGATCGTAAAAATGCTGCGGGCCGACCACGCTGGCGATCCGGTCAAAAATGTCGTTGTTGGTCAGGATTGCGCCCAGCAACTGTTGTTCAGCCTCGATAGAGTGCGGCATCGTATCGGTGCCGGGCTCTGTCGTTCCGGTGGCATTGAAAGTGCTAATCTCGTTCATCCGACCTAGTCCCCGATTATCCTACCGTGCCCCCGCACCGCGTCCGATGGTCATAGACCAATGCGGGGGATGATCACAAATTGTATAACCCTGTGGAGAACTAGTTGACCTAACGTCGACCACAAAACAACGTGAATCTAGAGGTTTAGCGGCGCGATCTTGTTGCGGCTTAGTCGGCCAATTCTTGCTGGCCTTAGACCATGACGCCGGGCGTCCAGCCGCCGGGATTGCGCAAATAGGCTTCGACCGTATCTAAGGTCTCGGTCGGGAAGCTTCCCCGCGCACGGGCGACTTCTAGGACGTCCCACCATGTACAAAGGTGCAATAGCTTTACGCCGTGGTCGTCAAGACGTTCTTCGACACCCTCGAAGATGCCATAGAAAAAGATCACCGCGGTTGCAGCGCAAGACGCCCCAGTATCGCGGATCGCATCCACAAACGACAATTTGGATCCGCCGTCTGTTGTCAGATCCTCGACCAGCAGAACGCGCTGGCCTTCGGTCATTACACCCTCGATCCGTGCATTGCGTCCGTATCCTTTAGGCTTCTTGCGCACATAGGTCATAGGCAGCGCCAAACGCTCTGCCACCATTGCGGCAAAGGGAATGCCTGCTGTTTCGCCACCGGCGATATTGTCAAATGCCTCGAAACCCGCTTCACGCATAATCGTCACCGACAGGAAATCCATCAGCGTTGCGCGGATTCGCGGGTAAGAAATCAGCTTGCGGCAATCTACGTAGGTTGGTGCCTGCTTACCCGAGGCATGGGTGAAGGGCGTTGTCGTATTGAAATCCACTGCCCCGATTTCCAGCAACATGCCAGCCGTTAGCCGGGCAATTTCGTCCTTGGCGGGAAAGCCTGTGGGGATCATGTCGAAACCTTTCATTTTGGACCCAAAACCTTTTCACCAAAAGGTTTTCGACCAAAGATTGCTAGCGAAAAAATGTCAGACCACACGCCAGTGCAGCGGAAAACCGGGGTCGAAAACCGTGACTGGGCCTTCATCCGTCTCTATCCGGTCGGGATAGGCTACAGGATCGCCCTTCACTAACCGGATTGTGGTGGAATTTAGCGCCATGCGGTAGAAGGCCGGACCGTTGAGCGAGGTGAAAGCCTCTAGTTGCCGCAATGCGCCAGCGACCTCAAAGACTTCGGCAAGGCAGGACATCGTATTGGGCGCGGAAAAGATGCCCGCACAACCGCAGGCCTGCAGTTTGCCCGCATCCGTATGCGGCGCAGAATCGGTGCCAAGAAAGAACCGTTTGTCGCCAGACACAGCCGCCTGAACCAGCGCGATGCGATGCGTTTCACGTTTGGCGACTGGAAGGCAATAGAAATGCGGCTTGATGCCACCCGCTAGGATATGGTTGCGGTTGATTATCAGGTGATGCGTGGTGATCGTCGCGGCAAGATTCTTGGCAGTATCGCGCACGTAATCGACCGCGTCCTGCGTTGTGACATGCTCCATCACGATCCGCAGGTCGGGGTTTTTCTTGCGCATCGGCTTAAGAATACGGTCGATAAAGACTGCCTCGCGGTCGAAAATATCGACAGCACTGTCAGTCACTTCACCATGAACACACAGCGGCAGCCCGATATCAGCCATCCGGTCCAGAACAGGCCTGATCTTGTCGAAATCACGCACGCCGCTGCCGGAATTGGTCGTGGCCCCTGCCGGATAGAGTTTTACGGCGGCAATGAGGCCAGACGCATGGGCCGCGGCCACATCGTCAGGATCCGTCTCTTCCGTCAGATACAGCGTCATTAACGGTGTAAAATCGCTACCCGCGTGCAAAGCCGCCAAAATCCGATCACGATAAGCTAATGCCTGCGCGGCAGTCACCACCGGTGGCACCAGATTTGGCATCACGATAGCGCGGGCGAAATGCCGTGCGGTTTCAGGTAGGACAGCCTTCAACATCGCGCCATCGCGCAAATGAAGATGCCAATCGTCGGGACGGCGAAGCGTCAGCTCTGAAATTTTTTGGTCTGCCATGATCGCCCTTTACACCCAAGTGCGAGGCCTGACCAGATGTCGCACCTATCCCGTGGCCGCATCTTTCGTGCGCGTTACTTGGACAGGGTGACCAAGTTCTTGCAATTGCTTTTCAAAATAGGCGTCGTGACCCTGTGCTAGAATAGCCTTGCAAACCTGAACTGCCAGCTTTTGATGGCCAGCGTCGCGCGCACGTCGCAGCAGGTTCTTTTGATAGGGGCCAAAGCTTTTGCGGGCGGCAAGCGTGCGGATAAAGCGCGCTGGCGTCAATTCACCCGCCATGGCGGCGCGGATCATATCGTCCAGCCCACCCAAATTGTCGAACATCGCGTCCAGACGACCGTTCATACTGTCGATTCGCAGCATCTGCACATTGGGTCGGGTGAAAAGCGCCGCGTGCATGGCATCTAGCCGGTGCTGCGGGCTATAGACCAGATAGACCTGCTTTGCTGCATCAATCATGTCGGGGGCATAGCCAAAACGATCAGTGAAACTTAACCGCCGCTGGGCCAAAAAGCGATTATCCCAACCGGTTACTGTCGGGTCCAACGTTGCCTGCGGACGCAAGGTCAGCACCCGTGCGCCCGGGGCTGCGACGCTATAGGCCGCCGCAGCATATCCGCCTGCCTGCGCGCCAAAGAACAGCACATCCTCGAAATCTTCGAAAAAACCATCATCGATCAGCCGATCTACATAACGATAGATCGCGGGATCGCGAAACCAGCTCTCTTGTTTGCTAATGATCGCCAAGTGCGACCAGCCTTCGCGCCGCGTAAATGCAAATCCGCGCGGGGCTGCATCGGTTAGCCCCTGTAATTCTACTGCGTTCTCGAACGTGACCAGCAGTTTAGGGCCGGCATCCAGAAAGGTTGCGAAATGGTCGGGCCCCAGTGGCGTGAACGATCCGTTCTCTTCCACAACTTCTTCGAGGGCCGCCAGCCAGTCGGAGGGCTCAAGTCCCTTCAGCTCAGTCTTGAAATCCAGCGCATGGTCCGTCATCTCGGCTCTCCTGTCGTGACACGGGGCGGACCCGCGCTCATTTCACCTCTGCATGATTAATGCGGCAGAAATGGGCAAGTCTTTGGCCGCTTTTGCGACGCTGTGGTTGTGTACAGGCTACGACCTTCGGCGCAGACAGACAATGGACGCCTTGACGCTAGCCCTCCGCAGTGCAGGTTTAACCAACGACGGACAGCGGGGGATTACATGACATTCGACAGCATCGACCACGTGCAGACAGCACTGGCGGCAGAAAACTACATCTGTCCGCGACCATTAGCCACGATTGTGTTTCTTGCCCTTAAGCTTGGCCGCCCTCTGTTTCTGGAAGGAGAGGCAGGTACTGGCAAGACAGAGATCGCCAAGGCACTGTCAGCTGCCTTGGGTCGTCACCTGATCCGCCTGCAATGTTACGAAGGGCTCGACTCAGCCTCAGCCGTTTACGAATGGAATTTTGCCGCCCAGATGATCGCGATCCGCGCGACAGAGGCGACAGGCGGGGCTGACCGTGACGCTTTGAAAACCGAACTTTTTACCGAAGACTACCTGATTGAACGTCCGTTGCTGCAAGCTATGCGCCCGCAGCCTGGCGGCGCACCCGTCCTGCTGATCGACGAACTTGACCGGACCGATGCCCCGTTCGAGGCTTTCCTGCTCGAAGCTCTTTCTGATTTTCAGGTCACCATCCCAGAACTGGGAACGATCAAGGCCCCGACGCCGCCCATCGTCATCTTGACCTCGAACCGCACCCGCGAGGTACACGACGCCCTGAAGCGACGCTGTCTTTACCATTGGGTCGACTACCCAGACTTTGACCGCGAACTCGACATCCTTCATGCCCGCGCACCAGAAGCAGCAGAGACCCTTTCGCGCGAGGTTGTGGCGTTCGTTCAACGCCTACGGTCCGAAGACCTTTTCAAAAAGCCGGGTGTCGCGGAAACCATCGATTGGGCAAAGTGCTTGCTTGCTCTTGACGTGATTGACCTGTCGCCTGCTGTGATCGCCGACACACTGGGGGCGATCCTGAAATATCAGGACGACATCCAGAAAATTGAAGGATCCAAGGCGAAACAGATTCTCGAAGAAGCGCGCGCCGCGATTCACGCATGACGTATCCAAGCCCTCGATTTTTGGAAAATACTCTTGGGGTAACGGCGCAGCACTATGGGCAGACGGCACCCTTACGGCGCCGACTATCATGGTAGAACTTGCCGATCTGGAACTACCGGACAATCCGAAACTTGCGAATAACATCGCCCACTTTGCACGCGCCTTGCGCAGGGCAGGCTTACCCATCGGCCCGGGCCGCGTCGTTGACGCCATCCGCGCGGTCGAGGCTGTGGGCTTCACCGAACGCCGCGACTTCTACTGGACTTTGCACGCTTGTTTTGTCTCCAAGCGCGAAGAATCTACAATCTTTGCCCAACTCTTTCGGCTGTACTGGCGCGATCCACGGTTCATGGAGCAGATGATGTCGCTGATGTCGCCCATGGTACGCGGTGTGGCAGAAGATCGGACCGCCGAAGCGGCTGAAAAACGCGCCGCAGAAGCGCTGCTCGACGGACAAGAACGTGACACCCCTGAACAAGAAGATCCAAAAGAAGACGAGATGCTGCTGGATATCGATGCCAGCCAGACGATCAGCACGCAGGAACGACTGCGATCCTTGGATTTTGAACAGATGAGCCTTGCTGAAATGCACGCGGCGCGCCGCATTCTCGCGAAACTCTCTCTACCCGTCCGGCCGCTGCAATCGCGTCGGACTCAGAACCTGCCCGGTCGCATCCCGGATTGGCGCGGCACGCACCGCGCATCGATGCGTCAGGGAGGGGAAATCCATCAATTTTCCACCAAACGCCGTCGGATGCGATACCCGAACCTCGTCGTGCTTTGCGATATCTCGGGCTCCATGTCGCAATATTCCCGCGCCGTGCTGCATTTCGTCCACGGCGTCGCGAACGCGCAGGGGCAGGGCTGGGCGCAAGTACATGCCTTCACATTTGGGACGCGACTGACGAACATTACCCGCCACTTGGCGACCCGCGATGTGGACGCGGCCCTGAAATCCGCCGGGGCAGAGGCGCAAGATTGGGAGGGCGGCACGCGCATCGCTGCTTGCCTGCATGAGTTCAATCGCGACTGGTCGCGCCGTGTGATGGGGCAGGGCGCAGTTGTGCTTTTGATCACCGACGGCCTCGACCGCGACCCCTCGGCCGATCTGGGGCGCGAAATGCAGCGCCTCGCCCTGAGCTCGCGCCAACTCATTTGGCTGAACCCATTGCTGCGGTGGGACGGTTTCGCACCGAAGGCGCGTGGCATCGCCGCCATGCTGCCCCACGTCAGCAGCTTTCGCGCCGGTCACAACATTGCGTCCCTCGCAGGATTGGCAGAGGCCTTGTCACACCCCACTGATACAGGCGAGAAAGCTCGCCTGATGGCAGCCCTGCGCGATGCAGGTCCACCCGAACCGCAAAGCCCATTCGCCTTCACACGCGCCACCCATTCCCAAACCTAAGGCTCACTCAATGCCCACTCCACACCTTCTGACCCTCGCGAGAGACTGGCATCAAGCGGGTCGCGCCGTGGCTGTTGCAACTGTGATAGAGACGTGGGGTTCTGCCCCGCGTCCCGTGGGGTCGCTGCTGATCATTGACGGCGATGGCCATATGGAAGGCTCCGTCTCTGGCGGTTGCGTCGAAGGCGCTGTCATCATGGAGGCGCTGGAGGCAATCCCCACAGGAGAGGCACGTTTGTTGGAATTCGGTGTGTCCGATGACGAAGCCTTTGCTGTCGGTCTTGCCTGCGGCGGGCGCATTCGCGTGCTAGTCGAACCTGTCGGCGGGGCGATGCCGGTCGCACTTCTGGACCAGTTGGTGGAAGCCATCGCCGCCAAGACACCTATTGCCTACGTGATCGACCTCGCCTCGCAAGCTTGCAAGCTGGCATACCCTGATGATTATCCTGACCGCTTCCGTGGCGACCGATCCGGGCTGGAAGAAGACGGTCATACCTTCGTTGCCATCCATAACCCGCCGCTGCGGATGATCGTGGTGGGTGCCGTTCATATTGCGCAGGCCCTGATGCCGATGGCCCGTGCTTGCGGCTTTGATCCGGTCCTGATCGACCCGCGGGGGGCCTTCGGCTCTGCCGAGCGTTTCCCCGGCGAAACAATTTTAGAGGATTGGCCGGATGCAGCCATGGAGCAACTTGCCCCCGATACCCGTACCGCTGTTGTCACGCTGACACACGACCCGAAGCTCGACGATCCCGCCATTATGCAAACCTTGCAGTCCAAGGCTTTCTACCTTGGCTGTCTCGGTTCCAAACGCACCCACGTTAAGCGCGTCGCGCGGTTGGAAGAGGCGGGTTTTTCCGGCGACGACATCGCCCGTATCCACGCCCCCGTAGGACTTGACCTTGGTGGTCGCGCTCCGGCAGAGATTGCCGTCAGCATCATGGCGCAGGTCATCACCTCACTGCGCAAAGCCACATGAAATTTGGACCGCTTCCGGTGGCAGAGGCGCTTGGTACCGTCCTCGCTCATCGTGAACAACTTCCTGACGCCACCTTGGCCAAAGGCCACATCTTGATGGCCAGCGACCTGCAAGATCTGGTTGCTGCGGGATATGCAACTGTGACTGTCGCCCGGTTGGAAGACGGCGATATCGACGAAGACACAGCCGCCACGATCCTCGCGCGCAGCTTGATCGGTGATGCGCCCGGTCTACGCCTTAGCATTGCTGCTACG
>JAGXIQ010000122.1 GCA_024635625.1 Loktanella sp. | reverse complement strand
CGCGCAGGGCACTTATCTATTCGCATTGCCGGGTAGCCCGGGTGCCTGCAAAGATGCGTGGGACGAAATTTTAGTTAAACAACTCGATTATCGACATAGGCCCTGCAATTTCGTGGAAATTATGCCGCGACTCGACGAACATAAGCGACGGAAATGACACCCACGCACGTTTGAAGAGGCGTGAGGTGGTGCAAGGGTCCGACTGGGCTAATTGTACGTGATCAAGTTACGGGATGGATGAATGCGGTTTTTACGACGTTCGCTGGTCGGGTTGTTCCTTCTGGCCGTGACGCTGGCTTTGGCGGCTTGGGCCGCAAATACCGTGCGCGGGGCTGTCGTGGCCAAGATGAACGAGGAACCCCGCAGTTTCCCCCAGCGTGAGCGCGTCTTTGCCGTCAACGTGACGCAGATTTCTTCAGCGACCCTTTCGCCAGAACTGGTCGTCTTTGGCGAGGTGCGTAGCCGAAACACGCTCGCATTGCGCACACCCGTCGGCGGTACCATCGTTTGGACAGATCCGGCGTTGGTCGAAGGCGGTACTGTTACCGCCGGTCAGGTGCTGCTACGCGTTGATACGGCCACAGCGCAAGCTGCCCGCGACCGTATTGCCGCCGACGTGCGGGACGCCGAGGCCGAGGTGCGCGATGCTGAACGCGGTCTTACCCTGTCTGCAGACGAGTTGGCGCAGGCGCAGTCGCAAGTCGATTTGCGGCAGGGCGCATTGATCCGCGCATCTGACCTCGCGCAGCGCGGCGTCGGGACGCAATCGGCCGTGGAAGAAGGTCAGCTTGCATTGTCCAACGCGCAATCAACCATCCTGACCCGCCGGCAGTCGCAGGCGCAAGCCGAAGCACGTCTGGATCAGGCCCGCACCGCGCTGGACCGGGTTCGCATTGATCTGGCAGAAGCTGATCGCACGCTGGACGACACCACCGTCACCGCCGTCTTCGACGGCGTGCTGACTGATGTGACCACGGCGCAAGGCGCGCGCCTGACCGCAAACGAGTCTTTCGGTACGCTGATGGACCCTGCGCAGTTAGAGGTGGCGTTCCGCATATCGACCGCACAATTCGCGCGTCTTTTGCAGGGCGCAGGGCAAGTCATCGGACTACCGGTAACAGCGAGTGTCGATGTCGATGGTTTGGATCTGACGGCGACGGGGACTGTCGACCGTGTCGGTGGCGCGGTTGGCGAAGGGCAGACTGGCCGCCAGCTTTTCGCAGCATTAGATGCGGCACCTGGCGTGCGCCCCGGCGACTTTGTGACCGTAAGGGTGCAGGAACCGCCAATGGACAACGTGGCACAGCTACCCGCTACAGCAGTCGCCGCTGATAGCACTGTGCTGGTCGTGGATGCGGATAATCGCTTGCTGGAACAGGCAGTTCAAGTGCTGCGGCGACAGGGCGATAACGTCATTATCGCTGCCGGTGGTTTAGAAGGACTGACCGTCGTCACCGCCCGCACGCCGCTGCTAGGAGAGGGGATCGGCGTGCGACCCATTGTCCCCGCCGGGTCAGAACCTGCAGCGCCCGAGAATGTCACATTGGATGACGACCGCCGCGCAAAATTGAAGGCCTACGTCACGGATAGCCGGATGCCGGACGATACTAAGGCCCGTATCCTTGCGCAACTCGACGCACCCGAGGTACCAGCCGCGACGATTGCACGGCTGGAAAGCCGGATGGGCAGCTGATGGCGGGGCACAAGACAACCGGGGGTGACGCGCTGAACACCCGCGCCGGCGGCATACTTTCTTATTTTACTCGGCATAAAACAATCGCGAACCTGTTGTTGTTCTTGATGCTGGGAGCGGGCGTCATGGCTTGGCCCAATATGCGCGCCCAGTATTTCCCCGATGTCATCGTAGACGGTATCGACGTTACCGTCCGTTGGGACGGGGCGGGTGCTGAATCCGTGGACGAGGGTATTGTTCAAGTCCTTGGTCCAGCGCTGCAGGCTGTCGAAGGTGTCACAGATACAGAATCTCGATCCACCGAGGGAAGCGCCCGGATCGAGCTGGAATTTGCCCCAGGCACCGACATCGACCGGGCAGCGGAAAACGTGCAAGCAGCCATCGATTCTGCTGGCAACCTGCCAGAGGACGCCGAAGACCCGGAGTTGCGCCGCGGCGGTTGGTCCGACCGCGTGACTGACGTGGTCATCACTGGCCCCGTCAGCGTGGACCAGCTAGGCCGCTTTGCTGATGAAATGGTTGTTCGGCTGTTTCAGGCGGGCGTCACGCAGGCAACGGTGCGCGGCATCGCAGCACCGTCCACTATCGTCGAAGTTCCCTCGTTGTCCTTGATCCAATACGATATCGGACTGTCCGATATTGCCGACCGCATTGCCGAGGAGTCAGTTGGTGACGCCGTGGGCGACGTGTCTGGCGCTGCCCGCGTGCGCACAGGTATCGCAAAGCGTACGGCGGAAGATATTGCTGCGATTACACTACGGTCGAACCCTGATGGGTCCACGCTGACTGTGGGCGATGTGGCGCGCGTGACGGTAGAAGGCGTGGACCGCAGTCGTGCCTATTTTGTCGGCGACAACCCGGCGGTGGAAATCAGTGTCGTGCGGTCCGCGAACGGCGATGCAATCGGCCTGCAGGACAGCGTAGAGGAAGTTGCGGCACAGTTGCAGGCGACATTGCCTGCTGGCACCACAATCGACCTGATCAACGCCCGCGCAGAACAAATCACGGGCCGTCTTGATCTGTTGTTCGAAAACGGTTTGCAGGGCCTCGCCCTTGTTGTGATCCTATTGTTCTTGTTCCTGAACGCCCGCACCGCGCTTTGGGTGGCGATGGGAATTCCGGCATCTATGCTGGCAGCAATCGCGTTGATGTATGCTTTTGGCATTACCATCAACATGATCTCGCTTTTTGCCTTGATCTTGACGCTGGGCATCGTGGTGGACGACGCCATCGTCGTGGGTGAACACGCAGACTACCGCGCGCGCGTGCTAAAGGAACCGCCGCAAGTCGCAGCAGAGCGGGCCGCGATCAAAATGTTCAGCCCGGTGTTTTCCGCCACGCTGACCACGACAATTGCGTTTTTCGGCCTTGTCGCCGTGGGTGGACGATTTGGCAGTTTGATAGCTGATATTCCCTTTACCGTGATCGTGGTACTGGCGGCTTCGCTGGTCGAATGTTTCCTGATCCTGCCCCATCACCTGAGCCATTCCATCGGCCCGAACGCCGGACAGGCATGGTATGATGCGCCGTCGCGTTGGGTGAACAGGGGCTTTGATGCTTTCAGCCTGCGGATTTTCCGCCCTTTCATGGCGCTGGTCATCCGCGCCCGCTATCCGGTCCTTGCCGGGGTGCTCGTAATCCTCGCCAGCCAGATGGCGCTGTTTATCAAGGGGGACGTTCGCTGGCAGTTTTTCTCTTCTCCTGAACAGGGCGAGGTGACAGGCAATTTCGCCATGCTGCCGAATGCCACACGATCCGATACGATCGAGATGATGCATGAGATGCAACGGGCGACGACAGCCCTGTCAGACCGCATCGCAGAAGAGACGGGTAGTAATCCGGTCACATATGTCGTGGCAGAGGTCGGCGGCAATGCAGGTCGTGGCATCAGCGGCGCTGACCAGAAGGACCCTGACCAGCTTGGCGCGATCAGCATTAGTCTTGTCGATGCCGATAGCCGAGAAATGACCAGTTCCGAATTCGTTGCTGCTTTGCAGGAAGAGGTCGTGCAATCCCCCATGGCAGAGACCGTCAGCTTTCGTAGTTGGGGCTCTGGCCCCGGTGGTGATAGCCTTGACGTTCAAATGTTTGGCGCGGATGCGGTAACGCTGAAAGAAGCCGCCGAGGTGCTGAAATCAGAGTTGACGCAATTTGCAGAAATATCGGGTCTGGAAGACAGCCTTGCCTACGACAAAGAAGAATTACTGCTTGAATTGACCCCGCAGGGCGAGGCGCTAGGGTTGTCGATTGATGCTTTGGGCAGCACCTTGCGCAACCGCCTTGGCGGGATCGAGGCCGCCAGCTATCCTGACGGTGTCCGCTCTGCCACCATTCGCGTGGAACTCCCCGATGGAGAATTACTGGCCGATTTCCTTGACCGGACCCAGATCAGGACCGGCGATGGCGTCTATGTTTCTTTGGGCGACGTGGTCAGTGTGCAAAGCCGTACAGGTTTTGGCACCGTCAGGCGGGAAAACGGCGTTCCACTTATTTCTGTCACGGGCGATCTATCTGACGACGACCCTGACCGCGCGGCAGAGATTCAAAAGATCATCGTCGAGACGATCCTGCCTAACATTGCTGAACGCTTCGGTATTCAGACAAACCTTGCGGGTCTGTCGGAACAGGAAAGCGCGTTCCTGTCCGATGCAACCAATGCCTTGATCATGGTGCTGGCTGGCATCTACCTTAGTCTTGCGTGGATCTTTTCCAGTTGGACGCGCCCCATCGTGGTTATGGCGATTATTCCCTTTGGTCTGGTTGGCACGATCTATGGTCACAACGCTTGGGGCATCCCAATGAGTTTGTTCACCGTCGTTGGATTGATTGGTATGGTCGGAATTATCATCAACGACTCCATCGTGTTGGTGACGACGATTGACGAATATGCCGAAGACAGGGGGCTGGTGCCCGCGATCATCGACGGCGTTGCAAACCGCCTGCGTCCCGTACTGTTGACGACGCTAACCACTGTCCTTGGCCTTGCGCCGCTGCTTTATGAAGGATCCACACAGGCCGAATTTCTTAAGCCGACTGTCATCACGCTGGTGTATGGTCTTGGGTTCGGCATGGTGCTTGTGTTGCTTGTCGTGCCGTCCCTGATGGCGATGCAGGCCGACTTTGCGCGTCAGGTGACGACGGCGCGGCGTGCGCTGCGGTCGCGTCATCGGGCAATGTGGTTGCCTGTCGTCGGCGGTGCGCTGGCCGCCGCGGCTTTGTTCGCAGCCCTGGTGGCCCCTGTATTAATCACCGGGGCCGCGTGGCCCGCAGCCCAAGCCCTGCTGCCAATGTTGGCTGGTGGGGCAGGGGTGGCTATGGCGATCTTCGTCGCATGCCTCGCTATGATCTTGCTGGCGATCTACGTGGTCGCCGGGTTAGCGATGGGGTGGCGCACGACGAGTTGAAGGTCAGCCCGCCGCGCAGCCTTGGACCTCTAGCGCTCGGTCTTGGCCCAGTACGGTAAAACGAACGGCGCTGCGGTCGAAGGCAAACGCCCCGCCTGCGCCGCGCACCATTTCGGCGCTGGCGGTGACAGTGTCTCCGCGGCGCGTTATCATCGGCTCCGACACCCAGATATGCGGATCGCCCGCCTCGATCACCAGTGCTTCTTCGATCCCGGTGTAGGGCAGCGTCAGGATTGCATTCAGTTGAAGGCCGTCAGCCGTTGGCGTGACACGGCAGGTCGCGTGGCCACCGGTTTGCGGTTGATTAAGCAAGGCACCCACAATGGCAGGATCGCGCGGACCGTCCGTCAGGGGGGCGTCGAAGGTCAGTTGCGCGGGTACACAGATTTCAAGGCACACACCGATATCCAACGTGCCCGTTAGACGCAAAGGCGCTGTGCCCGACACCTCAACGGGTAGCACGAGCACGTCGTGGTAGCCGATGGACCGCATTCCGTTCTGATCAAAGACTTGCGGCGTTGGCCAGTGAAAGGCGACATTTTTTACACCGCCACCAGTTACGGTGATCATCGGCGGAATGCCTGCGTCGCCGGGCGCACGCCAATAAGTCTTCCACCCCGGTAGCAGGTCGATCCGCAACGCGGCCATATGGGTACCCTGCGCGGTGATCCAACCGGGCAGAACAGTAACACGCGCCACATCTTCGCTCTGCGCAGACGCAGGGGAAGCTAGGGCAGGGATGGCGAGGGCGAGTAAAAGAGTGGCTGCATATGTCATAGCGCCTTACCTGCGCAAAATCGACTGACATGGGAAGTCACGAATGGGCGATATTGCGTGTGCGTGATCTGCTTGCACCGCCCGGCTTGCGGGCGCATCATCATTTGTATGGACCGGATCGACGACCTGCGCGGCAAACTTTTGATTGCGATGCCTGATATGGGCGATCCGCGCTTTGCGGGCGCCGTGATTTATGTCTGTGCGCATTCAGAAGAAGGTACCATGGGCCTGATCGTTAACCGCCCCCTGCCAGAGATCGTTTTCGACAAGCTTTTGTCCCAGATGAAAATACCCAGCACCCCAGCGTGTCGGGACATACGGGTGCAAAGTGGCGGTCCGGTCGAACGGGCGCGGGGATTCGTACTGCATTCCCTTGATTACACCTCTGACGAGAATACGATGGTTGTCGCAGACGGGATTGGCATGACAGCGACGCTTGATGTTTTGCAGGCATTGGCACAGGGCGCGGGTCCTGCGACATCGATGCTTGCGCTGGGTTATGCGGGTTGGGGGCCGGGTCAGTTGGAAGCCGAGTTGGCAAAAAATGGCTGGCTCACTGGCCCCTCAGACAACAGTGTCTTGTTCGGCGAAAATCACACCAGTAAATGGGCCGCCGCGCTTAAGCTGATGGGTGTGTTGCCAGAGATGTTGTCCGCCAGCGGTGGGCGCGCATAAAGCGCGCGACGCGTCTGTTCCGGCCACGCGTTCTGTCTTACGAACGTGAATAAGTGTTTTCAAAGGCCGCGCCCCATGACCTCTGTCCTGCTTCTGACGTTCTTGTTCCTTGTCGCCGGTGTGATCGCTGTGCCTTTGGCGACCCGTGCGGGGCTTGGGTCCGTCCTCGGATATCTGATCGCTGGCATCGCGATTAGCCCAGCGTTAAGTGTGCTGCAGGTCGATGTCGTGCAAATTCAGCACTTTGCAGAGTTCGGCGTCGTGATGATGCTGTTCCTCGTCGGGTTAGAACTTGAACCGCAAAAACTGTGGGACATGCGTGGGCGGCTACTGGGTCTGGGCGGCGGGCAAGTCACCTTGACCATGGCAGCGGTTATGGCCGCTGGCGTGGCCTTTGGTTTGCCGTGGACCGTGGCGCTGGCTGCTGGTGCGGTACTGGCGCTGTCATCGACCGCAATCGTGTTGCAGACGTTGAGCGAAAAAGGCCTGCTGAAATCCGACGGCGGTCAGGCAAGCTTTGCCGTGCTGCTTACGCAGGACATTGCCGTGATCCCAATGCTGGCTTTGCTACCGCTGCTAGCAATGTCGGGTGGTGGGCACGGGGAAGAGGCTCATGACGCGGGCATAAGTCTTGTCGCCAATTTGAATGGCTGGCAGACCATGCTGGCAACACTGGCAGCAATTGCGGCGGTCGTTGTTGTCGGTCGCACGCTGACTGGCCCAGTGTTTCGGTTTATTGCCAAGGCGGACCTTCGCGAATTGTTCGTCGCCGCCGCTTTGATGATGGTCGTGGGGATCGCCCTATTGATGTCTCTGGTGGGCCTGTCACCTGCGCTGGGCACCTTTATCGCAGGCGTCGTGTTGGCCAGCAGCGATTATCGACACGAACTTGAAAGCGATATCGACCCCTTCCGCGGGCTGTTGCTGGGCCTATTCTTTATGTCCGTTGGCGCGGGCATCAACTTTGCGCTGCTTTTCGATCAGTTTGCGCTGATTCTGGGCCTGACCTTAGGACTAATCACATTAAAGGCCCTCGTTCTGCTTTCGCTAGCGTTTGTCTTTCGGTTGGAACCCACCGATCGTTGGCTGTTCGGTTTGGGACTGGCCCAAGCAGGAGAGTTCGGTTTCGTGCTGCTCTCCTTCGTGGTTGCCGGTAATATTATGCCGTCGGATTTGGCCGATCAACTGTTGTTGGTGGTCGCATTATCGATGTTGCTGACCCCGGCGCTGTTTATCTTTCACGACCGGGTCATCATGCCCCGCGCCGCCGAGGGCGTTGCCCGCGCGCATGACACCATCGAAACCCCGGCCGAAGTGATTATTGCGGGGCATGGGCGTGTGGGCGGCATCGTCAAACGTATGCTTGAAGGCGGCGGTTTCGCCCCCACGGTCATCGACTATTCCGCCGCACAGATCGACACGCTGCGTTTGTTCGGCCTGCGGGCCTATTTCGGTGATGCGACACGCCCCGACATGCTAGAGGCAGCGGGCATCCGCACCGCCCGGATGTTGGTCGTGACCATCGACGATCGCGAAAAGGCCACGGAACTGGTGGCCTACGTTAAGGAACAATTTCCCCAAGTTCACATCATCGCGCGTGCCCGCGACCGGCACCATGTTTATGAGCTGTTTCAGGCAGGATGTCGGGACATCGTCCGCGAAACATTTGACAGTTCGGTCCGCATCGGCCGCTCTGCGCTAGAGGCGCTGGGCGTGGCCCACGACGATGCCGTCGGTATGGCAGACGGATTCGTCGCAGACGATTCGGCGCGGTTGATTATAATGGCCCCCGTCTTTGCAGAGGTCGGCGGCAATCCGATGGACAAACGCTATTTGGACAAGACTAAAGAATTGATTGCCCTGCAGGACCAACTTTTCGCCGAGGGCGGCCCCAGCTTTGGCCAGTTGCGGGCACGAATGGCCGCGAATGGCGACGACGTCGACGAAATTATCCGTCGTAACGGCGTCGCCCTTTCGCCAGACGATCCGACGCCCGGGCGTTAATCGGCGGCAACCGCCGCCAGAATGGCCTTGGCACTGTCCGATGACCAATCGGCATCGCCTTGCAGTCGGGCGATTTCGTTACCCTCGGCATCGAGGATGACAGTAATTGGCAAACCCAGCACGCCAAAGGCGCGGGCCATTTCCTGACGTGGATCAGTCGCTTTTGGCAGATTGGTCACGCCGATCTCTTTGAAAAAGCGGTCGATGGCTTCTGGGGGATTACGACCTGTAGCTATGGTCAGAACCGTAATCTGGTCGCCCATCGTGTCCTGTAATTCCGCCAGATGCGGCATCTCTTTGCGGCATGGTGCACACCATGTCGCCCAGAAGTTCAGCACAACAGGCGTACCCGCATAATCCGCAAGGGTCGCTTCGGATCCATCCTCGGCGGTAAAGGTCACTTCGGGTGCTGCGACAGGTTCGCTGGCGATGACTAACTTGCGCATATCGCCGTCTTTCAGCGCCTCAAGGTCCGTCTGGGCGTGAGCCGCGTTTGCAAGGATCGCAAGGCCCGTATAAAGCAGGGCGAATTTCAAAGACTTCAAGGGGCGCGTCCTTCCATGACCAAAACTGCGAACACGATGTGGGGCGGCCGCTTTGCCGCAGGGCCGGACGCGATCATGGAGGCGATTAATGCCTCGATCGGGTTCGACAAACGGCTAGCGTCGCAAGACATCGCGGGATCTCGTGCCCATGCCGCCATGCTGGCTGCCACGGGCATTATCAGTGATAGCGACGCTGACGCCATACGGGAAGGCCTGCTCACGGTACTGTCAGAGATCGAAGGCGGTGACTTCGCGTTCTCGACCGCACTTGAAGACATCCACATGAATGTGGAGGCGCGTTTGAAAGAGGTTGTCGGCGAGGCGGCAGGACGTCTGCACACAGCCCGGTCCCGCAACGATCAAGTTGCGGTCGATTTCCGGCTGTGGGTGCGGGATCAGTGCGATGGGGCGGATCAAGCACTGCTAGCGCTGCAACATGCGCTATTGGGGCAGGCAGAAGCCGGCGCAGACTGGGTCATGCCCGGGTTCACACATTTGCAGGTGGCACAGCCCGTCACATGGGGCCATCATATGATGGCCTATGTCGAAATGTTCGCACGCGACCGGTCCCGCTTTGCTGATGCGCGCAAGCGCATGAACTTGTCGCCCCTTGGTGCCGCTGCCTTGGCTGGAACATCCTTTCCCATTGACCGCCACATGACAGCGGAGGCGTTGGGTTTCGACGGACCTATGGGCAATTCTTTGGACGCAGTCAGTGACCGGGACTTTGCGTTGGAATTTTTAGGCGCCGCCACGATCTGTGCTGTCCACCTTAGCCGTATGGCGGAAGAACTGGTGATCTGGTCGTCTGCCCAATTCCGCTTCGTTAAGATGTCGGACCGCTGGTCGACGGGCAGTAGCATCATGCCGCAAAAACGTAATCCTGACGCCGCTGAACTGATCCGCGCCAAGATCGGACGAATTTTTGGTGCGAACGTGGCGCTGACAATGGTGATGAAGGGCCTGCCGTTGGCTTATTCCAAGGACATGCAGGAAGATAAGGAACAGGTCTTTGACGCTGCTGACAACCTGTTGCTAGCCCTGACCGCGATGGCGGGCATGGTGGGCGATATGACCGCAAACCAAGACAGCTTGAAGGCCGCGGCGGCGACGGGCTTTTCCACTGCAACGGATCTGGCCGATTGGCTTGTGCGCGAATTGGGCCTGCCGTTCCGCGAGGCGCATCACGTGACGGGTTCGTTGGTCGCCATGGCCGAAGGCCTAGGTTGCGATCTGCCTGATTTGACGCTTGCCCAGATGCAATCTGTGCATGAAGGTATCAAGCAGGATGTTTTTGATGTGCTTGGGGTCGAAAACTCTGTCGCGTCTAGGACCAGTTTTGGCGGCACATCGCCCGCCCGCGTTCGCGAGGCGGTGGCCCATTGGCGAAAGGCGCTCGAATGATCAAGGTGACAGTGGGGGGCGTTCTGGCTTTGATTCTTGCGGGATGTGGCGCGCAGGGTGAACCTGTAGCGCCCGGTCAGACCCAAGACCAGACCGGAGCTGTAGCAGATGTGGGGCTGGCTGTTGGACCGAACGGGGTGACGCCGGGCGTGACTGTGTCCGAAGGTATTGGGCGTGTCACGTTGGGGCCAGGTGGGCTTCGGCTGGGGGCGGCGGGCATTCCGCTGAGCTTGGGCCTGTGAAGGACATGTCCCCGCTGCGCTGGGTCTGGGCGGCGCTGGCCGTCTGGGGGGCGATCCATCCGATGTCTTGGTTTATTGCATGGTTTCAGGCCGAAGGCTGGTCGCTGTCGCGCATGATCGACGCTTGGTATGTAAATGCCGCCACCAGCGGTCTGGTCTGGGATCTGACGATTGCTGCGATCACCTTGACGATCTGGATCGTCGCAGAGGTGGCCGTGCGCCGCAACTGGCTGGCCTTGCTAGCGATTCCTGCGACGTTTTGCATCGGGGTAAGTTGTGGCTTGCCGCTGTACCTTTTCCTGCGGTCCAAGCCCATTCGATAGGGATCAGACGTTTACGGCGTTCGGCGCTGTTTGCCGCAACATGCGGCAAAGGCGCCCCGCCCACCGTCCCCTACACATTCCGACCTTTTCTGGCGGGGGCGTTCTGTTATGACCTGCTAAGACTGAAGGGGACGGCTTAATGGATCATTTTCTGTATCGCGATGGTGTGTTGTACGCCGAGGATGTGCCTGTGGCCGAAATTGCCGCCCAAGTTGGCACGCCATTCTATGTTTATTCCAGCGCGACCCTTCTGCGGCATTTTCGACTGTTCGACGAGGCTCTCGCGGGGATGGACCATCTGGTGTGCTTCGCCATGAAGTCCCTTTCCAATCAGGCGATTTTGCATCTGTTAGCCGAGGCGGGGGCGGGTATGGACGTCGTTTCCGGCGGTGAATACGCCCGCGCCGTCGCCGCCGGTGTGCCAAGCGACCGCATTGTTTTTTCCGGCGTTGGCAAGACCCGTATTGAAATGCGGCAGGCGCTGCAGGGTGGCATCCGTCAATTCAATGTCGAAAGCGAACCCGAGATGCATGCGCTCAGCGCCGTGGCTGTCGAACTTGGCAAAATCGCGCCGATCACGATCCGCGTGAACCCGGATGTTGATGCCAAGACACACGCAAAAATTGCGACCGGAAAATCCGAGAACAAGTTTGGCGTTCCCATCTCGCGTGCGCGCGAGGTCTATGCTTTGGCTGCCAGTCTTCCGGGGCTGGAGGTCATCGGCATTGATGTCCACATCGGCAGTCAACTGACCGACCTTGCCCCCTTTGAAGCCGCCTATCTGAAGGTTGCGGAATTGACCGAGCAGTTGCGCGCTGACGGCCATACGATTAAGCGCCTTGATCTGGGTGGCGGGCTTGGAATTCCGTACCAACAGATCAACGAGGCGCCACCGTCGCCACAAGATTATGGTGCGCTGATCAAGCGCACTGTCGGCCATTTGGGGTGCGAGATAGAGATCGAGCCGGGTCGATTAATATCAGGCAACGCCGGCCTGATGGTGAGCAAAGTTATCTACGTAAAAGACGGAGCTGACCGCCAGTTTCTGATCATCGATGGTGCGATGAACGATCTGATCCGGCCTGCGATGTACGACGCCCATCATGACATCGTTCCCGTCGTGCAGCCGGCGCCGGGTGCCGATCAAGCGACATATGACATCGTCGGGCCGATTTGCGAAAGCGGCGATACTTTTGCCAAAGGCCGCAGCATGGCGCAGGTGGGCCCTGACGACCTTGTCGCGTTCCGATCTGCCGGCGCGTATGGTGCCGTGATGGCGTCGGAATACAACTCTCGGCCACTTATTCCCGAGGTTTTGGTCCACCGCGATCAATTTGCGGTTATCCGGGCGCGTCCGACCTTTGACGAAATGATTGCGCGCGATATCATTCCGGTGTGGGTGTGACCGTATCGGTCCGAACCCTGCGCATGGGAGAGGCCCGCTGACCGATCACCGCACCGATCTGCCACATCTGGACCGTCCTGTTGCGCTGACCCGGCTGGGTCTTGCCGCGGAACGCGCAACGCGCGCGTTCTGGCCGTTGTGGAGCGTGCTTTTCGTTATTCTTGCCCCGCTCTTCTTCGGCTGGCAGGACCGCATGAGCCTAGAGGTCTTTTGGGGCCTGACGTTGATCGCGGCATTGGCGCTGGGTTTTGCCCTTGTTCACGGTTTGCGTGCTTTCCGATGGCCGTCGCGCGCCGAGGCTGTTGCCCGCGTTGATGCGGCCCTGCCGGGGCGTCCCATTGCCGCTGTGCGCGACACGCAAGCCATTGGGACCGGGGATGCGGCTTCTACCGCTGTATGGAACGCGCATCTGGCGCGTATGCGCAAGGCCACAGAGGGTGCGAAAACGGTACAGCCGGACTTGCGGGTGTCCGACCGGGATCCGTATGGGCTGCGGTATACCGCGCTTCTTTTCTTTGTGGTCGCTTTGCTCTTCGGGTCTGTCTTGCGCATCGGCTCTGTCACAGAGATCGCCCAGAATGGCGGCGGTAATGCGTTGGCGACTGGCCCGGTCTGGGAGGGGTGGGTCACACCGCCAGCCTATACCGGTAAGCCGACGCTGTACCTGAACGATATCCCCCCGGGGCCGCTGTCGGTTCCGCTGGGGTCGACCATTACCCTGCGTTTATATGGCGAAGTTGGCGCGCTGACTGTCGCCGAAACCGTATCTGGCCGTGTGACCGACATCCCGCCCGCGTCTGAACCGGAACAGACCTTTGACGTGACAAGGTCGGGTCGTATTGCCATCGACGGACCGAATGGTGCCGCTTGGGAGCTTGCGATTCTGCCTGACGCCTTGCCAGAGGTAAGCTTGGTCGCCCCGGTCGAGTCCGACGCCATGGGTGAAATGCAGCAGGCCTTCGCCGCATCTGATGACTATGGCGTCGAACGCGGTACGGCGACGATTGCCTTAAATCTGGGGGCGGTCGACCGCGCCTTTGGTCTGACCGTCGATCCGGACCCGATCGAGCCTATCGTGCTGGACCTGCCGATGCCCTTTGGCGGCGACCGCGCAGATTTTGATGAGATGTTGATAGAGAATCTGTCGCAACACCCCCTTGCCAACTTGCCGGTCACGCTGACGCTGTCTGTGACCGATGCTGCCGGACAGACTGTGACCACCCCGGCAGAGCCAATGACCTTGCCGGGGCGCAGGTTCTTCCAACCGATTGCCCGTGCCATCGTTGAACAGCGGCGTGACCTGATGTGGTCGCAAGCAAATGCGCGGCGCATCGTTCAGGTCTTGCGCGCGATTTCTTACGAACCCGAGGGGTTGTTCACGAACCAGACGACGTATCTGCGCTTGCGGGTTATTATCCGGCAATTGGACAACTTCGACCGCTTTGGCATGACCGAAGAAAACGAGACCGAAGTCGTTCAGGCCCTATGGGACCTTGCGATCCAACTGGAAGACGGGACGCTGGCTGATGCCCGCGAACGTCTGAAGCGCGCGCAAGAGCGGCTGGCCGAGGCGATGCGAAACGGTGCGACGGACGAAGAAATCGCCGAATTGATGCAAGAACTTCGTGAAGCCACGCAAGACTATATGCAGATGCTGGCCGATCAGATGGACCCGAGCGAAAGCGGTGCAGACGAACCTCAGACTTCTGAGAATTCTATGGAGATGTCGCAGGACGAGTTGCAGGCCTTGATGGATCGCATCGAAGAACTGATGCAAGAAGGTCGCATGGCCGAGGCGCAGGCGCTGATGGAGCAGTTGAATGCGCTATTGGAGAACATGCGCATTACCCAAGGCGACGGCAGTGGGGATGGGCCGCAGACGCCTGGCCAACAGTCGATGCAAGATCTTGCCGATACCCTGCGCGAACAACAAGACTTGTCAGACGACGCGTTCCGCGATCTCCAGCAGCAAGGCCAGCAAGGCCAGCAAGGCCAGCAAAGCCAACAAGGGCAGCAAAGCCAAGGCCAACAGCAAGGGCAGAACGGCCCGGGCCAAGACGGTCAGGATCAAAATGGCGAAGGGCAGGGGCAAGAACAGGCGGATGGGTCTGGAGCAGGGGACGGCCAGTCCTTGGCGCAGCGCCAGCAATCGCTTCGTGATGAACTGTCCCGCCAGCGCGGTGCCCTACCCGGTCTGCCGGGTGACGCAGGCGATTTGGCGCGGCGGTCGCTAGACCGTGCTGAAGGTGCAATGGACGGCGCCGAACAGGCGCTTCGAAATGGCGACACCGCCGAGGCCATTGATCGACAGGCCGATGCGATGGATGCCCTGCGTAACGGCATGCGCGCGATTGGCGAAGCACTCGCAGAAAACCAGCAACAGGAACCGGGCCAAGGCAATGCAGAGGGTGACCAGACCGGTCAGGTTCAGCCTAGCCGCCGCGACCCCTTGGGCCGACAGCTTGGTAGCACCGGGCAATACGGCACAGACGAAAATCTTTTGCAGGGCGAAGATGTCTATCGCCGCGCCGAGGAACTGCTGGGAGAAATCCGTCGCCGGTCTGCCGAACAGGCGCGGCCGCAGGTCGAGCGGGATTACCTTGACCGGCTTTTGGATCGCTTCTGAACGCACAGCGACCTGCGCAGGTGGGGCGCTGACGTAGTCGGACGTCACATGAAGTGTAGTTGCTGATGTTCGCGGGCCATTGCCTAGCGGATCAGTTCCGTTCTGCCGGTCCGTCGCCCAGCATCGACTGAACCTGTGCATCCAGCCAAAGGCGTGCGCTGTCGACCGTTTCAACATATGACGCTAAAGGATCGCTTAGCGCGGGCAGGGCCGCAGCGATATCCGTAGCAAAAACGTATAACATGGCTGCAAGCACGATCAGGGCCAGCATCATAAAGAATCCACGTCGCCCGCTGCGCCGATCTCGTTGGGCCGCTTCGTGCGGCAGGGGCGGTAGGGCGTCGCGTTCAGCACTGGATCGCAGGGTGGAATTAATCTTTTCGATGTCGGGAAACATCTCTCGTCGACTACTTTTGACAGACGACGTTGGAGAACCTGTGCGGCGTTGATCGACGATAGGTTGCGCAGCACCTTTGCCGACGCCGGACTCGACTTTGCGCGACGGCGGGGGCGGCGGTGTCGGGGCTGGATCTGTCAGGCCCAGATCACCCTGCTGTTCAAGTCCGGTGCTGGCTTCTGATCGACGCGCGGCTTCCTCGCGCGCGGCTTCTTCGCGCAGGATATCAGCGATCGAAGGGTCCAGCTGCTTGCGTGGCGGGTTGCGCGGCGGCTCTGCTGGCGCTGTCTGTTCTTCCGTCGCCTGCGGCTCTTCCGGGCTGGGTGCTGGATCGACATTGGATGCCAAGGCATCAATTGGCTTATCCTCTGGCACAGCGCTTGGGGCACTGGGGTCTTCTAGGGCCGCGGATGGGGCCATCGGGCTTTCGAACCACGTATGACCGCAGCTGGAACATTGCACATCGCGCCCGTCAGTCGGGATCACGTCGATGGCGACTTCGTATTGTGCGCCGCAATTGGGGCAGATCAGCCGCATCGCCATAGTCCTTTTGCACCCCGAGCGGCACCTGTTTGGCCGCAGTCCGTGGGCCATTCCTACCAACGGGCAGCGGCCTCGCCAAGGTTTTGCCGTGCCTTTCGGCGTGATTGCATTGTAACCTGTTGCAGATTTGGGCAAAACAGCCCGAATACCCGCAAGGAGAGCAGCGTGATCGAGCTTCAGGACGTGGCCTACAGCTATGGCGGGGCAGAGCTGTTCACCGGCCTGTCGCTGACGCTGGCGCCCGGATCGTTCCAGTTCCTGACCGGACCGTCGGGGGCGGGCAAGACAACGCTGCTAAAGCTTTGTTATGGCGACCTACGTGCAACAGGGGGCGTCGTCAGCTTGTTTGGCATGGACGCCGCCACCATGGGGCGCGATGATGTTGCCTTGGCCCGCCGCCGGATCGGCGTGGTGCATCAGGATTGCCAATTCCTTGACCACCTACCGGTGGCGGAAAACATCGCCCTGCCGTTGCAAGTCGCAGGTCGCGCGGACGAGGCTGCGGGTGATCTGGACGAGTTGATGGCTTGGGTCGGTCTACGTGGTCAGGCGGCGCAACTGCCACCGCAGCTTTCGGGTGGTGAACGCCAACGGGCAGCGCTAGCGCGCGCGGTCATCACCTCACCTGATGTGATTATCGCGGACGAACCAACAGGAAACGTTGACTGGGAAATGTCACAGCGCCTACTCAGTTTGCTTGTGGAATTGAACCGCATGGGCAAGACCGTTCTTATCGCCAGCCATGACATGAACTTGATCCGCACTGCGAAATCTCAAGTAAGTGCCAATGTGCTGCGGCTGAAGGATGGCCGCTTGCAGACCGGGGTGGCCCTATGATTGGCGCAGTAACAGAGGCACTAAGTCGTGCGCTGGCGCTGTTGGTTGGTGATCCACAAGCGGATCGCGCTGTCCCGCCGACGGGTTTCACCGCGCGACTTACGATTTTTACCGCAGGCGCCATGGCGTTTCTTGCGGTCTTTGCGATCGCCTTGTCGCTGGCGACGGGCCGGTTAGCGGATCGCTGGTCGGCGGAACTGGCCCGCACAGCAACGCTGCGGATATCCGCACCCGCGGATCAGGCCGATGCGCAAATCCGTGCGGCCCTGACGGTGCTTGACCAGACCCCCGGGGTGGCATCAGCCCGCGCCTTGACCGACGACGAGGAACGCGCCTTGCTAGAGCCTTGGTTCGGTCCTGACCTGCCGCTGGCCAGCTTGCCGATACCACAACTGATAGAGATCGTTGAGACCGCCGAGGGTTACGACCCTATCGGCTTGCGTGCGCGGTTGCAGGCAGAAGTACCTGGTGCCGTGTTGGATGATCATACGCGCTGGCGCACACCCTTGGTCGCTGCCGCTAATCGGCTACGGTCATTAGGCTGGGTAGCGCTGCTGCTGATTGCGGGGGCCACAGCGGCGATGATCACGCTGGCCGCGCAATCGGCCCTGTCAGCCAATGCACAGGTGATCCGCGTGATGCGGCTGGTCGGCGCGCGTGACACGTATATCGCGCGGGCGTTCGTGCGACGGTTTACATTGCGCGCCGCGTTGGGTGCGGCCATCGGCTCCGCACTTGGTGTGCTGGCGGTGATGGCCTTGCCGGATGGCGGCGACGCGGGCGGCTTTCTGACTGGCCTCGGCTTTCAGGGGGCGGGCTGGCTTGTACCGCTGCTGATTCCACCACTGGCCGCAATTGTCGCGTTTTTTGCCACTCGGGCGGCAGCCCTGCGCACATTGAGGTCTCAGGCATGAGCTATTATATCCAATGGCTGCGGTCGCTGGCATTCTCCATCGTCAGCTACGGCCTTATGGCGGTTATGGGAATCCTGTTCCTGCCTTATGCGCTGTCGACCCGCGATGGGGCGATGAATACCTGCAAATGGTATGCCCGCGCTATCATCTGGCTTGCAGGTTGGATGATCGGTCTGCGGTTCGAGGTACGTGGCGTGCCGCCTACTTTTGGCTGCATGGTCGCTGCGAAACACCAGTCCTTCATGGACGTGATGTTCATTTACCAATTGCTGCCACGCCCCCGTTTTATCATGAAGCGCCTGCTGCTTTACGCGCCCGTGCTTGGCCTGTTTGCCTACCGCGCGGGTTGCATTCCGGTGGATCGCGGTAAGAAGGGGCAGGCGATCAAAGACATGCTGACCCGCGTCCGGGCCGGCGATGTCGCACCTGGGCAATTATGTATTTATCCGCAGGGTACCCGCGTCGCACCGGGGGCCATCGCACCCTACAAAAAGGGTACGGCGGCGCTGTATGCCGACCTTGGTCAGCCTGTGGTGCCAGTGGCGACGAATGTGGGGGTCTTTTGGCCAAAGCGCGGAATTTTTCGCAAACCCGGCACCGCAGTGTTCGAGTTTCTAGACCCAATTCCAGCGGGCGAACGGTTGCGGCCGTTTTTGCATCAGCTGGAAGAGGCGATTGAAACCCGGTCCAATGCACTGGCGCGTGAGGCGGGCATGATCGTGCCCCTTTCGCCTGTCATACCGCCGGAAATCGACGGCCCGCCGGTCTGACGGCGATATCACGCCCTTTGTCGCGAAGGTAATAGATGTCGTTCTGCCCATGTCTGCGCGTGTCAATAGGCATTTTAACGAAAAGAAAGTGCGACGCAGTCTTAGGCTGCGAGGCCCTTTTGGCCGAGGGCAAGGTATTTTTGGCGACGCGCGGCGCGGACTTTGCTTGCGTCGGCCTTATCGAATTCGGCCATGACGGCGATCAGGGCCTTGCCAACAGCAGCGACGGCAGCATCGGGATCGCGGTGCGCACCACCTAAGGGTTCTGGGATGATTCGGTCGCAGACGCCCAGTTCCTTTAGGTTCTGCGCGGTCAAACGCAAGGCGGCTGCGGCCTCTTGCGTTTTGCCAGCGTCTTTCCACAGGATAGAGGCGCAGCCTTCGGGGCTAATGACCGAGTAAATCGAATGTTCAAGCATCAACACGCGGTTGGCGGTCGCAAAGGCCACGGCGCCGCCTGATCCGCCTTCGCCGATCACGACACTGACGAGAGGGACGTGCAGGTCAAGGCAGGTCTCTGTCGCGCGGGCGATAGCTTCGGATTGGCCACGCTCTTCTGCGCCCTTGCCGGGGTATGCACCGGGGGTGTCGACCAACGTGACGACTGGCAGACCGAAACGGTCTGCGAGTTCCATCAATCGGATCGCTTTGCGATAACCTTCTGGCCGGGCCATGCCAAAGTTGTGTTCGATGCGGGACTTCGTGTCGTGGCCCTTTTCATGGCCGATCACGACGACCGGGCGTCCGTCCAACCGGGCCAAGCCGCCCATGACGGCGTGGTCGTCGGCAAAGTTGCGATCCCCCGCCAGCGGCGTAAAATCGGTAAACAGGGCGGCGATGTAATCTTTGCAATGCGGGCGTTCAGGATGACGCGCGACCTGACATTTTCGCCATGGCGTCAGGTTGGAATAAAGTGTTTTCAGCAGGTCGCGGCTCTTTTTGTCCAGCGCCGCCGCTTCTTTCTCGACGTCCATCTCTGCGTTGTCGCGGGCCATTGCGCGCAACTCTTCAGCTTTACCTTCGATTTCTGCGAGGGGTTTTTCGAAGTCGAGATACTGGGTCATTGGAATGCCTGTTTTGCCTGACGTCGATATAGGCGACGTCAGGCCGGAATTGCAATGGTTGGCCCCTTTAACCTACGTTCACAGAACCAGACGAAGTCCGGTGTCAGCCCGCAATCATCTCGGATTGCTTCACGATGACTTCGGCTTGCTTGATGCTGGCGATGTCGACAAGACGACCCTTGTAGACGGTAGCACCTTCGCCGCGGGCCTTTGCCTGTTCCATCGCGGCAAGGATTTCGCGCGCTTCGGAGACGGCTTCGTCCGAAGGGGTGAAGACTTCGTTCGCCAGTGCGATCTGCTTGGGGTGGATCGCCCATTTGCCGACCATGCCTAGCGTGGCGCTGCGGCGGGCCTGTGCGCGGTAACCTTCGTCGTCGGAAAAGTCACCGAACGGGCCGTCAACAGGTAGGATGCCATGGGTGCGGCAGGCAGCGACGATAGCGGTCTGCGCCCAATGCCAAGGATCGCTGTAATGACGCGTATCGCCGTGTAGTATGTAGTAATTGTCCTGCGTGCCGCCGATACCTGTCGTTTGCATCCCCATAGAAGCGGCATAGTCGGCGGCCCCGAGGCTCATCGCTTGCATTCGGGGGCTAGAAGCAGCGATGTCGTTCACGTTCACCAGACCCGCTGCGGATTCGATAATGACCTCGAAACCGATGCGCTTCTTGCGGCCCTTCGCAGCTTCGATCGCAGTGACAAGTGCGTCGACAGCATAGATATCGGCGCCATTGCCCACTTTTGGGATCATGATCTGGTCCAGCCGTTCACCCGCCTGTTCCAGCAGGTCAACAACGTCACGGTACCAGAACGGCGTATCAAGGCTGTTGATCCGTACTGAAAGCGTCTTTGTGTTCCAGTCCACCTCGTTGATCGCCTGAATGACATTGGCGCGGGCGACGGCTTTGTCGTTAGGTGCTACGCTGTCCTCAAGGTCAAGATTGATGACATCGGCGCTGCTGGCAGCCATCTTTGCGAACAGTTTCGTGTTCGATCCGGGGCCGAAAAGCTGGCAGCGGTTCGGACGGGCAGGGGGCGTCGGCTGAAGGCGAAAGGACATGTGTGAGTTTCTTTGTGTCTTTTAATGTTGATCTTTGGGTAGATTATTGCGTGCGCGATCGCAACCCGTCTTCCGCAGGCGCAGCAATTTAGGCAAAAGAATAGGGGCGCTGCCATAGGCTGCGCCCCCCAAGATGTTTTTGATCATAAAGATTGCTGGACCCGCGCGGTGGCGGGTCCAAGCGGTCAAATACCAGCGTCGACGATAGCTTTTGCAAGGATTGGCACCGTCTTCTCGTTCAGACCCGCGATATTCATCCGGCTATCAGATACCATATAGATTGCGTGATCGGCGCGCAGAGTTTCCACCTTGTCTTCGCTGGTGCCAAGACGGCTGAACATGCCGCGGTGGTCGGCGATAAAGTCGAAACGGTCATCGTTGGTCAGGCGGCGAAGTTCGTCGGCCAATTGCTTGCGAAGGCCGAGCATGGTGTTGCGTGTTTCTTCCAATTCGGCCTCCCAGTCTGCGCGCAGGGCCGGGTCGTTCAGGATCGTGGTTACAACACGTGCGCCGTGATCGGGAGGGAATGAATAGTTCTGGCGGTTCAGAAAATTCAGGTTCGCCTGGGTCATTTTGGCTTCTGTTTCGTCCCGGGCAATACCCATCAGGATGCCAGTCCGTTCGCGGTAGATACCAAAGTTCTTAGAGCAGGAGGCGGCAATCATCACATTCGCGAATGCTGCCGCGATCTTGCGGGTGGCTTGTGCGTCCTCTTCCAGGCCGTCACCAAAGCCCTGATAGGCCACATCAACCAACGGTACAGCCTTGGCTGCTTGCAGGGTCTGGATGATGGTGTCCCATTGATCCGCGGTCGGATTTGCACCGGTTGGGTTGTGGCAGCAACCGTGCAGCAGCACGATGTCACCTTCGGCCACAGTGGACAGGTCTGCGATCATACCGTCGAAGTCCACACCGCGCGTGTCCTCGTCGAAGTAGCGGTATTCGCGCATCTTCATACCTAGGTATTTGATGATCGAAGGGTGGTTCGGCCATGTCGGCGCGCTGATCCAGACGGTTGCGTCTGGGGCCGCTAGTTTCACCATCTCTAGGGCCTGACGGATCGCACCGGTGCCGCCCGGGGTCGCGATGGCTGCTATATGTTCGCGCGGCAGTGCGTCGGCGAGCAAAAGCTCGATCATTGCATCCGCAAAGGCAGGGTCACCTGCAAGTCCGACATAGGCCTTGGTCGTCTGGTCCGCGACCAGACGACGCTCTGCCTCTTTCACGGCACGCATGACGGGTGTGTTGCCGCTCGCGTCCTTGTAGACGCCGACGCCCAAGTCGATCTTGGTGTCGCGGTCATCCGCCTTGTAGGTCTGCATCAGGGACAGGATCTTGTCGGCGGGTTGCGCCTTAAGCGTTTGGAACATTGCAGGTTTCCTTCAGGCCGCAGGGCCGGTTTCGAAAGGGAGGTCGGGATACATGCCCCACTCTGACCATGAACCATCATATAGCGCGTGGTCGGTCTTGCCGATCCGTTCCAGCGCCAGATTGATGATCGCTGCCGTGACACCGGACCCGCAGGTGGTGATAACAGGCTTGCTCAGGTCGGCGCCGGCCTCGTCAAAGACTTTCTGCAAGGCCGGGACGGATTTCATCGTGCCGTCGTCATTCAGCAGGGTCGCGTAATGAACGTTGCGCGATCCGGGGATGTGACCGCTGCGCAGCCCTGCGCGCGGCTCTTTTTCAGCGCCTGTAAACCGACCGGGGCCGCGCGCGTCTAGGATGGTGTGATCCCCCAATTTGGCGGCGCGGGCCACTTGGGTCACGTCGCGTACCATCTGGTTCTGGCGGCTGGTCGTCATGTGGCGGTCACGGATGACAGGTGGCATGTCTTCCATCGGGCGGCCTTCGGTGACCCATTTGGGCAGACCACCATCAAGGACGGCGACATCGCGCTTGCCCATCAGGCGGAATAGCCACCAGACGCGGGCAGCAGAAAACAGACCGGTGCTGTCGTAGACTACAATTTGGTGACCGTCACCTACGCCCATCGCGCGCATGCGGGACATGAACTTTTCGGTCGCAGGGGCCATATGTGGCAATTCAGACCGTGCATCCGAAATCTCGTCGATATCGAAAAAGCGCGCACCGGGAATATGGCTCTCGCGGTATTCGGCGGCACCGCTACGGCCTGTGTCCGGCATATGCCATGACGCATCAAGGATGCGTAGATCAGGATCGTTAAGATGAAAGGCCAGCCATTCGGTGCTGACCAGCGTCTGCGGATCGTTTGACGTCTCGGCCATGGTGCACCTCTTGCAGCGGATCGGTCATTGCCTAGCGCAGGGCTGCGGTTCGCGCAAGTTCGGCCGTCAGTCGTGCGACTTCAGAATTCGCTGCTTTTGCCGCGCCCAGTCGCGTTTCGCATCTGATGCGCGCTTGTCGTGGTTCTTTTTTCCTTTGGCGATGGCAATCTTTAGCTTCACCAAGCCACGGTCGTTAAAATACATAACGAGCGGTACAAGGGTCATCCCATCGCGCTTGGTGGCGTTCCAAAGGCGCGCCAGCTCGCGGGATTTCACCAGCAATTTGCGCTTGGCCCTTGCTTCATGGCCGAACATGGCTTGTTCGTAAGGCGCGATATAGGCGTTGGTCAGCCACAACTCTCCATTGTCGACGGACGCATAGCTGTCGGCGATGTTGGATTGTCCGGTGCGCAGGGATTTCACCTCTGACCCGTGCAGTATTATTCCGACCTCCAGATCTTCCTGGATTTCGAAGTCATAGCGGGCGCGCCGATTTTCGGCGACGACCTTGTAATTTTTGTTATCGGATTTGCTGGCCATGGCCTCGATGTAGGACAGGCTGGGCCGCTGCACAAGACGGCTGGCCGCGCGGGGCGGTGGTGTTAAGGTCGGCCCGACCGCAAAGGATGACTCATGCTGATCCAAATATCCCTTGGCAGTGCGCTGGTGCTGACGTCGATCCTGATCGCTGGCGCTAGTTATTGGTTGATGGAACTTGCGCTGCTGTGGCTTCATCCTTGGCTGGCCCGGCGTCCGCATCGTCCCAAACTGGTATTGGTGCTTAGCATGACCGCGGTTTGGGTCTTGGCGCAAATGACCGTGGGCGTTTGGATCTGGGCACTGGCACTACGGGGATTAGGTATCTTCGCGGATATAGAAGAGGCGGTCTATTTCGCCCTTGTTGCTTTTACCACGCTAGGTTTTGGCGACGTTTTGCTGCCGCAGGAATGGCGATTGCTGGCGGGCATGGCGGCGACGAATGGTTTGCTGAATATTGGCCTAACCACTGCCTTGATGTTGGATTCGCTGCGTAGCATCCGGGCAGGGCAGAGGGGTATTGCAGAGCCGTGAACGTTCCGGTTTTATCCAACGCCGCCGCGCGGCGGGTCTTTTTGGACCGCCACGGGCTGGGGGCGCAAGCGGCCCAAACCCCCATGTCGGCCATCGCCGACCTTGGCTTTGTGCAAGTCGACAGCGTCAACACCTTCGCCCGTGCCCATGACCTGATATTGTGGTCCCGCCACGGCCGCTATCGCCCGCCCGCGTTGGACCGTCTGCTGGCGCGTGATCGGGCCGTATTTGAACATTGGACCCACGATGCCGCCGTCATTCCTATGGAGTTTTGGCCGCATTGGCGTCTGCGCTTTGCTCGCGATGCGGCGCGACTGGAACAGCGCTGGACCCGCGACCGCCCTGCGGGATTTAGCGGTCAGATAGAGACGGTGTTGCGTCAGATTGCGGATCATGGGGCCTGCACCTCTGGCGATGTGGGGCGGGACGAGGTGCGTGGTAAGGGCGGCTGGTGGGACTGGCACCCCAGCAAAACAGCGCTGGAGTACCTATGGCGCAGCGGTGCCGTATCGGTTGTGCGCCGCGACGGGTTTCGTAAAGTCTATGACCTGACAGAGCGTGTTATTCCGCAGTCCACGCGGGACGCGGGCCATGACCCGGCCGCAACGATCGATGCGCTGTGTCACGCAGCACTTGATCGGCTTGGCTTTGCCACTTCATCAGAGATCGCGGCCTTTTGGGATGTTGTCACCAAAACAGAGGCGCGCGGCTGGGCTGCCGCCGCATTGTCCGACGGCCATGCCATCGCATTGGACGTGCGGGGGTATGACGGGAAAATTCGCCGCTGTCTGGCCCGTCCCGATGTGCCGGACATTGTGCCAGATATTCCGGGAAGGGTGCGTATTCTGTCGCCCTTCGATCCGGCCCTGCGCGACCGCAAACGTGCAGAATGGCTGTTTGGTTTTCGCTACCGGATCGAGATTTTCGTACCCGCCCCGCAGCGTAGCTATGGTTACTATGTCTTTCCCGTCTGGGAAGGGGATCGCGGCATTGGCCGGATCGACATGACCCGTGATGGCACCACATTGGTTGTGCGCGCCCTGTGGCCTGAACCTGGCGTTGCCTTTGGTAAAGGGCGGCTGGCGCGATTGACGGCAGAGCTGGGACGCGCAGCCCATTTTGGTGGCTGTGACAATATCGCTTACGCCGATGATTGGTTGCGCGAATGATTTTTTGAACGACGTTCAAATATGTGCGATAGATGTGTGAGCGACGTTCATAAAACAGGTAAGTTGACATGTATTACCCCGCCGATACCGCAACGCTGGTCGCACAGGGTATCCTGACGCCCACACAGGCCGATATAATAAAGGCCCGGGCCAGACAGGCGATGGTCGCGTTGTCGATGAATACCCTTTTGATCTTTGGCATAATCGCCGCAGCGCTGGGATTGGTGTTCTGGCTTGCCGACGCGGCAGCGGTCGCGCTGACGGGTACGGTGGCTCTTGTGGCTGGTTTGTTGGTGCTCACACGGGGTGCTGCGGCTTATCGCATTTTTGGTAACGCAAGCGCCTTGATTGGCGCAGGCATGTTGACCTGCGGCGCGGCCATAAAGCTGGCAGAAATCACGCCAAGCCTCGCCAGCCCGGGGATGCTTGCGATAGGGGCGGTGTTGTCTGCTGCAGCACTTTGGATGTTGGCACGTGGCCCTGCACGGCTAGGGTTTTCCAGCGCCTCAATCCTCGTCATGGGGGCCACGTTGACCGTTGTGGGCATCTATTTCGGTGTTCGGCAATACGCCATGACCGGCACCTCGTTGGCGTTGGCCCATCTTTTGGTCTGCACCATTGCTGTGGCGGTCGGATGGCGGCTTGACCTGCGGGTCGTCACTGCACTGGCTATCGTGCCTTTCGCGCAGATGATCGACACGGGCACCTTCTATGCCCACGCGCTTTATGCCTTTTATTCGCCGGAACCCACAATCTCTATCCTGCAAATGGCGGCGCTGATCGCGGCTTGCATTTGGCTGATGCGCAATGGCTCGGCACGGACCCAGCGGCAGGCGGGCATTCTTGCGATCATGGCCTTCGTCGTCGCAAACCTTTGTGCGCTTGTTGGTAGCCTGTGGGGTGATGTTGTCGGGCTGACGCTATGGGGGCCAGTGCGGGCCGATATGGATTACGACGTGTTCATCCAATTGCGCAGCGCGTTCGAAGGTGACGCCTTGACCATCGCCCCCGGTGTCTATGCCTTGATATGGGCCGCTTGCCTGGCGGGTATGGCCGTCTGGGCAGCGCTGGCTAATCGGCGGGGATTGTTCAAGACCGCCGTCACCTTTGGTGCCATCCATGCCTATACGCGAATGTTCGAGAGTTTTGACAATGCGCCGTTGACGATTGCGTTGTGCGGGTTGACCGCGATCCCGCTAGCGTGGGGCCTTTGGCGCCTGAATGATCGGTTCGACACGACCGACTGACGCAAAAAGGGCGGGCCGATTGGCCCGCCCTTTCATTTTCAGTTCAACAACCCTGCATGGACCATCCCAGCGCGGATCCGGTCCTTGACCGGATCTGTCAGCCCGACCAGTGGCGTGCGAACCTCTTCGTTGCCAAGGCCCAGCAACGACAGCCCATATTTCGCGCCAACCAACCCGGGTTCGAGAAAGATCGCCTCGTGCAGCGGCATCAGGCGGTCAGTGATTTCCAGCGCAGTGGAGTAATCACCTGCTAGGGTCGCCTCTTGCATCTGCGCGCAAAGTGATGGGGCCACGTTCGCAGTGACCGAAATGCAGCCCACGCCGCCATGGGCGTTAAAGCCGAGCGCGGTGGCGTCCTCTCCGGACAGTTGGACGAAGTCGGTTCCGCAGGTCATCCGCTGCTTGGGCACGCGCGACAGATCGCCAGTCGCGTCTTTGACGCCCACGATCATTGGCAGCTTGGCCAGTTCGGCCATCGTCGCCACGCTCATGTCCACCGACGACCGACCCGGAATATTGTAAATCACGATCGGCAGGCCGCAATCGGCGGCGGCAGTGAAATGCGCGATCAGGCCGGCCTGCGTCGGCTTGTTGTAATATGGTGTCACGACCAAAGCCGCGTCAGCCCCGGCAGCCTTTGCGGCCATCACAAGTCGGACCGTTTCGATTGTATTGTTCGATCCGGCTCCGGCAATGACGGGAATGCGTCCGGCGGCATGGTCGACAACTGTCTTGACGACCAGATCATGCTCGCCATGCGTCAGTGTGGGGCTTTCGCCCGTTGTACCGACCGGAACCAGCCCATGCGTGCCCTGATCGACGTGCCAGTCCACCAGCCGTTTCAACGCGGCCAAATCCACCTCTCCATCCGTGAAGGGCGTGACGAGGGCGACGTAAGAGCCTTTGAACATCGGTGTTTAGTCCTGTGCGAAATGGGCGGCCCAATCCGGGCCGGCAGCGTGCGGCAGACCCTAGACGCCTTTCCTTACAATGCCAAGATTGTGCGTTGCATCACAGGCCATGCCAGATACGATGCTGGGACATTTTCATTCGTACCGGGACCTATCGATGTCGTTCCGCGCCCTGCGCCGTCTTGCCGCTGCAATCTGTTTTATGGTCTCGCCCGCCGCTTTGTCCGCGCAGGTCACCAGTGGTGACGTCGTTGCGGTCGAGTTCGCGATGAAGCGTGATTTTCTGAACGCCTACCTTAAGGCGGGCACCGACGACACGGTGATCCGCGATCTGATCACATGGCAGCGCCTTCGTTTTGGCGATGCTGTTTTTAGCGACTATGTTGCCTTTGCCGATGTTCACCCTGACTGGCCTGGTCAGGATGTCCTGCGCAGGGCAGGTGAGGCGCTTATTCCGAAGAATTATGATCCGCAGGTGGTCGTTGACTGGTTCGCAAACACAACGCCGCTGTCCGGGTTGGGGGCCATCAGGCTGGCAAACGCTTTAACCGCAACCGGCGACGCGGCAGCCGGTCGTAATGTGGTTCGGACGGCATGGACGACACTTGCGTTGGACAAAGTAGGTCAGGCCGATCTTTTAACGGCTTATGGCGACAGTCTTGCCGATCTGCATGTCGACCGGGCTGATGCCTTGTTGTGGCGCTGGCAAACGACCGAGGCGGAACAGATGCTGCCCTTGCTGGACGCCGATCAGCAGGCGTTGGTTAAGGCCCGCATCGCTTTGATCCGCAAAAGTGGCGACCCTGACGCCTTGCTGGCCGCCGTGCCGGACTGGCTAAAGAACAGCCCCGGTCTGTTATATGATCGGTTCAACTGGCTGGCGGATAAAGGGCGGCAGACGGATGCTATTGCGATACTTTCTGCACAGTCGACCGCTGCGCATGCGTTGGGCGAACCGTGGCGCTGGTCTAGCTGGCGGCGTATCCTTGCGCGGTGGCAAATGCGTGAAGGCAATGCACAGGCGGCCTATGATCTAGCGTCCAACCATTTCATGACCGCCGCCGACAATGCAGCATCTTACGCCGATCTGGAATGGTTGTCTGGCTATCTTAAACTGCGTTTTTTGAATGACTCTGTACAGGCGCTGGTACATTTCGATAATGCCGCATCCGAGGTCGACAGCCCAATTTCTTTGGGGCGTGCCGGTTATTGGCAAGGCCGCGCATTAGACGCGCTCGGCCGGACCGATGACGCCCGCGCCGCCTATGCCCGCGGCGCCGAAAATCAGACCAGCTTTTACGGACTGCTTGCGGCCGAAAAGCTAGGTGTCCCGTTGGACCCGTTCCTGACGGGCAAAAGCGACCCCCGTGACTGGCAGACCGCCAGCGTGATGCAAGATGAACTGGTGCGCGCGGGTTTTGCCCTGCTGCGCGCGGATGAGCGCGGCAAGGCGGTCTTGTTCTTTGCTGAAGCCGGCAAACGTCTGAATGCTGGCGACCTTTCACGCCTTGGTGCCGCGCTAGAGGCCGAGGACGAAACCTATTTTGAGGTGCTGCTAGGCAAATCGGCCGCCGCCAGAGGCGTCATTGTCCCATCAATCTATTTTCCGATGCACGATCTTGCGGATATGGACCTGCCGGTGCCGCCTGAACTCGCGCTGTCAATCGCGCGTCGCGAATCGGAATTTAATGCCACCGTTGGCTCCCCTGTGGGGGCGCTGGGGTTGATGCAGTTAATGCCCGGCACGGCACGTGATGTGGCGCGTAGTCTTGATCTGCCTTACGAAAAGGCGCGTCTGACGGCGGACTGGCGTTATAATGCGACGCTGGGCAGCCGCTACTTGGCGGATTTATACGATCGGTTCGGCAATAGTCCGGTGCAGATCGCTGCAGGTTACAATGCGGGGCCGGGGCGGCCGCGCGACTGGATGCAGGACCGTGGCGACCCGCGCAACGGTGTTGTCGACGTCATCGACTGGATCGAGATGATCCCTTTTCGCGAAACCCGTAATTATGTCCAGCGGGTCACGGAATCGATCCCGATCTATCGCGCCCGCCTGAGCGGAGAGACCGGTCCAATAAACTTTACTGCGCTGCTTATGGGCGAGGAGGCGATCGTTCGCCCAGTTGCCCGCGCCGATGGTGCGCTTGCACTGCCGGCCCCGGTCACAGGACCGGATAGCCAACAGGATCCCGCCGCAACCGACCTGCCGCGCCCCGTCATGCGCCCCGAAAAGCTGACCGCGACCGCCCCGCTAGTGCAGGCTGGGATGACGACGGCCAGTGTGCCGCCTGAACGCCCTTTGCGAGGTCCCGAGGCTGAGGCGGCAACCGGAACCCAGTCCGAAAATGTATCTGATGTGGTGCAAAAAACGGCGGCACCGCAGGTGGCCGCAGGCCCAAGTCTGACTTTGCGCCCTGTCCTACGTCCTGCGAATTGACATGGCGATAAAGTGCTACAGCGCTTTATCGTCCCGAATATTGGACAAAGCGCAGGTCATTGACCAGTGCAAGCCTTCTGGGCGGTAGTCTAAGGCAACTTCCGCCTCTAACGCGCTGCGGGTCATACCTTGCAGCACGGTGCTGCCAAAGCCGGTACGCTGCGGTGGCACCACTTGCGGTCCGCCGCTTTCGGTCCAAGCCAATGTGAATTGGTCGCCTTCTACCTTCCAGATCAAGTCAAGGTTGCCGTTCGGTGTCGACAAAGCGCCATATTTCGTAGCGTTTGTCGCCAGTTCGTGCAGTGCAAGGCCAACCGGTTGGATCGCCGAGAACCGAATTGGCAAGTCTGGCCCCGCGATCTGTACGTGTTTGTCGACGCCGCCGGTGAAAGGATGCAATTGTTCGCGCACCAGCGCCCCGAACGTCACGCCCATACCCCCGCGTGACATCAGTAAATCCTGATTATGCGACAAGGCCCGCAGACGTGCGTCGAAACGAGGCAGAAAATCTTCGGGCGTGCCGTGCCGGGCAGTCAAGCGGGCGATGCTTTGAACGACGGTCAGCAGGTTTTTCAGCCTGTGGTTCATTTCGTGCATCAAATCCTTCACCTGACGCTCTGTCGTTTTGTGGGCGGTTACATCCATGATCGCCACGAGTCCTGTCGCTGGGACGCGCGTATCGTCCGGCGATTCGGCGAAAACGACCTGCTTGCGCGCGCTTAGCCAGCGGTCTTTTCCGTCAGCAGTTTTAACCCTGTGGACCACGTCGATAAAATCTGGCAGGCCGGGGCTTAGCATTGCGGCAACCTGCGCTTCGACCTTTGGGCGATCATCTGAATGGATCTGCGCATGCAGGTCATCGCGCGGGATCGGGCAATGGGCCGGTAGTTCGAACAAAGCCGCAGCGCGGTTATCCAGAATAATCGTATCGGCCCTGTAATCGATACTACCCAGCCCAAGACCCGCGACCCGCACACCAAGTGGCAAGAGCGCGTCAGGGTCCGCGACGAAGGCGGGGGGCAGTGCGGTATCAGTCAAGGGCATTAGCAATGTTCACGATATGATGGTGGTCGAGATTAAATAAATAAAATAAAGCTTCAACGCGTTCGCGTTAATCTACTTCTATGAATACCAAGTATCAAAACTGAAAGCGCAATAAAATTGGTCAGCGAATCGTCGCCAGCGCCTTGCGGTTGCGCACTAGGGTAAAGATTCCCGCAGCAACAACAATGGCGGCACCAATGGCGACATGAGTTTGCAGGGCTTCACCAAAGACGATCAGGCCAATAGCGCTGGCAAAGACCAGTTGCAGGTATGCGAAGGGTTGCACCGCACTGGCCTCTGCGACTTCGTAGCAGCGGATCAAAAGCCAGTGACCGGTCACGCCCGTGATACATAGGAACGCCATCCAGCCCCAGTCGGTGCTGGTCATTGGTTCCCAGAACCAAACGCCAATCAAGGTCATAGCGACGGCCCCGCTGACCCCGGTCCAGAAAAAACTGGTGGCTGTGGTATCCGCCCGTGCGACATAGCGCGTCAAAAGACCATAAAGCGCGAACATGCAGGCCGCAGCCAACGGCAAGGCTGCCGCCGGGGCAAAGACGGTGATACCGGGCTGCAGGATCACCAACACTCCGATGAAACCTACGCCAATTGCGACCCACCGCCGCCAGCCCACGCCCTCGCCCAAGACGGGACCAGACAGGGCCGCGACCAACAGAGGGTAACAGGCAAAGATCGCGTGGCTTTCTACAAGCCCAAGGGCCACGAAGCCCGCGACCATAATGCAAATCTCGCCGGCCAAAAGCAGACCGCGAAAGGCTTGCAGGACGGGTTGCGGGGTGGCCGCAGCACGGCGGACAGACCCGGCTTTTAGGCGAGCGATGGCGATGACGAAGGCGGCGAAAAACCAGTAGCGGATCATCACGATCATCCACACGTTGTATTCGCCCGCCAGATGCCGTGATAGCCCGTCCTGCACCGCAAATACGAAAGTGGTGGCGATCATCAGGCCGATGCCCAACCGCGTGTTTGACGTCTGCATGCGCCTTAGTCCTTCGTCGCGGTCGTCATGTGCCGCTTTTTGCCGAACCCCGGCACGCGGGACACGGTAAAGCCGGCCGCTGCCAGCGAGGCCCGCACATGCCCTGCCGCCGAATAGGTCGCCGCCGTCCCGCCGGGGGCAGTGTGTCGGCCGACCTCTGCTATGATCTGTGGCGACCAAAGTGCCGGGTTCTTGGCAGGGGAAAATCCGTCCAAAAACCACGCATCGGCCAGCCCGTCCCATGCGGGCAAGGTATCGTTCGCATCTCCGTGGATAATGTGGAGATTGAAATCCGAACCCTGTACGTCATGAACGTCAGTCAGCACTTCCACGGGTAAATCCACAGCGAAAGGTGTCAGCGCGCGCGCCAAGGCTGACGAATTCAACGGATAGGCCTCGAAACTGGTGAAATTCAGTTGTCCTGGCACACCCGCATCCCGAAACGCTTGCAAGGTCGTCAGGAAATTCAAACCAGTGCCAAAGCCCAGTTCTGCAACATTGAACCCATCCTTGAAGCGTTCAGGCAGGCCATTGCCCGCCAGAAACACATGTCGCGTTTCCGCCAGCCCGCCTTGCAGCGAATAGAACGGATCGTCGAATTGCAATGACACGGGTACGGCACCAAGGGGCGTCGTGTGCCAGTCCAGTGGGTGGCTGTCGGGGGTGGGGGTCTGGCCGGTCATGGGGCTTTGCCGTAAGGGTCACACGACTTGTGGAACGCGGGGCGGGTAATGGCAACGGCTGATGTGACGGTGATGGGGGCAGGGGTCTTTGGCCTGTCGATCGCGTGGGCCTGTGTGCAGCGCGGCGCGCGCGTGCAGGTCATCGATACCGCTGGCGTGGCGGCGGGGGCCTCTGGCGGGATTGTCGGCGCACTTGCTCCTCATGTGCCGGAAAAATGGAACGCCAAGAAAGCCTTCCAGCGCGACAGCTTACTGATGGCCGAATCCTTCTGGGCAAAGGTCGCTGATGTCTCGGGCCAACCCACTGGCTATTGCCGTAGTGGGCGACTGCAACCGCTTCTGGATGACGCCGCCGTGGCGCTGGCGCAGTCCCGCGCCGCAAGCGCAGAGGAATTGTGGCAAGGCCACGCCGACTGGCAGGTTGTCCCCGCCACCGGTGCAGCGTGGGAACCGCCAAGCCCAACCGGCCTGCTGATCCGCGATACCCTTTCGGCCCTGATCCACCCTCAACAGGCCACGCATGCGCTGGCAGCCGCTGTCACGGCTTGTGGCGGCACGATCATTCAAAAGGGGACCCCGCAAGGTGCAGTTGTCTGGGCCACTGGCGCCGCCGGGCTGGCCGCGATGACCGCTGCCCACACGCGCCTTGTCGGTGCAGGTGTTAAGGGCCAAGCTGCCTTGCTTCATTATGATGCTGGCGGGCTGCCGCAGCTTTTCGTGGATGGATTGCACCTTGTACCGCACCTCGATGGCACTGTGGCGATCGGTTCCACCACAGAGCGGGACTATGCAGAGGCTACGACGACGGACACCCAACTTGACGCGCTGATTGCGAAGGCCCGCAATGCGCTACCTGTCCTACGCGACGCACCCGTCATGGCGCGTTGGGCTGGCGTTCGCCCGCGCAGCCGTAGTCGCGCGCCGTTGATCGGACACCATCCATTTCAAAAAGGCGCTTATGTCGCCAACGGCGGCTTTAAGATCGGCTTTGGCATGGCCCCCAAGGTTGCAGAAATCATGGCCGACCTGATCCTCGACGCCCACGACACTATACCTGACGACTTCCGCCCGGCAGCCTCTCTTTAGCGTCTTCGCGAATCCAACAATCAGGGGGACGCATGGCATGCTACGTCGGGGGACCGGTCCCGCTTTTCAGGCCGATCGCTAATAATCTCGCAGGGCCGCACTCTACGACGCTTCGGCCACCATGCACTGCCGTCCGTCAGCAGCCCGTACCCAGACGATGCCGTCACGCCAGCAAAGCTCTGCTTGTTCATGGTGCAGCAATGGTGCCGTCGCGCGGTAGCTGAACTGGCGTAGTCCGCCAAGCTGGCGCTGGGCCAATTCCATCAGCAAATGTGCTAGCAGCGGGGCATGCACGACCAGTCCGTCATAACCCTCTACGTCGCGTGCATAGGCCTCGTCGTAGTGGATGCGGTGGCCGTTGAAGGTCAGCGCGGAATAACGGAACAGCAAAGTGGTATCTGGGGCAAAGGCCTCTCGGGTCGTTTCGTCCGTCGGGGCAAACGTCGGGGCAGGGCGGTCGGTGCCATCGGGCAAATAGACTAGATCCTGCCACTCTGTCAGGGCCAGCGCCTGCCTTTGGCGGATGTCGTGACGCACCCGCACAAAGGCCAGCGGGCCAGAGCGTCCGTCCTTACGGGTGATCCCCTCGATCCGGCTGATGCGTTCGGCGCGCACGCCTGCCAAAAGCGGTGCATGAAATACCAGTTTGCCCGCAGCCCACATGCGGCGCGGCAAACCCAGATCAGGAATGAACCCTGACCCAGTCGCCGGGTGTCCGTCACGACCCAGACGATCCGGCGGCTGCGCATCCCAAAAGTAGATATGATGCGCAAAAGGCGGCAGTACGTCACCAGACTGAAGATTGGGCACATCGCCCAGCATCGCCTGCAGCGCCCGCGCCCGCGCGGGATCTATCAGGTCGGTTTGGATTTGCGTGCGGTCGTCGGCTGTGGTCATTTGTGCAATGTGACCGCAAACAGCGAAGGGCGCAAATGCCGAAACTTATCGCCCTCGACCATCTGGTCCTGACTGTGGACGACATCCCCGCCACCTGTGCTTTTTACCGCGATGCGCTGGGGATGGAGGTTTTGTCTTTTGTCGTGGCTGATGGCAGCTACCGCACCGCACTCTGCTTTGGGGCACAAAAGATCAACTTGCATCCTGCTGCAGGTCCTTTTGGGCCGATGGCCGCGCGGCCGACGCCGGGCAGTGCCGACCTTTGCTTTTTGACCGACACGCCACTGCAGCAGTGGCAAGCGCAGTTCAAAGCGCTTGGCGTTGCTATCGTTGATGGCCCGGCGCCGCGTACGGGCGCCGCCGGACCAATCTTGTCGCTGTATATCCGGACCCTGACGGCAACCTGATCGAAGTCGCGACACCGCGCTAGATCATCGCCCGCAGCGCCTCCATCTGGCGGCCTAAAAAGTCACGGTAACTGGCAGTCACCAACTTGCCGTCGACGTCGAACTGATCATGGCTTTGGCCGACCAACACCTCTGGTCCGTTCAAAACGCGAGCGTCGAATGGCACAAGGCAGTGGCGCAGCGCGTACTGGGCCCGCTCTCCGCCAGACCGGCCTGCACTGGCTGACATGATAGCGACAGGTTTGCCGGCCAGCGGCTTCGCCTTGATTCGGCTAATCCAGTCGAATGCATTCTTGAGCGCGCCAGACACGCCTTTGTTGTATTCGGGTGTCGAGATCATCACCGCATCCGCAGCAGCAATCTGATCTGCAAGGGTCTTCACGCTGGCCGGCAAGCCCTCGGCCGCTTCCAGATCGCCATTATAAAGGGGTAGGTTGATATCGGCGAGGGCATAGTGATCTGCCCCGAACATCTCTGCCGCGTTCTGCAACAGGTGAGTATTTGTCGAGGCACGACGCAGAGAGCCGGAGATGCCGAGGAGTTTGGTCATGGAATAGTGGTCCTTCGATAGGTTTAGGTTTGGGACCTAAACCGACCTTTGGCGTTGCCAACCCATCTTGCCGATCTGTCGCGCCCACCCCATGGTGCGGCGCAACACACGAAGGAGCGAGACGATGCGGCACGGCGGCAAGATCCTAAGCGATCAACTGGTAAAACTTGGCGTACAGCGGGTGTTTTCCGTGCCCGGCGAAAGCTTTCTTGCTGCGCTGGATGGGTTGTACGATAGCGGCATCCAGAACATCGTCTGCCGTCAAGAGGGTGGTGCTGCCATGATGGCAGAGGCGCACGCAAAGCTGACCGGACAGCCCGGCGTCTGCTTTGTCACGCGCGGTCCCGGTGCCACAAACGCCAGCGCCGGGGTGCATGTCGCCATGCAAGACAGCACGCCCCTCGTCATCTTTGTGGGGCAGATCGATAGCCGCCACGTCGATCGGGAAACCTTTCAGGAGGTGGACTACAAGGCGATGTTCGGTGGATTGGCGAAATGGGTTGCGCAATGCAACGACACCGACCGTTTGCCCGAATACATTGCGCGGGCCTTTCGCGTCGCATTGTCAGGCCGTCCCGGCCCTGTGGTCATAGCCCTGCCGGAAAACATGTTAAGCGCGGAGGCGGACGTGCCGGATTTTACCGGCGTCTGGCGTACGCCAAGTGCGCCTGCGGCCTATGTCTGGGATCACCTGCTTCTGCGGCTCAACGAAGCAAAGCGTCCTTTGATGGTCGTCGGTGGCCCGCACTGGTCAGCCCCGTCCGCTCGGGCCTTGGCCGATTTTGCCACTGCCGCTAAAATCCCGGTCGCTACCGCATTCAGACGGCAGGATTATCTAGATAATCGCCATCCCTGCTTTGCCGGCGATCTGAACGTCGGTGTGAACCCCCGCCTCGCGCAGCGGGTGCGCGATGCAGATTGCCTGCTGCTGGTCGGCACACGCTTTGGCGATATCGAGACGCAGGGCTACTCTCTTGTCGATCCCGCAAATCCGCAAAAGTCGATCCTGCACGTGCATGCTGATGCGGACGAAATTGGGCGGGTTTACGGTGCCGACCTTGGTGTCGTCTGCCCTGGTGATGTGGCCATCATGGCACTGCGCGACGCGCTGGCACGACAGGACAGTTGGACAGGTTGGCCTGACGCGGTGACAGCGGCGCAGACAGATTACGCGCACTGGCAGACACCGGTGGAAAGCCCAGGTTCTGTGAAACAAGAGCAGGTCATTCGCTGGCTGTCTAACTCTTTGCCGGACGACGCAATCCTGACCAATGGTGCCGGGAACTACGCGGCATGGCTGCACCGCTATTTTACCTACAAGCAGCACGGCACCCAACTGGCACCAACCTCTGGTTCTATGGGCTATGGGTTTCCGGCGTCGATCGCAGCAGCGATAGAGTATCCGGATCGCACGGTCGTCTGCCTTGCGGGCGACGGCTGTTTCCAAATGACCTGCAACGAGTTGTCCACGGCAGTACAGCACGGTGCCGCACCAATCGTCATCGTGATGAATAACGGCCGCTACGGCACAATCCGCATGCATCAAGAACGCAGCTATCCGGGCCGGGTTTCTGGCACCGGACTTTCTAATCCCGACTTTGCAGCATTGGCGCGGGCCTATGGCGGCTTTGGTGCCACGGTCACGGATCAGACGCAGTTCGCCGACGCGTTCGCGCAGGCGCAGGCGGCAGGTACAGTGGCGGTTATCGAATGCGTCTTAGATCCACGGGTGCTGTCGCCGGGGGCATCACTGCCGAAGTAATGGTACATTGTCGGGGAAGGATTGGGGCGCTGCCCCAAACCCCGGGATATTTCTGACGAGAAGAAGTTCAGACCTTGCGCCAGTCCGTTGCTGTGTTGCCTTGCCAGTCGTTGCGATGCAGCAGGGGCGTGTCGTCCTCTGTCGCGGCGATACCGAGGCAGAGGTAGGCGGTGAAAATCCAGTCTGCCGGGGCATTAAGTGTTTCGTGCATTGCCACTGGGGCAAGCATCGAAACCCAGCCAACGCCGATGTTGTCGGCCCGTGCGGCCAGCCACAGGCTATGGATCGCGCAAGCAGTCGAAAAGGTTAGCATCTCTGGCATCGTTTGGCGGCCGAGGCCGTGCCCCTCGGCCGGATCGCGGGCGGTGAAAATGGCGAGGTGGACGGGTGCGTCCCGGAGGCCCGCGAGTTTTAGTGCGGCGTAGGCGGCACGACGATCGTCGTCGTGAAGTGCGGCAGCACGGGTGTTCGCTGCCTCGAAGTTTGCGGCGACTGCAGCGCGCAGCTGTGGGGAATTCACTTGCATGACGCGCCATGGGCGGGCGTTGCCCACGGATGGGGCTAGGTCCATCGCTGTACGCAGGTTTTCCAGCCGCTCTGTCGTGATGGGATCAGGGCGGAAGTGCCGCACATCGCGACGCCACGTCAGGATGTCAGTCAGGGCATGGCAGTGGGCTTTGGACAGTTTCAAGATTTAAGCCGCTGTTTAGGTTCAAGAGGCGAAGCGATATCGTTCGTGAGTGCAGATGGTGTTCCGACTGACGCTGTGGTGGGTTGGTCCGTCATTTTCACACTCCGTGGTAGGGGGCGATATTGGTCACGGTGCCTTCTGCATCGTGGTAGGTCTTCAAGCCATCGTGGATTGTCACTGTAGCCCCCGTATCAGGATAGGTCACCACGTCGTCGCCAGAGCGCGTTCCGATCACGAGATATCGCGCCTCTGCTGTGCTGTCGTTGCGCAGGCAATGACCGACGGGTGTGCCAGCACTGAAGCAGGCGCTGTCTCCGACGTGCATCGCAGTGCGAATGTCGCCTTCGATAAGGGTGAGGGTGCCGGATAGAAGATACACCATCTCGTCCTCGCGCGCGTGCCAATGTGGGTGAGAAGTGGCAGACCCGGGCGGCAAGACCTCTATAAAGGCACCAAACTGCGAGAGGCCGCCGGTGTCGGACAGCAGCTGTGGGGTATAGGGGCCAAGAGGGCCGTCGCCGATTTCAACGCGGGCGGCACCATGGCGGATCAAGGGCATGAGGGTTCCTTAAGTTGGACACCATGTGTCGCTGTTATCCGGCGGGCTGGGCAAATCGCCCCACCCGCCGTCATATCAGTATTCGACGCCGATCTGCGCCTTGATGCCGGATCGGAAGGGGTGTTTGATCAGTTCCATTTCTGTCACCAGATCTGCGATTTCAATTAGATCCTCGTGTGCATTGCGCCCGGTCAGGACCACATGGGTCATCGGGGGCTTTTCATCGCGCAGGAAGGCCACGACTTCTTTGATATCGACGTAGTCATAGCGGATCGCGATGTTTATTTCGTCCAGAAGGACCATGGTGTTTGCTTCGTCGCGGATCAACTCTTTGGCTTTCGCCCAAGCGGCTTGCGCCATTTCCGTGTCACGTGACTTGTCCTGCGTTTCCCACGTGAAGCCTTCGCCCATCGTGTGAAACGCACAAATGTCAGTGAATTTGGCAAGGATGAGGTCGCGTTCTCCGGTGCTCATGCCGCCCTTTATGAACTGCACGACCGCGCATTTCATATCGTGTGCTATGCAACGAAAAATCATGCCAAAGGCGGCAGAGGATTTGCCTTTTCCCTTGCCCGTATGGACGATGATCAGGCCTTTTTGATCGGTTTTTGTCGCCATGATTTTGTCGCGGGCGGCCTTCTTCTTGGCCATTTTCATCGCGTGGCGGTCTGGATCGTCGGTCATGGCGGTCTCCCTTTTTGGAATTAGTATGCGCCGATCAGCCACGGCGCAAGCAAGGGCGCCAGTAGGGCCGTCAGCAGAGCGTTCAATCCCATGCCGACCCCGGCGAAAGCACCTGCGGTTTCGTTCACCTGAAAAGCACGTGCAGTCCCGATGCCATGGCTAGCGGTACCAAGGGCAAAGCCGCGTGCGCGGTAGTCTGTAATGCCCAGTGCATTGAAAAGTGGCGTGGCGACGATCGCCCCGGTGATGCCAGTGGCGATCACCAAAACGGCCGTCAGGGTGGGCGAGCCGCCTATCGCCTCTGACACGCCTAACGCTACGGGTGCGGTCGCGGATTTCGGTAGCAGGGCCAGCAGGGTGGGTTGGTCAACACCAAGCGCGCGGGCGATGACGATGGCACTGATCATTGCGGTCAACGATCCTGCCAGCAGGGCTGCCAGCATCGGCAGTGCTGCTGAGCGGATCAGTGCAAGGTTCGTATAGAGCGGTACCGCAAGCGCCACCGTCGCCGGGCCGAGCATAAAGTGGACGAATTGTGCCCCCTCGAAATAGGTTTGATAACTTGTGTGCGTCAGACGTAGCAGTACCGCTAGGATTGCAACCGCGAGCAGCACCGGGTTCACAAGCGGCCGTCGCCCAGACGCCCGAAATGCCCAGTCACCGATGCCGTAGGCGATCAGGGTCAATGTAAGCCACAGCAGGGGTCCCTGCGCCAAATATGACCATAACTCTGTCATCGACGTACCAGCCGGGCGACACCCAGAAAGGCGCCCACGCCTGCAAGGATCGCTAGGACCGTGGATCCTAGTATCGCGGCTGCGAGCGCCGGCCCCTCAGTGCCAAAGGTGCCGAGATGTCCAACAACGCCAACCCCCGCAGGCACGAACAGAAGTGATAGGTTTGTCAGAAGAACCCGCGCTGTTGAGGTTATAGCGGCCAGTCGCGGCACAACCATAAAGGTCACAAAAAGCAACACCATACCAATGACAGGACCGGGAAGCGGAAGGTGCAGGGCGCGGGCCGCGACTTCTCCGACCAGTTGAAAGACGAGTAGGATAGTCAGATGAGCGATCATGGCTGTACATCCATCGTGTAGGTTATCGACGTCGGGCGTGCATAACCGGGGTGGGCGGTCCGTGCGGCCTCTTGAAAGCCAAGGCGTGAAAAAAATTTGCTGGTTTTCGATCAGTTCGATGCGTGTCTGCAAGGTAATCGCCAAAAGCGTTAATGCACGGGCACGTTGTGCCGCCTGTGCGACCATAATCCGGGTTAGCCCACGGCCTCGCATCGTAGGCGTGACCGCCAGCTTTCCCAAATAAATTGTATCAGCTTGCGGCGTCAGGACCATACAGGCAAGTGGTGGTGTGCCGATCACCCACACCTCATGCTTTGCATCCGACAAATCTGCCAAGGTTAGCGTATGCATCGAAGAGGGTGGGTCGATCCGTCCGTCCATGCCCGCAAAGCTTTCGCGGATCAGGGTCAGGACGGCTGCAAGGTGAAGGTCCTGAGGCGCCAGGCGGCGTGGCACCAGATCCGACTTGATAAGCGAGACGGTCACGAAAAACGCCCTCCATCCAGCGATCCGGGAACAAATCGCGCGTAATCCTATTTGATCACAACTGCGTTAGTATCGAAAGCCAAACCCATGCGTATCTTCGCCATTTGTCTCTTTACCTGCTACCTTGCGACTGCCGCACTGGCCACAGGCCTGTAAATGTCGACCCCTATGGCCGAACATGCCTTGGGGTTCATGGCCAAGCCCCAAGGTTGTTTCTGTGAAATGTGCGGTTAGCTTTACGTCTAAAGTAAACCCGCGATCCGTGCGCGCGCTGAATTCGACTTTGGCGTCCACAGATTGCGGTCGATCGCTTCTTGCAAGCGCTGTGCAATCTCTTTGAGAGCGGGGGCGTTTACGTCTGCGATAAAGTTGCGCGTGTCTTCGTCGGCCAATATTGCGTCTTCTACCAGATCGAAGTGGTGGTTACGCACCGCCCCCGTGGTCGCGGCGAAGGCAAAAAGATAGTCGACAGTCGCCGCTATTTCGAACGCACCTTTGTAGCCGTGACGTTTTACACCGGCGATCCATTTGGGATTGACGACACGAGAGCGTACGACGCGACCGATTTCGTCCTCTAGTGTCCGGATTACGGGGCGTTCGGGGCGCGAGTGGTCGTTATGATAGATTGGTCTGTCTTGGCCCTGCAGGGTCGCGACGGCGGCGGCGGCGCCCCCCTCGAACTGGTAATAATCGTCACTGTCGAGCAAGTCGTGTTCGCGGTTATCCTGATTCTGAACGATGGCTTCGGTTTGGGATAGCCGCTGGGTAAAAGCTTTGCGTGCTGCGCGGCCTTCGTTCCCTGCGCCATAGGCATAAGAGCCCCAAGTGAGATAGGCTTCTGCCAGATCGGCGCGGGACGCCCAGAGGCGTTCGTCAATCATCGCTTGCAGACCAGCGCCATAGGCACCGGGTTTCGATCCGAAAACGCGGGAGGCGTCTTCGCCTGCGCGTGCGCGCGCCGCCGCGGGATTAATGTCTTCGGGTTCGTCAAGGTCCTGAACGGCGCGGGCGGCGCTGTCGACCAGAGCAATCAGCTGTGGAAAGGCATCACGGAAAAAGCCAGAGATACGCAGAGTGACGTCAACGCGGGGCCGACCAAGGGTCGTTGATGGGATGACGGTAAATCCTGTGACCCTTCGGTTGGCAGTATCCCATGTCGGCTTGCATCCCATAAGCGCCAAGGCCTGTGCGATGTCGTCGCCCCCTGTGCGCATGTTGGCGGTGCCCCATGCGGTGATCAGCAGGCTGCGGGGCCAGTCGCCGTGGGCCTGCAGATGCGTGTCCAGCAGCAAGTTCGCTGATTTCCAGCCCAGTGCCCATGCCGTCGGCGTCGGGACGGCGCGGCTGTCGACGGAGTAGAAATTCCGCCCCGTGGGCAGCGTGTCGAGACGTCCTCTCGTTGGTGCGCCAGAAGGTCCTGACGGGATCGCGCGTCCGTCAAGAGCTTGTAGCAAGAAGCGTCCTTCGTCGGGCCCGCAGGCGGCGACGGCGGGCCGGATACGGGTTGCGATCTCTGTCAGGACAAGTGAGGACGCTGTTGGGCTGACGCCCAAGACGTCTTGACTAAGCTGAGGCCCGTTAGCGTCTGAACCAATCAGCAGATCAGCTTCCCAGAAGGCGTTTACCCCTGCGTCCCATTCTGGCTGCTCTTTCAAAAGGATCTGGGAAAAGGCTTCCAACCGTTCAACGGTGTCCCCATTGCTGCGCCAACCCTTGAGGTCACCCAAGGTGGTGGGCTTTTCGGCAGCGGCGGCCGCCATGTCGCAATCGAGGGGGTCAATTGAGAGGTTGAAGTCCTTTGCCAGCGCCCGAAGCAGCGACGCATTTGCCCCTTTTCCGTCGCCACGCGGCACGCGAGCCAGCGCAATGACAAGGTCGATTTCCTGTTGCCCTAATGGGCTTTGCCCAAAAATGTGCAACCCGTCCCGGATTTGCGCTTCTTTCAGTTCGCACAGGTAAGCATCAAGTTTGGCAAGATCCGTTTCATCGCCTGCCAATCCAGCATCCTGCGCCAGTCCGGTCGTGTCGGATAGGGACAGGATTTGTTCACGCAGGTAGGTCAGGCGGCGCGGATCAAGGCCTGCGGCTTCGTAATATTCATCCACCAACGCTTCCAAGTCGCGCATTGGGCCGTAGGATTCGGCGCGGGTCAGGGGGGGCGTCAGGTGATCGACGATGACGGCTGACGTGCGGCGTTTCGCTTGTGTGCCTTCGCCCGGATCATTTACGATGAAGGGGTATATGTGGGGCATTGGGCCCAAGGCGACTTCGGGCCAGCATGTCTCTGACAGGGCTAGCGCCTTGCCGGGCAGCCATTCAAGGTTGCCATGCTTGCCCATGTGAACCACCGCATGCGCACCCCAGTGGTGGCGGATCCAGAAATAGAACGCGAGGTAGTTATGTGGCGGGACGAGGTCAGGCGAATGGTAGGTCTCAGTCGGGTCAATGTTATAACCGCGGGCCGGTTGCAGGGCGACGATGGCATTGCCGAACCGATGGATAGACAGTTTAAAGCCCGCGTCGGCGGATGATGACGGTGCATCTGTCAGCAGTTTATCCTGCCAAATGAAGGGGTCGTTTTCGGGCGCGCCCCAGCGCGTCGTGATCTGATTCTTGACGTCCCAAGGTAGAGTTTCAAAATGCTGCTTGTAGACATCAAGGGGAAGGATCTCGCCGCCGTCCGTGTCAGCGCGGTCGGTCAGCCAGTTGGTGGGGCCAGCCATCATGGTGTTCATCAGCGTCTGTGCGTCGGCTGGGGCCGTGGTGGCATAGCCTGCGCCGGTTAGCAGATTTAGCGTGTGAACAGTCGCTGCCGGGGTATCAAGGCCGACGCCGTTGGCCAATCGTCCGTCCTTGTTAGGATAGTTGGCCAAGATCAACGCGACCTTGCGATCCCCAGTTGGCGTGCGGCGCAACCGACACCAGTTGGCAACTAATGCTGTGACAAAATCAATTCGGTCGCCCACAGCCTGGTAGGTCGTGATGGCGCATTCCGTGGCCTGGTCGAAATAGGCCTCTCCCTTAAAGCTGACGGCGCGGGTCAGGATGCGGCCGTCGACCTCTGGTAGGGCGACGTTCATGGCGATATCTCGGGCCGAGAGGCCCTGTGGACTTTCGCACCACGACTGTTCTGTACCGCCGGATAGCACGATCTGAAACACGGGGGCATCATTTGCCAGCAACGGGTTAGCAGGGCTGTCGTCGCCGTCGTGGGGGCTGCCCACGGCAAAAGCTGTGCCGTTCAGGATCGCATCAGGCGGCGCTTGTAGGAACAAGCTGTCGAGGGTTGCTACGGAAAGCGGGTCCTTTAGCGAGGCCACGAAGATCGGCAGAGCGTTCAGGCCGGATCGTGAAAGGGAACGGACGAGGCGGTTGATCGGGGCGAGGCCACCGCCTTGCACGAGTGCGCGGTAGAACACGATCGGAACTATGGGTGCGCCCTTGGTCCATGTCGCCTGCGCTGTGGCCAAATCAGACAGGCCCGCACCGGGCCAGTAAACGCCCGCGCGCAGCAGGGGGCTGGGACCGGCGGGGCGTTCGCCGCCTTCCACAATGGCGCGGGCATTGTCCAGAAAACGCACGGTGTTCTGTGGCCCCCCTTCGACAAGGTAGGACCAAAGCGCGTCGTAGTCCTCGTCACTGACGGTGGATAACCCGCGCAAATCCGGATCGTCGCGGTCATCGCCGGGCAGAAATGCGACTTTGACACCGACTTCTCGCAGGCGCGCGGCATATTGGGTCACACCGTAGGTCCAATAGCCTATGCCGCCCAACACACGGGCAATGACCAGGCGGGACTTTACGGCGCAATCGTCCAAATGCATGTCGACAGAGACCGGGTGTTGCAGGTGCAACATATTGAGCAGGCGCAAGGACGGCGGCGCATCCATCGCCGCGCGCGCCTCTGACAGGGCGGCCAATTCGGTATCGGCGGCGCTGATAAAGATGACGTCGGCGGGCGTCTGTCCCGGATCGACCGGCTGGGTGCCGTCGGGGATCGCATGGGCGCTTGCTGCCAATAGATGCATCAGGCTTGACCTTTCGCGGAATTAAGCCAAATGGGGGTGTCAAACCACGCGAGGGGATCGCACCCATGGATTACGGCAAATCGGGAGTACCGAATATGAAGAAAAAAGGCCCGAGGCACGAAGAGCACAACCAGTACGGCAGCAACAAGACGCCGTTTGGCAGCCGCCCCTCGAAAGAAGAGCTGCTGACGCGCATGAAAAAGAACCAAGGCAAGACCGATCTGGACAAGCCCAGCGATCCTGCAGACGATTTCGCCACCGACGAGGCGAAGGGCAAAGCGATCCGCGGCAAAGAGAATCTGCCCGACTAAAGCTATCACAGGCGCTTTTCCATAAAGACTGAATGGGGCCCCTCGACGTAGTCGCCGAAGGGGCCGCAAATCTCGAAGCCGTGCCGTGCGTAAAGCCGGTGCGCGTCGTAAAGATCATCGCCGGTTTCGAGGCGGATCAGTGACAGTCCCTGCTGGCGGGCCTCATCCTCTAGCGTCGCCATCAAGGCCGCACCGGTACCGGTGCCGCGGGCGTCAGGATGGACGAACATCGATTTGATTTCGCCGTAAGCGCCTTTGTTGGACAATGCAGCGCAGCCCAGTGCTTCTCCGTTACGGTCGGCGATAAAGAAACTGATGTGTGGCTCTGCCAGCTGGCCGGGGTTCAGCGCAAAGCTGAATTCTGGCGGATACATCGAAAGTAGAAAAGCGTGGCTGGCGTTCAACAACGCCAGCCCTTCCGCCGATCTAGGGTCTGCAAGCTCGACCGTGATGGTCATGCGCGCAGCGCTGACGTGATTGCCTCTTGGTCCAGACCGGCCTCTCCGATCACGACAAGACGCGCACCGCGCGGAGTCTGCCCCAGCGGCTGGTCATAGTAATGATCGACGCGCGGACCGACCGCCTGCACCGTCAACCGCATCGGCTTGCCCGTGACAGAGGCAAAACCCTTGAGACGCAAAATATCATGGGCGCGGATGACGTCGGACAGCTGCTTCGCAAAGGCGGCGGGATCGGTGATCTCGTCCCGCTCTACGATAAAGCTCTCGAATTCGTCGTGGCCGTGATCATGATGATCCTCGTCATCGTGGTCGTCGTCCTCATCGTCGTGATGGTGGTGATGATGCACCTCATGGCGCGCCTCTAGGTCATCCTCTGCCCCGATCCCTTGACCCAGCAGCACGTCGACGGGCAATTCGCCCATGCTGGTCCGCACAACCTGCACGCCCGGACGGGCCTCTGATTTCAAGCGTTTGGCAAGGTCCGACGCGACATGGGGGTCCATCAGATCCGTCTTGTTGATGACAATCATATCGGCACAGGCGATCTGGTCTTCGAACAGTTCTGACAGAGGCGTCTCGTGGTCCAGACCATCATCGGCGGCGCGCTGGGCGTCTACGGCGGCGACGTCGTGGGCAAAGCGGCCCTCTGTTATGGCTACACCGTCAACGACGGTCACGACACTGTCGACGGTCACGCGTGTCGATAAACCCGGCCAATTGAACGCCCGCACAAGGGGTTGCGGCAGCGCGAGGCCGCTTGTTTCGATCACGATATGGTCCGGCTGCGGGTCACGGGCCAGCAACGCTTCCATTGTGGGAATAAAGTCGTCGGCCACGGTGCAGCAGATGCAGCCGTTCGACAGTTCCACGATATCGTCAGCGGCGCAGACGTCGCTGTCGCAGCCTTTCAGGATGTCACCATCGACGCCCAGATCGCCGAATTCGTTGATGATCAATGCGATGCGCTTGCCTTGGGCATTTTGCAGCATGTGGCGGATCAGCGTGGTTTTACCAGCTCCCAGAAAGCCTGTGACGACGGTGGCGGGGATTTTCGCGGCCATGGATATACTCGATGTTCAAAAGGGATGCGGGCCGGAGTCCTGCGACTCCGGCCCGTCTGTCAGATGAAAGGCGCTGTGGATCAGGCCGCGTAAACGCGGGCGTCCAGCAGGGGCGAACCCTTGGCCGCCATGCGCTTGGCTACGGCCAGTACGGCCAGATCGACCAGCGGTTCGATCAGCACGACTGTCATATAAGCCGCACCAAATGTCGACAGCGACGCTAGTGTGGACATGCTGGCACCTTGGCCCCAGACGACCCAGAACGCGACCCATGCCACGACACCCGCTTGGTAGGTCGTCGACAGTTTCAGTGCCTGCGCGTAGGTCAGATCGACATAGGCTGTGCCTTTTGCGACGACCGATTTGGTAACTATGTGCAGCGCAAGCAGTGGCACTAGCAGCGTAGTGACGTTCATGCCGTACTGCGGCAAATCAGTCGGCGACATCAACAGACCTTGCAACAGCAGACCCAGCGCCAAACCGACGGCGGCGGGGGCAGTGCCCAGCATCAACAACAACGTAGAGCCTAGGATCAGGTGAACCTCTGACGGGCCGACAGCCAGATGCGGCAGCAGTTCAAAGAACACGACGGTTGCGGCCGTTGCCATTGCGCTGCGCGCGATCAGGGACGCCGCGCCGCGCTGGACAAGGTTTTCCCACACCATCTTAGCGGACAGGGTCGCGGCGCCAGCGGCAGTCACGCTGCCAAGGGCCAGTTTCGCGCCAGTCACGACACCGGGTTCGATATGCATTTTGTCTCTCCTATAGCCCGTCACACCCGACGGGATGGGGTTTCATCATGCAGGGCCGGTCTCCTGGCTTGCGGATCGAACGTGTGGCGTCGCCTTCCCGGTTTCCCAGTGGCACGATGACGCCGCACTTTCCGCTTACAGTCGCGGGGGCGGCTGTGGCGCAGCGCCTCCCTTGCAGGATCGGCGCCTTCCACATTCCCAGTTTCATCCCCGGCGCTTTGCGCCTTATGTGGGGAACCTTGCAAGGACTGTTGTGCGCCTGCCACGGCCCCCGCGTCAAGCCGCTTTCCCGGTGGTATCTGCCGTAGTGGCAGGCTGACGTGGCATACCAAAAGGCCACAAGGCCGCAACATCTTGTGGATAACTGCCGATGCCCTCGTAGATGCGGTGCCACCCCGTTGACACCGTCCTATGGCGCCCGGCATCCTCTTCCTTCAAGGAATCATCAAGGGGCGCTGGCCCATGCGTTTCATCCGCCTGCGCCTCAACGGCTTTAAAAGCTTTGTCGATCCCACTGATCTGGTGATCGCGGATGGGCTGACTGGCGTCGTCGGCCCCAATGGGTGCGGCAAGTCGAACCTGCTGGAAGCGCTGCGCTGGGTCATGGGGGAAAACCGCCCCACCGCGATGCGTGGCGGCGGTATGGAGGATGTAATCTTTGCTGGGACCGCAACCCGGCCTGCAAGGAACTGTGCAGAGGTCGCACTGATTATCGACAACGGCGAACGCTTGGCACCCGCCGCGTTCAACGACAGTGACAGCCTTGATATCACGCGGCGCATCACCCGCGACGCCGGTTCGGCCTACAAAGTCGGCACCAAGGACGTGCGCGCCCGCGACGTGCAGATGCTGTTTGCCGATGCATCCACGGGGGCCCATTCACCCGCGCTGGTGCGGCAAGGACAGATTTCAGAGCTGATCAACGCCAAGCCCACCAACCGTCGCCGCATTTTGGAAGAAGCTGCTGGCATCTCTGGCCTGTACCAACGCCGCCACGAGGCAGAGTTGAAATTGAAAGGCGCGGAACAAAACCTGTCACGCGTCGATGATGTCGTTGGGCAGCTTGCAAGCCAATTGTCCACTCTTGCACGACAGGCCCGCCAAGCGGCCAGATACCGCGAAATTGGAACCGCGCTGCGACACGCCGAAGGTTTGTTGCTGTATCGCCGCTGGTTTGACGCTGATGCCGCCCTGACCGTCGCACTTGCAGAGGTGCGTGCACGCACTTTGACTGCGGTTCAGGCAGAACGCGCGGCCGAAGAAACCGCAGCCCGTCGTGAAGCCGCCGAAGATGGCTTGCCGCCGCTACGTGAAGAGGACGCTATTGCCGGTGCCGTCGTCCAGCGCCTGATGGTCCAGCGTGACGCCCTGTCCGATCAAGAGGCACAGGCCGCGGCCACCATCGACACCCTGACCCGTCGCATAGATCAGTTGACCCGCGACATTGCCCGCGAGGCAAGCCTGAACATCGACGCCGAGGACACGATTGCGCGCCTGACGTTGGAACAGGACGATATTATCGCTGCAGGTGAAGGTCATGCTGACGCCCTAAGCGCCGCACAAGACGCCGCAATCGAGGGGGCAGAGGTTCTGGCGCAACGCGAGCAGGACCTTGGCCAACTGACAGAGGATGTGGCCCGCTTGTCCGCGCGTCACCAGTCGGCGCAACGCTTATTGGACGACAGTCAAAAGACGGCGCTGCGGGCAGAGGCCGAAGCAGACCGCGCGCGGAGTGCTATGGTCGCCGCCAGCACTGCGCGCGACGACGCTGACGCCGCCTTTGCTGCCGCGACCGAGGCGGAGGAAATCGCGACCGCTACGGCCGAGAACGCCGAAGAGACACTACTGGAAACCGAAGCTGCCCGCGCGGCAACTCAAGGTCGCGAAAGTGATGCGCGCGCCCTGCGATCTGCGGCCGAAGGCGAAGCGAATGCGCTGCGGGCAGAGGTTGCGGCGCTGTCGCGTATGGTCGACCGGGATACAGGCGACGGCGGTCAGGTGCTTGATCTGCTGAAAGTAGCCCGCGGATACGAGGCGGCGCTTGGTGCCGCCTTGGCTGACGATCTGAAAGCTCCTGCCGTTACTGCAGTTGACCGATCTGGTTGGGTTGTGTTGCCCGGTTATGACACACTGCAAGCCTTGCCTGCTGGCGTCACGCTGCTGGCTGATGTGGTTGCCGTTCCAGATGTCTTGGGTCGTCGCATCACACAAGTAGGCCTTGTGGATGCTGCCGATGGTGCGCGTTTGCAGGCAGACCTGCTGCCTGGTCAACGGCTTGTATCCAAGGCCGGTGACCTATGGCGCTGGGATGGTTTTCGGGCTGGCGCTGAAGATGCTCCCTCTGCCGCTGCCCTGCGCCTGCAACAGCTGAACCGTCTGGCAGACCTGCGAGCGGATCTGGAGCAGGCCGAAGAAACAGCCTCGGAGGCCATCGCCAGTCACGACACCCTGACCGCCCGCCTTGCAGCCTTGACCGAAGCTGACCAGACCGCGCGCCATGCCCGCCGCGACGCTGACCGCCGTGTGGCCGAAGCGAACCGCGCCGCCAGCCGGGCAGAGGCGGAACGCAACCTTGCGGATGGCAAACTTGAATCTCTTGAACTTGCCGTTGCGCGCCATGCTGACGAGGCCGCAAATGCCCGCGCGCAATTGTCAGAGGCACACGCGGCGCAAGCCAGTCTGCCGGACCTTGATGCTGCGCGTGCTGGAATCGACGATATCCGTATGACGGTCGAAGCTGCCCGCATGACAATGATTGCCCGCCGTGCCGGGGCAGATGATTTGCGCCGGACCGGAGAGGCCCGTCTGAAACGCGCGCAAGAGATCACCAAGGACCTGTCTGGTTGGCAGCACCGCCTTGATACTGCGACCCAGCGGAGCGCAGAACTAGAGGCCCGCAAGGCGGCGTCCGAGGAAGAACTTGAAGAGGCCGCCGCAGCACCTGCGCGTCTTGCCGATACGCGCGCCGCGTTGGACGATAGTATCGACACGGCACAGGTGCGGCGCATCACGGCGGCTGACGCCCTTCAGGTGGGCGAGGCCGCGTTGCGAGATCTGACGCTGGCCGAACGTGAGGCGGAACGCGCGGCATCGGACGCGCGCGAGGCGCGCGCGCGGTCAGAAGCGCGGGGCGACGCGGCAAAGGACGCCGTAGCCGCTGCCGTCGGGCGGATGATGGAAGAGCGAGAAGTATCGCCCCCCGAATTATTCATGGAACTGGCCGTCGGCATCGAAGCCCTGCCAGACGCGGACAGGATAGAGGTCGAACTGGCCGGACACCGCCGCCAGCGCGACGCTTTGGGGGCCGTGAACCTGCGGGCCGAAGAGGACGCAGCGGACGTTCAGACCGAACACGATGAACTGGTCAGCGAGAAAGCAGATTTAGAAGCCGCGATTGCGGCTTTGCGGTCCGGCATCGCGGGTTTGAATAAAGAAGGTCGCGAGCGCCTTTTGACTGCTTTCGAGCAGGTAAACGCGAGCTTTTCTACACTGTTTCGCAGTTTATTCGGTGGTGGCGAGGCGCGGTTGGAACTGGTCGAAAGTGCCGATCCGCTAGAGGCGGGGCTAGAGATCATGTGTCAGCCGCCCGGCAAGAAGCTCTCGACCCTTAGCCTGCTGTCAGGTGGAGAGCAGACTCTGACGGCGATGGCGCTGATTTTTGCAGTGTTTCTTGCGAACCCCGCGCCGATCTGCGTTCTGGACGAGGTTGATGCACCGTTGGACGACGCAAACGTCACCCGATTCTGCGACCTGTTGGACGAAATGACCCGCCGCACTGACACGCGATTTTTGATCATCACGCACCATGCCGTGACGATGAGTAGGATGGATCGGCTTTTCGGTGTGACGATGGGTGAACAGGGTGTAAGCCAGCTGGTCAGCGTCGATCTGAAGAAGGCAGAGGCCATGGTCGCATGAGCGCCAAGGACCTGACCGGGCGCTGGATGGGGCGCTACGATTATGCAAGCCGGATATTGCCTGCCGTTGCCTTTGAGGTGGTGATCGAGGAGGACGGTGGCGATTTGACGGGCGTGATCACAGAGCCGAATGGGTTTCGTGGTGATCGGGGCGCGACCTTGAGGGCGCGATTGATCGGGGGCCGGAACGGGGCAGATCTGCGCTTCGTAAAATATTATGTTGGTTTCGATCAGGATGACGATCCGCACTATGCGGGAAGGGTCAATGACGCACTGACGCGAATCGAAGGGCTGTGGCATTTTCCAACCGTTGGCGGGGCGGGCGGACGTTTTGTCATGACGCGGGAACGGGTGCAGTTATTGACGCGCGCCAAGGGAATGGAAGCTGTCTCTTATACACAT
>JAGXIQ010000121.1 GCA_024635625.1 Loktanella sp. | reverse complement strand
GCTTTGCGGTCCAATCAACCCACATTCGGGAGCTCTGACGATTGCAGCAGAGCTTGTGAGCACAAAACTCTTGATCATGCGACAAGATCAGGCAAATCTGACGTCAAGCGGCAGGCCACATGGGGAATGTCGATCAATATCATCACAAATATCAAAAATTGCCAAATTGGGTAAAAGGAGAATGGAATGGATCGCTTGAGCGTCATCTTGACCTTCGCAACCGGATCCGTGCTTGTCGGCGGTCTTGTAATCGTCGTTCTGTCAATGGGGTATTATGCTTGGCAGCCCATTGTGGGGGCCGTGGCGCTTGGGTTGGTTCTGACCTGGCCCGCCGCATACGTCATTTCACAATTGATCAAACGCAACGATCCCGGCTGGTCGGCCCGAAGAGACGCACCAAAAAAGCGGAACGGCAAAACCTGAACGCAATACGACTGTTTCCCGTCAACGACATCATAGCCGGATTCAGAAAATGCTAGTCAACAGATTGATGTCCAGTCCCGTCGTGTCGGTCGTACCCCACAAAACGATCCGGGAGGCCGCAGCGCTTATGCGGCGACACGATATCGGTGCGCTGGCGGTCGCAGAACGCGGGCACCTTGTCGGCATGGTCACGGATCGCGACATGGTCGTGAGGGTTTTGTCACGTTAATTTCTGCGCCTTGCAGGAACGGCTGGTTTTTTCGCTTCAAGGATTGGGTCGATTCCAATGATATCGCAAATTTTCCCTTCCGTACGCATCGGGAGTTTCCATCCGAAGCCTTCTATCGCGATCTCAGAAAACTCCGTCGCAGGACAAAAGGCTGGCTCTATTGGTCTGATGAGAAGAACCGGGTCGTATTCGTGAATGATGCTTGATGACTTAAGAGTTGAAACGCAGCCCAATGAATCAAAATACGGGGAGATTACGCCGCTTAAATAGCCAAATTCGATTGACCCCCTATCTGATTGAGTGGCAACTGCGCTTCAGCGATTTTTCGTGAAGAATACGGTAAGGAAATACAGATGTCAGATATCGATTTGAACAGCATGTCGTTGGAAGATCTTAAAAAGCTCCAGAAGGACGTCAATAAGGCCGTTGACGGTTATCAGGACAAGCAGCGCAAAGAAGCCCTTGCAGCGGCCGAAGCTGCCGCGCGGAAAATGGGGTTTACCCTCGCCGAACTGACCGGACTTCCAGGCAAGAAAGCCAAATCTGTTTTGCCGCCGAAATATCGTCACCCCGAAAATCCTGAGCAGACCTGGACCGGCCGCGGCCGCCAGCCTCAGTGGATGAAGGATGCATTGGCAAATGGTCACGCCAAGGATGAGTTTCTAATTTTGACTACCAGCTGAGTGGCAGCGTGACTCATATTCCACGACCTTTGTGCTCCAGCCTCGTTGCATTGTGCCTGCTCACGGTAGGCACAAGCGCTGACGCATCCACGTCTGAGGCCAATGTCGTGCCCGTGGGAAATCTGCCGATCTGCGGGAAGTATCAGCGCAATACGTCAGACAAGACATGCATCGTGGACGGTGACACCCTCTGGCTGGGTGGGGTCAATATCAGGCTGAAGGCTTTCGACACGCCAGAGTCCCGCACGAATATCTGCGGAGGCTCTGTCGAAATCGATCTCGCGACAGCCGCAACGGCCCGGCTGCAGGCGTTGTTGAACGGGAATGCATGGACCGTTGAGACCTTCGGGATTGACGGCACGGGCAAGCGCAGGCTGGCGACAATCAGCATCGACGGCGTCGATGTCGGCGACATCCTGATTTCCGAAAAGTTGGCACGCCGCTGGCCCGACGGTGACGAGTTCTGGTGTCAGTGAGGTTTACAGTGATTGCGAGCCATGGGCATGTCTGATGATCGACTGTTGGTGGTGACACGTCACCTTGCCCCATCCTCCTCCTGATCGACTATGCTTCGGTGCCTTGGCAAAGGGACACGCGGTGCAGCATTCACATGGTCAGGCCCGTGGCGTCGAACGTCTCTATCTCGACTTCGACAGCTTCTTCGCGTCGGCCGAGCAACACTTCAATCCAGACCTGCGCGGCCGCCCGGTGGGCGTGGTGCCACTGGATTCACTTCACACCGGCTGCATCGCCGTCAGCCGCGAGGCCAAGGCCCGCGGTGTCAAATCCGGCGCGACAATCAGCAAAGCCCGCACGCTCATCCCCGACATGATCTTCGTGGTGGCCCGCCACGATGTCTACGTGCGGCTGCACAAGCGGATCCTCGACGTGATCGAGACCTGTCTGCCAGTCGCCCATGTCCGGTCCATCGATGAGGTGGTGTGCAACCTGCTGCCGGCTGAGGCCGCCGCTGGAATGGTACTGGCCGACCAGATCAAGGCTGAGCTCGCCGCTACCTTCAGCGACGGGCTGACCTGCTCGATCGGTATGGCGCCCACTGAACTTCTGGCCAAGATCGCCGCGGAACGGCACAAGCCGAACGGCTTCCAGATGATCCGCGCCGAAGACCTTCCCGGTGCCCTCGCGGATATCGACATTGGCGACCTGCCGGGGATCTCAAAGGGCATGCGGACGCGACTGGAAGCGGCCGGTGTGCGGGACGTCCCAAGCCTTTGGACACTGGCGCCCAAACAGGCGCGCGCGATCTGGGGCAGCGTCGAGGGCGAACGGTTCTGGAATGGTCTGCATGGCTACCATACGGAACGCCCGCCGACGAAGAAGAGCATGTTCGGCCACAGCCGTATGTTGCCGCGGGACTGGCGCAATCCAGAGAAGGTCCGGATCTGTGCACGGCTTCTGACCGAAAGCGCAGGCCGCCGTGTGCGGCGGGCGGACATGCGGGCGACGAAACTGACGCTGAGCTTCCGGGGCGGCGGCTATCGTGCAGCCTCTGGATCCCGGAGCGACGACCTACATTGGAGCTGGCAGGCAAGTTTCCTACCCGCACGGGACGACTATGCCTTCATGCAGGCCCTCGCCGCGGGACTTGATCGCGCCAAACGCACCTTGGCGTTTGCGCCGCGTGCGGTCAGCGTGATGATCCATGGTATGATCGCCGAAGGAGACGTCATAGCCGACCTCTTCGCGGCCAGCCCCGGTCTGTCTGGTAGCGCATCCGAAGAATCGTCCCGGGCGAAATGGGAGGTGGTCAGCGACCTGATGGACGACCTGCGGGCCAGGCTGGGGCCGCAGGCTCTCACCCTCGGTCCCTCTGGTGAAATGCCTGGCGGCTATCTCGGCGCCAAGATTGCGGCCGCTCGAGCAATGGGCTTCGATATTGCAAGACAAGGTTTTGACGCCATAGGTTCCGCTTTGAATGACTTGGTTGCCTGCGCAGACGGGGCAGGCGCAATGCCAAACAAGGCTTTTGGCCGGCTGTTTACGCTGTTGGCTCGAGACTATCAGAATGAGGCGGCCTTCGCTTCGTTTCGAACAATTCTTCGGGATTGCATTATGGCCAATTGGTCGATCCCAGCAGGCACGGAAATTCTGGGCCAAAATATTATTGAACGCCGTTTGCACTCAGTGTCGTCAGCTTCTCACGAAAGTGGTGTTGGACCTAAGCTGCTGACACAGTTTCTCGTTTGCGCAGGCGCGATCAATGCTGATGATGCCAGGCCCGATGCTCGCAAAACCTTCGATGCAAAGCTGTATGCCGGACTCCTTTCAGAAATTCCTACATTGATCGGTCCAATTGAGATGCGGAAGTCAATGAATGCTACCCTTGCTCAATTTAAATCGTTGGTAGAGGACCGGGTTTTGGTTCCAATGATCCACATCCCAACTGTTCAATCGCCTTGGCGTTATCAAGATGGTTTGATTCTTGTTGCAGAATTGACTGCGAAAGCTGAGACGATCTCGGCGGACGAACAGGAATGGGAGGGGATACAACAAGCCAAGGTAAGGTCTGGGATAGGTGTTGGAACGATCATTGAAGCGATACGCGAGAGCGGTCTTCGCGTTGGGCATCGGGCGGGCGAGCGTGGATATGCGGCGCTACGCGTGCGCAAGGCTGAAATAGACCGGATAGTAGTCGCGACTCCGAAAGTGAAAGGTCTTGAAGACCTCACCGTTTCAGCATTTGCGCGACAAATCGGTATGCGCGCAAAAGGCAGGTTCCTTGCCCTTGTTGAGGCTGGATATACGACGGCCACGCAGCGAACGGACCCGAATACGGGGCGTGAGCATTTTTATATGGCTGAAACCGATGTCGCAGCGTTTCATGCGCGTTTCGTGACGCTGTCGACGATGACTACCCGGTACTGTGACGCTCGGCAAACTTTGTTGGCCAAATTAAGATTCGCAGGGATCAAACAATTCTCACCAAAGGGCGAGGACTACGGCCATCTCTACCTACGATCAGATGTTGACCGTCACTTCGCATCAGTAGCACAGCAAAGTTTTCAACAACTATCTTGACCTACTGGTATTCAACTGTGTGGTCTCAGCCAGCTTGCGACGGCATCAGCACGTGACGGTTTGCGCTTCGTAATCCCCAAACCCCTTATTTACTTGAGTTGAGCAACCTATCTCTTTTTTTTGAGCGTGCTTCTGCTTTTTCTGGCAGACATCAAGCTTCGACATTCAGTCGCAAACCAAACAAGAAAACGAACACCACATCTACACAAAGAAGTTGTAAAGCCACATCATGTTGATTTGTGCAGTATTTTGGCCAAATCTTTACGTCGAATTGGCGGCAACTTTACTACGATTCACAACAACCCTAATGTGTCCAGACGCCGCGGCGATTTGTGGCAAAGTTTTCGCCGTATCCGCCCACGCGGACATTGACGCTGCGGGTTTGCGGCTCTGTCACGACAGCATCGATGCCATGGTCCTTGGCGTAGTCCAAGGCTTCTTCCTTTGTTTCAAAGGTCAGGCGAACTTGGCTTTGGGTGTCTGTCGAACTGGTCCAACCCATCAGCGGGTCGATTTCTCGGGCGCTGTCCTTTACGAAATCCAGAATCCAAACGCGCGTCTTGGCAGTGCCAGAGGACATGGCGGTCTTGGCGGGGCGATAGATACGAGCCTGCATGGAATCTGCTCCTGTTGAACCGGGGACGTTATCGGCAAAAGCAGGGAAAAGGGCAAGAGGAACCCTGCCACCCTGCCCCGCGTTGACACCGTGAACATACACCGGAGGACTTACCATGAAGTATTTACCACTGATCGCCGCCTTGACTGCCTTGCCCATCACGGCCTTTGCAGCAGCACATGCAGAGATGACGCCGATGACCGCTGAAATCGCTGGCACGGACGGCACGGCCATGGGTACCGTTACAGTCACGCCGAACGAATCCGGTGCAGCATTAATCGCCGTCGATCTGATGGGTCTGCCTGCCGGTAGCCACGCGATCCACGTGCACGAAACCGGCGATTGTTCTGCCGCCGATTTCAAAAGCGCGGGCGGTCATTTGGCCGATGGCCATGACCACGGCGTGATGGCTGCAAATGGCCCGCATCCGGGCGACATTCCCAATATCAATGTGGCAGAGGACGGCACGGCGAAGATGGAATTCTTCAACGCCATGCTGACGCCCGAACTGATGGGTGACGAAGACGGATCTGCCTTCATCGTCCATGCGGGCACTGATGACTACAGCAGCCAACCCGCTGGCGATGCGGGTGACCGCATCGCCTGTGGCGTGTTCAAGTAATTCAGAACGCCCACTCGCCTTGACGGATCACCGGGACCGTTTCACCGGTTCGGGTGATGCCATCGATATCGACGGCATCCGACCCCATCATCCAGTCGACGTGGATCAGGGATTGGTTGCCGCCTTTTTGCTTAAGCTCATCCTCGCCCAATTCCGACCCACCCGCGATGGTATCGGCGTAACATTGCCCCAACGCGATGTGGCAAGACGCATTTTCATCAAACAGCGTATTATAGAACAACGTGCCCGACTGAGAGATCGGCGAGGAATGCGGAACTAACGCCACCTCTCCGATCCGGCTGGATCCGTCGTCAACTCCCAACAGGTCGCGGAACACCGCCTCGCCCGATGACGCCGTTGCCTCGACAATTTTGCCCGCTTCGAACCGTACCGCGATGTCGCGGATGACTGTACCTTGGTAGGCCAATGGCTTGGTTGCTGCGACCGTACCGTCAACCTTATAGGCATGTGGGCAGGTAAAGACCTCTTCTGTCGGGATATTTGGCTGGCAAACGACACCGTTCAGCGCAGGGGATGCACCCCCCTTCCAGATGTGACCTTCAGCCAAACCTAGGCGCAAGTCGGTACCCGGGCCAGTGTATTGCAGAGCCTCGAAGTTGTGTTCGTTCAGCCACTTCACGCGCGTTTTCAGCTCTGCCGTGTGGTCGGCCCAGTTTTTCACCGGATCATCGCCGCCCAGACGGGAGGCATCGTAAATGGCATCAAGCAATTTGCTTTGCGCCTCTTCAACCGGCAGGTCAGGAAACACGCGAGACGCCCACGCCGCACCGGGGAAGGCCACAATATTCCAGTTCACCTCGAACCCGACGATGGGACCCATTGCAGGTTTAGCAGCCTTGGAGGCGGCCCTTGAAGCGCGCGCGACCTTGGCCGGATCCTGCTCTGCTAGCAGCATCGGATCGTCGCCGGTGATCGCCATGCGCGCGGCCCCACCTTTATATGCTTTGCCCAAGCCTTCGTAGAACCAGTCGGCGGCGCGGTCGAAACTAGCGTCCTCGGCATGTTCATACCGGGCCAGCGTGATCTTGTCGTCGCTGAAGAATGGCAAAACCAGACCTGCGCCAGCTTTGTAGGCGTGCACGGCAATCCGCTGCACCAACGGCAATGCGGCCATGGGTGCGGTGATGATAAGGTCCTGACCTTTTTGCAGGTTCACGCCCGTGCGAACGGCAACCTCGGCCAAGCGGTCCAACTTCTCAACGTCCAGATGATCGGACATGGGTTTCTCCTTTTGGATGTTTGCCACATGACTACGCCCCGTACAGACGGCGTCAATCCGTGCATTACCCTTGATCCTGCGGGCTCTCACGCTCATTTAAAGGGATCGACGCCCGAAGGATGTCCCATGGCCTACGCCCAGACCGACAAACGCGAACTTGCAGATGCCGCATACCTGTCCAACCCCGCGCCCAACGTGCGCGACAGGGAAAAGATGGAAGGTGGACGTCCGTTCGTCCTGAAGACCGAATTCGAACCCGCGGGAGACCAGCCAACAGCGATTATAGAGCTGTCTGCAGGTGTCAGGAACGGCGAACGTGATCAGGTCCTGCTGGGTGCTACTGGTACAGGCAAAACTTTTACCATGGCCAAGATCATCGAGGAAACGCAGCGCCCGGCGATCATTCTTGCACCCAACAAAACCCTCGCAGCCCAATTATATGGCGAATTCAAAGGCTTCTTCCCAGAAAATGCAGTCGAATACTTCGTCAGCTACTATGACTACTACCAGCCAGAAGCCTACGTTGCGCGTTCGGACACCTATATCGAGAAGGAATCCCAGATCAACGAACAGATCGACCGGATGCGCCACTCGGCAACCCGGGCGCTACTGGAACGCGACGATGTGATCATCGTGGCGTCAGTATCGTGTATCTACGGCATCGGTTCTGTAGAGACTTACGGCGCGATGACGCAGGATATTCATGCCGGAAAATCCTACGACCAGCGCAAGATCATGGCCGATCTGATTGCCCAGCAATACCGACGTAACGATACCGCGTTCCAGCGCGGCTGCTTTCGCGTGCGCGGCGATTCGCTTGAAATCTGGCCAGCCCACTTGGATGACCGCGGATGGCGTCTGTCATTCTTCGGCGAAGAGCTAGAGGCGATCACCGAATTCGATCCGCTGACGGGCGAAAAGACCGGCACGTTCCCAAAGATCCGCGTCTACGCCAATAGCCATTACGTCACGCCCAAACCGACGATGCAGCAGGCCGTCATCGGCATCAAAAAAGAGCTGCGCATGCGGCTGGACCAACTGGTGAACGAGGGGAAGCTGCTCGAAGCTCAACGGTTGGAGCAGCGGACCAACTTCGATCTGGAAATGCTAGAGGCGACCGGCGTCTGCAACGGAATCGAAAACTATTCCCGCTATCTGACAGGCCGCGCCCCCGGCGAACCGCCCCCCACGCTGTTCGAATTCATCCCTGACAACGCCATCGTTTTTGCCGATGAATCCCACGTCAGCGTGCCGCAGATCGGTGGTATGTATAAGGGTGACTTTAGGCGCAAAATGACGCTGGCTGAACATGGATTCCGCCTGCCGTCCTGTATGGATAACCGCCCACTGAAGTTCGAGGAGTGGGATGCGATGCGTCCGCAATCCGTCTTCGTCAGCGCCACCCCTGCGGCCTGGGAGCTGGAGCAAACGGGCGGCGTTTTTACTGAACAGATCATCCGCCCGACCGGCCTTATCGACCCTAAGATTGAAATCAGACCCGTCGAGATGCAGGTCGATGACCTGCTAGACGAAGTCCGAAAGGTCAGTGCCGCAGGCTACCGCACGTTATGTACAACCCTGACCAAGCGCATGGCAGAAGACCTGACCGAATACATGCACGAGCAGGGCATCCGCGTCCGCTATATGCATTCTGACATCGACACGATTGAACGCATCGAAATCCTGCGTGATCTGCGTCTTGGTGCCTTCGACGTCCTGATCGGGATCAACCTTTTGCGCGAAGGTCTGGATATCCCTGAATGCGGTTTGGTGGCTATTCTAGACGCCGACAAAGAAGGTTTCCTGCGTTCGGAAACGTCGCTTGTTCAGACCATCGGTCGCGCAGCTAGAAACTCGGAAGGTCGCGTTATTATGTACGCCGACCGGATCACTGGGTCGATGGAACGGGCAATGAAGGAAACTGAACGCCGCCGCGCCCGACAAACGGCCTACAACGTCGAACACGGCATCACGCCGACGACCGTGAAGAAGAATGTCGAAGATATCCTTGCGGGCCTGTACAAGGGCGACGTGGACATGAACCGCGTGACTGCGAAGGTCGAACGCCAAGGGTCCAATATGAAAGCGGTACTGGAGGGTCTGCGCACCGACATGCGCAAAGCCGCCGAGAACCTGGAATTCGAAGAAGCTGCCAGATTGCGTGACGAACTCAAGCGGTTGGAAGCGGTAGAGCTTGCCATTGCCGACGACCCGCTGGCCCGCCAGCAGGCAGTTGATAAGGCGGTAGAGGATAGCGCGAAAGCGTCTGGCCGCTCGACCGGCGGTCGTGGCGGCATGCGTGGTGGCAAGTCACGCTATGGTGCGAAAAAGCGCTAGGCCCTAAAGGCCCAGCGCGGCATTTTAGCGGGTCTGGTCGTTTGATCCCCCCGACAGAACTTTGATCAGAACGACCAGTAGAACGGCCCCGATCACGCCGATAACAAGGATCGCCAGCAGGCCAGCGCCGATAGCGGCTGTCAGGCCTAATGCGGCCAACACGAAGGGCAGCGCAATCGCCCCTAGCACGCCCGCGACGATATAGGCCAGCTTGTTGCCGCCCGTAACGACGCCCGCGATCACTCCTGCGACCAAACCGATTAGGGCAAGCAGCGTCACTGCGCCCCAGGTGACCACTTGCAGAAAGGTTTCCATCATCGTCTCCTTCATGATTCAAAGTTTAACGTGACCGAGGCCGGGGCGTTCCGCAACACTCGCAATTACTTATATCAGTGACGCGCTGGCCACGCCGCAAATCTTGACAGGGGCTACACCCCGCGCCATCTAATATCGCAGAGTGGGGACGTAGCTCAGTTGGGAGAGCGCGTCGTTCGCAACGACGAGGTCGTCGGTTCGATCCCGATCGTCTCCACCAAAACTCCCCTAAGGGTCAGCCGCTTTGACGGCCCGCTACAGCAGCCAATTGCAGTAGGTCGCGCAGTTTTTCCTGCGGAGTCTTTTGGAATGGACACCAATACTTAGCATCCCCCTACATTTGGGAACTTTTTGGCAACGTCCCTTGTTCGCCCACACCAAAAGCCTACCATTTGCACATGAGTAACCCTTTGTTACCGGGATTTGCCGCGAAGTAAGGCATTGCACATTCAAGCAGCAGTCGGTTCAAATCCCGCAGCGCAACTTGCGGCTACAAAAACAAGACCCTTCAACAACCGGGAGACGTAACATGAAGATGAAGAAACTACTTGCGACATCCGCCATTGCCATCAGCCTTGCCTTTCAGGCCCACGCCGCGGCCGTACCGGACGGTGTCACGCTTGCGGACGACCAGACCTATACCTTCTGGTTGCTCGATGCTATCAAATCGATGGACCCGCAGATCAATACCGACGTCGAAGGCTCTGACGTGCTGCGTAACCTCTTTGAAGGCCTCTATAACGAAGACGGCAACGGCGAACTGATACCGGGTGTCGCCATCGACCACACTGTGTCCGACGATGGACTGACCTATACCTTCAACCTGCGCGACACGGCTAAATGGTCAAACGGTGACCATGTGACCGCCAACGACTTCGTCTATGCGTGGCGCCGTCTGGCCGATCCGGCGACCGCGTCTGAATACGCATGGTACATGGAGCTGATGCAGGTCGAAAACGCCTCTGCCGTGGTGGCAGGCGACATGCCGACCGACCAACTGGGCATTACAGCCTTGGACGATCACACGCTGGAAGTGAAGATCACCACCCCCCTGCCCTATTTCCCGCAAATGCTGGTCCACGCCTCGACCTTTCCAGTGCCACAAAAAACAATTGAGGCGAACGGCGATAACTGGACCCAAGCGGGCACGCTGGTTGGTAACGGCGCTTATACCCTGACCGAGCATCAGCTGGGCGAACGCGTCGTGATGGAAAAGAACGACACCTATTGGGCTTCCACAAACACAGTGATGACTCAGCTGACCGCGCTGACCATCAACGATGGCAATCAGGCACTGACCCGGTATCTGGCTGGCGAACTTGACCGCGTTGACATTCCCGCAGGGCAGTATCCGCGCTTGAAAGAAGAATATCCCGACCAGGCAACTTCGACCCCATACAACTGTTCTTATATCTACATGCTGAACGTTGGCGAAAAGGGCCCGGAGGCCCTGAAGGACGTGCGCGTGCGTCAGGCGCTGGCCTATGCCATCGACCGCGACGTTATCGTCGACCGCATCCTGCAAGGTGGCCAGAAAGCGGCCTACAACTGGACCCATTGGGCCATCGCCGACTTCGAGCGTCCCCAGTCCGAATGGGCGGATGAGATGGATCAGGCCCAGCGTATCGAAAAGGCCAAAAAACTGATGATCGAAGCCGGTTACGGCCCTGACAAACCGCTGGAATTGCGCCTGCAATACAACACGTCGGACGATCATAAAAAGATCGCAATTGCGGCGTCGCAAATGCTGAAGGCCATCGGCGTGAACATCGTATTAGACAACTACGAGTGGAAAATCCACACGGACCGGATGCAGAATCAGGATTTCGACATGGCGCGCTATGCGTGGTGTGGCGACTATAACGAGGCATCGACATACCTCGACCTGATGACCTCGTACTCGGGCCACAACAACGGCGAATTCTTCAACGACGCCTACGACAAGGTCATGGCTGATTCGAAAACAGCCGCCGACCCGCAGCCCCTGTATCAGCAGGCAGAGACGATCCTGACCGAAGAAATGCCGATCATCCCGCTGTATCACTACGCGAACGTCGACATGATTGCGGCCGACATCAAGGGTTTGCCCCAGAACAACGTTAACAACACGTGGTATGGCAAGGACATGTACCGCGTCGCCGAGTAGGCACTAGACGTTGGGGCGGGCAGCGCATAGTTGCCCGCCCCTAGCCGCCCTGCGCGCACCCATGTCCCTCACGCCCGGAGCTCCGGACTTTGTTCACTTTTATTCTCAAGCGCCTCGCGATCGCGATACCAACACTTCTTTTGTTGATCGTCATCTCGTTCCTGCTGATGCATTCCGCCCCCGGCGGCCCCTTCACGGCTGAACGTGAACTGCCACCACAGGTGCTGGCAAACCTGAACGCCAAGTACGGGTTGGATCAGCCCTTGTGGCGGCAGATTACCACCTACGTCTGGGGCATCGTTGCCCATTTCGATTTCGGTCCCAGCTTTGTCTATAAGGACCGCACAGTGAACCAGATCATCGCGCAAGGGTTTCCAATCACGTTAACCTATGGCCTGATTTCGTTTGCTGTGGCCGTCATTTTCGGAGTCTCGCTGGGCGTCGCTGCTGCGATCCGTCATAATAGTCTGCTGGACTACATCGCCGTCGGCGTTTCGATCGGCGCACAGGTACTTCCGAACTTCGTGATGGCTCCAATCCTTGTGCTGATCTTCACGCTATGGCTGGGCGTGCTGCCCGGTGGCGGCTGGCAAGGGCCAGAGTACTGGATCATGCCAGTTATCGCCTTATCGACGTCCTTTATGGCATCGATCGCACGGATCACTCGGTCGTCGATGCTAGAGGTTCTGACCTCCAACCACATTCGCACCGCCCGCGCCAAGGGTTTGCCGGAACGCCGCGTAATCCTGCGCCACGCGCTGAAACCGGCGCTGCTGCCCGTCATTTCATACCTCGGCCCAGCGTTCGTCGCGATGATCACCGGCTCTGTTGTCGTGGACATCTATTTCTCGACGGGCGGTATCGGTAAGGCTTTCGTCGACAGCGCACTGAACCGCGACTACGCCGTGATGATGGGTGTGACGATCCTCGTCGGTGCGCTGACCATTTTCTTCACCCTCGTCGTCGACATCCTTTACGGATGGATCGACCCCAAGATCCGGTACTGACATGGTTGCCACTACAGAAAACAGCGTCGCGACCAAGGCTGTGGCCAAGGGTCGGTCCCCATGGGCCGACGCCCGCCGCCGGTTTTGGCGCAACAAGGCCGCGATGATGGGCCTGTTCATTCTTATTGCCGTCGCCGCCTTTGCAATTTTTGGCGGCTGGGCTGCGCAATGGTCCAACGAAGAATTAGACTACAATGTCATGGGTCAAATTGCTGAACTCGGCGGCCCATCCTTCGCGAATGGCCATTATTTTGGCACCGATGATCTTGGGCGCGATCTTTTCGCACGCACGGTGCAGGGTACGCAAATCAGTCTTGCCGTCGGCGTCATTGGCGCGATCATTGCCTGCGTCGTTGGCACCCTTTATGGGGCCACTGCTGGTTATTTCGGCGGCCGCATTGATGGCATCATGATGCGCACGGTCGATATCCTGATGGCCGTGCCATACATGTTCGTGCTGATCCTTTTGCTGGTCATGTACGGAAGATCCATCACCATCCTCTTTGTCGGCATCGGCCTGATCTCTTGGATGGAAATGTCGCGCATCGTTCGTGGTCAGACCTTGTCGCTGAAGGGCCGCGAATACGTAGAGGCCGCACGCGCCACCGGTGTGTCCGCCCCCCTGATCATCTTGCGCCACATCGTGCCGAACCTCGCAGGCGTCATCGCCGTTTATGCGACGCTGTTAGTGCCCCTGATGATCCTGACCGAAAGCTTTATTTCGTTCCTCGGCCTTGGCGTGCAAGAACCGATGACATCTCTTGGTGCCCTCATCTCTGAAGGTGCCGGTACGATTGCTTACGGTACAACATGGCAGCTAGGCTTTCCGCTGCTGTTCTTCTGCCTGACTTTGTTCGGCTTCTTCTTCGTCGGCGACGGCCTGCGCGACGCACTCGACCCCAAGGATCGCTGATGTCACTTCTGCAAATCAAGGACCTCTCTGTCACCTTCGACAGCGAGGATGGCCCGGTTCACGCCGTTAACAACCTTTCCCTGTCCATCGATCAGGGTCAGACGCTGGGCATCGTAGGCGAAAGCGGATCGGGCAAGTCCCAGACCGCTTTTTCGATCATGGGCCTGCTGGCCCCGAACGGGCGTACCTCTGGCTCTGTCACCTTCGACGGGCAGGAAATTCTAGGTGCCAAGCCGAAAACCCTGAACAAGCTGCGTGCCGAACGGATCGCCATGATCTTTCAGGATCCGATGACCTCGCTGAACCCCTACATGCGCATCTCTGATCAAATGGCAGAGGTACTGACATTGCATAAAGGCATGTCGAAAACCGACGCGCTGGCCGAATGCACCCGCATGCTGGATGCGGTCAAGATTCCCGCCGCAAAGGAACGTATCCGCCTTTATCCCCACGAATTTTCAGGCGGAATGAGGCAGCGCGTTATGATCGCTATGTCGCTGCTTTGCCGCCCCGACCTGCTGATCGCGGACGAACCGACGACGGCGCTGGACGTGACTGTGCAAGCGCAGATCATGGACCTGCTGAACGACCTGCAACGCGAATTCGGCATGGCCACGATTCTGATCACCCATGATCTTGGCGTCGTTGCAGGCTTCTGCGAGCGCGTCTTGGTTATGTACGGTGGTCGCGTGATGGAGGAAGGCCCAACCGACCCCCTGTTCGCGCAGCCGACCCATCCCTACACGCGTGGGCTATTGGCCGCCGTTCCACGCGTCGACGACGAAGACGCGATCATGAAAGCAATTCCGGGCAACCCACCAAACATGGCCGACCCACCTAAGGGATGCCCCTTTCACCCGCGCTGCGACTTTGCCGGCGAGGATTGCCTTGTCATGCCGCCGCTGGAACCCTTCGCCGCCAACCGCGCCCGCGCCTGCCGCCGTCCTATCGAAAAGGTAGCACCATGAGACCGCTTCTTTCCGTCCGCGACTTAAGCGTCACCTTTCCTATCATCCGCGCTGGGGACATGCCTTGGACGACACCCCGCCTGCTGCGCGCCGTCAAAGGCGTCAGCTTTGACGTCGAGGCCGGTCAGACCCTTGGTGTGGTCGGTGAATCAGGCTGCGGCAAATCAACCCTCGCCCGTGGCCTGATTCAGATGGTCCCCGCTACAGGCACCGTCATGTGGCAGGGCAAAACCGACCTGCTATCCTTGTCTCCCCGCAAAATGAAACCCTACCGGTCCGAAATCCAGATGGTATTTCAGGATCCCCTTGCGTCCCTGAACCCTCGCATGACTGTCGGCCAGATTATCGCGGAGCCCCTGCGCACTCACCGCAGTGACGTATCCGCCGAGGAACGTCGCCGCCGTGTTGCACAGATGATGGAACGCGTCGGTCTGCTGCCGCAGATGATCAACCGCTACCCTCACGAATTCTCGGGCGGACAATGCCAGCGTATCGGCATCGCCCGTGCGCTGATTGTCGAACCTAAGCTGCTCATCTGTGACGAGCCTGTGTCCGCATTGGACGTATCCATCCAAGCGCAAGTCGTGGATCTATTGAAGGAACTGCAACGCGATCTTGGGCTTGCAATGATCTTCATCGCCCACGACCTGAGCGTGGTAAAGAACATCTCTCATGACGTCATGGTCCTTTATTTGGGTCGTATCATGGAAAAGGCACCGCGCCGCGAACTTTACGCTGCGCCCCAGCACCCTTACACGCAGGCACTTTTGTCTGCGGTACCAGTGCCGGACCCGGTGATTGAGCGGCAGAAAAAGATCATTCCACTGACCGACGATATTCCGTCCCCGATGAACCCGCCCTCTGGATGCGTGTTTCGCACCCGGTGCGCGCGCGCGACTACGAATTGCGCAGAGATCATTCCAGAACCCGAAGGCGGCGATCACAAGGTTGCCTGCCTGCACCCCGGCCCGGTCCGCGAAAGTGAATTGGCTTAAAGCGCTCGCCACCGACCGATCAATACGAAAGTTTGGTCAGTCGGTGGAAGCATCTACGTGGCTAACCTGAACATCGGTCTTCCAAGCCTTGCAGGATGCCTGCAGCGCGGATGACAGCGGGGCATCGGTAAAGAATGTGTCAATCTTGGCCAGTGATCCGATCCGTGCCGGGGCCGTGCGCTTGAACTTGGTATGATCCGCGATCAACATCGTGCGGCGGGACTGGTGCAGGATCGTCTGGCTGACGCCGACCTCGCGCAAGTCGAAATCAAGGATGTCGCCGTCGCCATCAATCGCTGAACAGCCGATAACGCCGATGTCAAACTTGAACTGCCGGATGGCGTGGGTCGTGATGTCGCCGGTTAAGCCGCCGTCGGACTGGCGCAACGACCCGCCGGTGACAATCACCTCGCAGTCCGGATTTCGCGTGAGGATATTAGCGACATTCATGTTGTTCGTCACAACCATCAGGTTGCGATGGTGAAGTAATTCGTTCGCCACTGCCTCTGTGCTGGTGCCGATGTTTAAAAAGATCGCGCAATCCTGCGGAATCATCGCCGCACAAGCCTTGGCCATGGCCGTCTTGTTCTCTGCATTCAGCCGTCGACGTTCCTCGTAGGCGATATTGACCGTGCCGGACGGCAGCACGGCCCCGCCATGTACCCGCTCCAACTTGCCTGCGTCTGCCAGCTCGCTCAAATCCCGGCGAATAGTCTGTAAGGTGACGCCCAAGTGTTCCGCCAGATACTCGACAGTCACCTTGCCATCGCGCCGTGCGATATCGAGGATTTCGGGGAATCGGATGGTTTGCGACATGGGGCGGTATCCGTATGCAAGGGTCTGACAAAGACCGCGTGAACCAAGATTCGATCTGCGCTTGTCGCTCTGCATGTTCGCAGATGCGCGATTTCACACAATATACGGATATTCGCGTGCTGGTTGCGCAATCGCAAGGTATTTTAAGCCCTGCACTACGGTCAAATTTGACAAAAGCGCGCAAAACGAAGAAAAGCGAAAAAATAGGTTTTCTTTTTGGTACAGGTTTGTAAGACTGTGGCCAAGAGGGTTTGGGAGGATCCAACGTGAGTGACAACGCAGATATCTGCGACCTTCTGGTCATTGGTGGCGGCATCAATGGCTGCGGCATTGCGCGTGACGCTGTCGGCCGGGGCCTTTCCGTTACGCTGGCAGAAATGTCAGACCTCGCCTCCGCGACCTCATCTGCGTCAACCAAACTGTTCCATGGCGGCTTGCGCTATCTGGAGTACTTCGAATTTCGTCTGGTGCGCGAAGCCTTGATAGAGCGTGAGACGCTGTTGCGCGCCATGCCCCACATTAGCTGGCCAATGCGCTTTGTGCTGCCGTACCACAAGGACATGCGGTTCGAGGGGGACACCCCCACCTCTAAACTGATGTCGACCGTGATGCCGTGGATGAAGGGGCGTCGCCCTGCGTGGCTGATCCGACTTGGCCTGCTGATGTATGATAACCTTGGCGGCCGTAAAATTCTGCCCGGCACTAAAACTCTTGATCTGACGAATGGGCCAGAAGGCGCGCCGCTGATTGACGACTTCAAGAAAGCTTATGAATACAGCGATTGCTGGGTCGAGGATTCACGCCTCGTCGCCCTGAACGCTCGTGACGCCGAGGCGCGCGGCGCAACCATTTTGACCCGCACAAAGGTGGTATCCGCCAAAACAGAGGGCGGCATCTGGATTGTGACGCTTCAGGATGTTGAAACCGGTACACAACGCACCGTCCGGGCCCGCATGGTCGTGAATGCCGGTGGCCCTTGGGTCGGGCAAATTCTGCGCCAGCAAATCGGGTCCAACAGTCATGACGACGTCCGCCTTGTGCGCGGTAGCCATATCGTCACCAAGCGTCTGTTCGATCACGACAAGTGCTACTTCTTCCAAGGCACCGACGGGCGTATTATGTTCGCGATCCCTTACGAGACGGACTTCACCCTGATCGGCACAACCGATCAGGAACATGAAGATTTGTCCGCCAAGCCGGTCTGCACCCCCGAAGAACAATCGTATATGATCGACTTCGTGAATGCCTACCTGAAAGAACCAATTAGCGTTGACGACATCGTCTGGACCTATTCCGGCGTCCGTCCGCTTTTTGACGACGGCGCAAGTTCCGCTACTGCAGCCACCCGCGACTATACGCTGAAACTGGACGATAGTGCCGGTGCCCCGGCACTCAACATCTTTGGCGGAAAGATAACGACTTATCGCCGCTTGGCCGAAAGCGCGTTGGATAAGATAGGCAAGCGCCTTGATGTGACCAAAGGTCCGTGGACCGCAGGCGTTGCAATCCCGGGTGGGGATTTCCCGGTTGGCGATGTTGAAAAACTAATTAACGACCTTTCGACCACCTACCCGTTCCTCGATGAACGCTGGGCGCGCCGCCTGATCCGCGCCTATGGCACCGACGCCAAACTGATCTTGGCAGACGCAAAATCTGCAGCTGACCTGGGACAGGACTTTGGTGCGACCCTGACGGCAACCGAAGTCGACTGGCTGATGACCCATGAATTTGCCCGCACCGCCGAGGACATCCTGTGGCGGCGCACCAAGCTTGGCTTGCGCCAGACCGACGCCGCAGCATTGGACGCCTACATGACCGAACGCCGCCCGCACCTAAAGGACATCGCATGACACTGGAACTTGACCGCGTCAGCTATGTCGTTGGCGCACAGACTTTCATCCATCCAACGACCCTGACGCTCGAAAATGGCACTATGAACGTCCTGCTAGGGCCAACTTCGTCCGGCAAGACAACGCTGATGCGGCTGATGGCGGGTCTTGATGCGCCGACCAAGGGCCGTATCCGCTGGAACGGCGATGACGTCACAGGCCAGCGCGTACAGGACCGCAAGATTGCAATGGTCTACCAGCAATTCATCAACTACCCGGCGATGACCGTATACGACAACATCGCGTCCCCGATGAAGCTGTTGGGTCTCGACAAGAAAGAGATTGACCGCCGCGTCCGCGACACTGCAGCGTTGATGCAATTAACGCCGATGCTTGATCGTAAGCCTCCGGAACTGTCGGGCGGTCAACAACAGCGTTGCGCCCTCGCCCGCGCCTTGGTCAAAAATGCAGGCCTTGTTTTGCTGGATGAACCGCTTGCGAACCTCGACTATAAACTACGCGAAGAACTCCGCGCCGAAATCCCACGCATCTTTGCGGAATCCGGCTCTATCTTCGTTTATGCCACCACCGAACCCGAAGAAGCACTGCTGCTTGGCGGCAATTGCGCCACTTTGTGGGAAGGCCGCGTCACGCAGTTTGGGCCCACGGCGCAGGTCTACCGCAACCCAAAGGACGCCACGACCGCCCGCGTCTTTTCTGATCCGCCAATGAATTTTCTCCTCGTCGAAAAGCGCGGCGACCTGATGCACTTTGGTCAGGATGAAACAATGCCCGCCGTGGGTGTTGGTGTGGCTGATGGACATTATATGCTGGGCTTCAGACCGAACCACCTGACACTGGAACCCGGCGAGGCCAAAATCCGCTTCGAAACGACCCTAAGCGTCATGGAAATTACCGGCTCTGAGACATTCGTTCACCTTGCCCACAATAACGCCCGCTGGGTTGGCCTGATCCACGGCATTCGAGACCTAAAACCGGGTCAGTCGTTGCCGGTCTACCTTGACCCGTCGCGCATCTATCTTTTCGCGGAAAGCGGCGACCTCGTCGCCTCGGCCCCCTATGCGGAGGCCGCGTAATATGGCCAAAATTACCCTCGACAACCTAGCGCACTCCTATCTGCCCAACCCGCAGAAAGAGGATGATTTTGCGCTAAAGGAACTCAACCATGACTGGGTGGACGGAGAGGCCTATGCCCTTCTCGGCTCTTCTGGCTGTGGTAAATCCACTTTGCTGAATATCATTTCAGGCCTGTTGATCCCGTCACAGGGCCGTGTCCTGTTTGATGGCAAGGATGTCACGACTGCACCCACAGCCGATCGCAACATCGCGCAGGTGTTTCAGTTTCCCGTCGTCTACGACACCATGTCGGTGCGCGAAAACCTCGCCTTTCCGCTAAAGAACCGGCGCATGGACACGGCAGAGATCAAGCGGCGCGTCCAGAAGGTCGCCGCGATGATCGACATGGAAGCGCAGCTTGACCATAAGGCCCGCGGCCTGACGGCAGACGCTAAACAAAAGATCAGCCTTGGCCGTGGAATGGTCCGCGAAGACGTTAACGCGCTGCTGTTCGACGAACCCCTGACCGTGATCGACCCGCATATGAAATGGGAACTTCGGACGCAGCTGAAAAAGCTGCATCAGGACTTCGGCCACACCATGATCTATGTAACCCATGACCAGACAGAGGCGCTGACCTTCGCAGACAAAGTCGTCGTCATGTACGACGGTCGCGTTGTCCAGATCGGCACACCACAAGAATTGTTCGAGCGTCCTGCGCATACCTTTGTCGGTTATTTCATTGGCTCGCCGGGGATGAACCTGTTCGACGCACAGATTGACGGCAACACCGCACGCGTCGGCGACGCGACTGTGCAGCTTGACGGAAATTATGCCGCGACCGGCAAGACACAATTGGGCGTGCGCCCGGAATTCATCCGCCTGTCTTCAGGCGGCGGCGGCATCCCCGCCAAAGTGACAAGGGTCGAGGATGTGGGTCGCCACAAGATCGTTCGCCTTGATGTCGCAGGTACACAGATCAACGCTGTAGCCGGCGAAGGCGAGGCGATCCCTGCCGACACCGACCGCATCACCTTCGCGTCAGGTGGTGTCAACGTCTACGCCGACGACTGGCGCATTACGCCACGGGGGACCGCCGCATGAACAAGACAGTCAATCAAAAGGCATGGTTCCTTGTCCTGCCTGTTCTGATCCTCGTCGCCTTTTCTGCCGTCATCCCACTGATGACCGTCGTCAACTACTCCGTGCAGGACACATTCGGGAACAACCAGTTCTTCTGGGCCGGCCTCGCATGGTTCGACGACATGCTGCATTCAGACCGGATGTGGAATGCGTTGGGACGTCAGCTGATGTTTTCGGCCATTATCCTCGCGATAGAGGTGCCGCTGGGTATTTTCGTCGCGCTGAACATGCCGAAAAAAGGGTTTTGGTCCTCGTTCTGCCTTGTTGTGATGTCCCTGCCCCTGCTGATCCCGTGGAACGTTGTAGGAACGATTTGGCAAATCTTCGGTCGCGTCGATATCGGCCTTTTGGGCTACACGCTTGACGCGCTTGGAATCGACTACAATTATACCCAAAACACACTCCATGCTTGGATCACCGTGATTGTCATGGACGTTTGGCACTGGACCTCATTGATTGCTCTGCTGGCCTATGCCGGCCTGCGATCCATCCCTGATGCCTATTATCAGGCGGCAAAGATCGACCAAGCCAGCCGCTGGGCCGTCTTCCGGTTTATCGAACTACCAAAAATGGCCGGTGTGCTGATGATCGCGATCTTGCTGCGCTTTATGGACAGCTTCATGATCTATACGGAACCGTTCGTTCTGACAGGCGGTGGCCCCGGAAATGCCACAACCTTCCTGTCCATCGACCTTGTAAAGATGGCACTAGGACAATTCGACCTTGGACCAGCCGCCGCATTCAGCCTGATGTATTTCCTCGTAATCATGGCGATTTCTTGGGTCTTTTACACTGTAATGACGACGCTCGACAAAAGGGATGGCAAATAAATGACCGATACCGCAATTCCCGAAGTCGTCCTCAACACCCGCGAGATGACGATCCAAAAGCCCCGCACCACATCAAAGCGTATGCGCCCTTCTGGCGGAGCGGTGGTGATGGGTCTTTATCTGCTGTTCCTGATGCTACCGATCTACTGGCTCATCAATATGAGCTTAAAGACCAACAGCGAAATCCTTGGCGCCTTCAGTCTTTGGCCTCGCAACCTAACGTTCGAAAATTACGCGACTATTCTGACCGACCCCAGCTGGTACATGGGCTACGTCAATTCGTTGATCTACGTCGTGATGAATACCGCGATCAGCCTCGCGGTGGCCCTGCCCGCAGCCTATGCGTTCAGCCGCTATACATTCATGGGCGATAAGCACCTGTTCTTCTGGCTTTTGACCAACCGCATGGCGCCACCTGCTGTTTTCGCCCTGCCGTTCTTTCAGCTGTATTCCAGCATCGGCCTTTTCGACACGCATATCGCGGTGGCCTTAGCCCACTGCTTGTTCAATGTGCCGTTAGCCGTCTGGATCCTAGAGGGCTTCATGCGCGGCGTCCCCAAAGAGATCGACGAAACCGCCTATATCGACGGCTACTCCTTCCCCGCGTTCTTCGTGAAGATCTTCACGCCCCTGATCGCATCGGGCATCGGCGTCGCAGCTTTCTTTTGCTTCATGTTCTCTTGGGTGGAACTGCTGCTTTCACGCACACTTACCAGCGTCGACGCGAAGCCCATCGCAGCAACCATGACCCGCACCGTCGGTGCCGCAGGTGTCGACTGGGGTGTCCTTGCTGCCGCCGGTGTTCTGACGATCGTGCCGGGGGCCTTGGTCATCTATTTCGTACGCAACTACATCGCCAAGGGCTTTGCCCTAGGGCGGGTGTGATGCGCGCTTTAAAAGGATTCTATAATGCTTGACTGGATGGCATGGACTTGGCCCACAGCCGTATTCTTTGTGATCATTGCCGCACTGCTGCTGACCTTCACAGCATTGGCGATCAAGTTTCCAGAGGTGCCCCGCAAAGGCGTCCTGCGGATCGAAACCACGCGCGGTGATCGTCTTTTCATCACGCTGCTGGGGTCCGCTTTTATCAATCTGGCGTGGCTGGGTTTGGGTCTTGGCCCACAGCCTTTCGCGCTGATCGTCTGTCTGGTCTATGCCGCTGCGGTGTTCCGCTGGGTCTAGGGCACGTCAAAACCCGGTCCAAACCATCGGACCGGATCGTCTACGTTCAACCTTAAAGGGAGGAAACCTATAATGAACGTTCTCTTGAAATCTTCCACGGCGCTGGGGCTGGCACTTGCCATGACTCAACCGGCGTGGGCCGATATGGCAGCTGCCACGTCGTTCCTTGACGCCGAGATTGGCGACGTCTCGACCCTGTCCCGTGCGGATCAGGAAGCCGAGATGCAGTGGTTCGTCGATGCGGCCCAGCCGTTCCAAGGCATGGAAATCAACGTCGTATCCGAAACGATCACGACGCATGAATACGAATCCCAAGTGCTGGCGCCCGCCTTCACCGCGATCACAGGCATCAAGGTCACCCATGACCTGATCGGCGAAGGTGACGTTGTCGAAAAGCTGCAAACGCAAATGCAGTCCGGCGAGAACATCTATGACGCCTACGTCAACGACTCTGACCTGATCGGCACGCACTGGCGCTATCAGCAGGTCCGTAACCTGACGGACTGGATGGCAAACGAAGGCGCTGACGTCACATCGCCCACGCTCAACGTCGATGACTTTATCGGAACAGAGTTCACGACCGCGCCGGATGGTAAGCTGTATCAGCTGCCGACCCAGCAGTTCGCGAACTTGTACTGGTTCCGGTACGATTGGTTCAACGACGAGCAGAACAAAGCCGACTTTAAAGAAAAGTATGGCTATGATCTGGGCGTTCCAGTGAACTGGTCCGCGTATGAAGATATCGCTGAATTCTTCACCGGTCGCGATCTGTCGCGCATGGGTGTCGATGGCGACGTCTTTGGCAACATGGACTACGGCAAAAAAGACCCCAGCCTTGGCTGGCGTTACACCGACGCGTGGATGTCCATGGCTGGCATGGGAGACAAGGGTGAACCCAACGGCCTGCCGGTCGACGAATGGGGTATCCGCGTCAACGAGAACTCTCAGCCCACCGGCGCTTGCGTCACACGCGGCGGTGCAACCAACTCTCCGGCTGCCGTCTATGCCGTGGACAAGGCCATCGACTGGCTGCAGAAGTACTCGCCCCCCTCGGCCGCTGGCATGACCTTCTCGGAGGCCGGCCCGGTCCCCGGTCAGGGCAACATTGCACAGCAGATGTTCTGGTACACCGCATTCACTGCGGCAACTGTGACACCTGATCTGCCCGTGATGAACGAAGACGGCACGCCAAAGTGGCGCATGGCCCCCAGCCCGCACGGCGCATACTGGGAAGAGGGCATGAAGGTCGGCTATCAGGACGTGGGTTCTTGGACGCTGATGAAATCCACTCCGGAAGACCGCGCAAAAGCCGCATGGCTCTATGCGCAGTTCGTCACCTCGCTGACTGTCGATGTGAAAAAATCCGATGTGGGCCTGACCTTCATCCGCGAATCCACCGTCAACTCTGACCACTTCACCGAACGTGCTAACAAGCTCGGCGGTCTGGTGGAATTCTATCGCTCTCCTGCGCGGACACAGTGGTCGCCAACCGGCACCAACGTGCCTGACTATCCCAAGCTGGCGCAGCTGTGGTGGCAGAACATCGGCGACGCAATGTCCGGTGCGAAGACATCCCAAGAAGCGCTGGATCAGTTGTGTGCTGACATGGAAAGCGTAATGGAACGTCTGGAACGTGCGGGCATTCAGGGCGATCTCGGCCCAGTGCTGAACGAGCCGCAGGACGCGTCCTATTGGTTGGAAGAACAGCCGGGCGCACCTAAGCCCAAGCTGGAAAACGAGGACGAAGAGCCGAAGACTATCGGCTACGACGAACTCGTTTCCTCCTGGAACCAGTAAGTCCTTGACCTTAGCCGGGGCGCATCAGTTGCGCCCCGGCTTTTTTGTGCCCGCAGGCAGGGGAAAGACCATGACATATATTTTGGCGATTGATCAGGGGACAACGTCCAGCCGGGCGATCCTGTTCGACGAAAACCTCTCACTGACCGCCACCGTGCAAGAGGAATTTCCCCAACATTTCCCTCATTCGGGCTGGGTCGAACACGACGTATCAGACCTTTGGTCCACCACCGCAGGCACTTGTCGCGGCGTGATCGAAAAGGCGGGGATCGACGCGCGTGACATTGCTGCCATCGGCATCACCAACCAGCGCGAAACGACCGTCGTTTGGAACCGAAAGACCGGCCAGCCGATACACAACGCTATCGTTTGGCAGGATCGCCGAACCGCCGCAATTTGCGACGACCTGCGCGCGGGAGGTCACGCCGATATGTTCACCGCCCGAACCGGGCTGCTCATTGACCCCTATTTCTCTGGCACGAAGGTCAAATGGTTGCTCGACAACGTCGAAGGCGCACGCAGCGCGGCTTTGGCCGGCGATCTGCTCTTTGGTACAGTCGATAGTTACCTGATCTGGAAACTGACCGGGGGGACTGTGCACGCCACCGACGCCACGAATGCCGCGCGCACCCTGCTTTATGACATCCACAAAGGCCGGTGGAGCACGAAAATCTGCGACCTGCTTGGCATTCCCATGGCAATGCTGCCAGATGTGCGCGACTGCGCTGCCGATTTTGGCACCACCCGCCCCGACCTTTTTGGCCGGGCGATCCCAATCATGGGCGTTGCGGGCGACCAACAGGCCGCGACTATTGGTCAGGCTTGCTTTCGACCCGGTATGCTAAAAAGCACGTATGGCACTGGTTGCTTTGCCTTGATGAACACCGGCGACACGCCAGTGACTTCTCAGAACCGTTTGCTGACGACCATCGCCTATCAGTTAGACGGGAAGCCGACCTACGCGCTTGAGGGATCTATTTTCATTGCAGGTGCCGCCGTCCAATGGCTACGCGACGGACTTAAGATGATCCGCGATGCTGCGGACACCCAACCCTTGGCTGAATCCGCTGACCCCGATCAAGACGTCATCATGGTGCCTGCCTTTACCGGCCTCGGCGCACCCTATTGGGATGCCAGCGCAAGGGGCGCGATATTCGGCCTTTCGCGCAATACTGGTCCCGCTGAACTGGCTCGTGCAGCGCTGCAATCCGTTGGCTATCAGACCCGCGACCTACTGGAAGCGATGCACCGTGACTGGCAAGCCCCCACCGATGATGCTGTCCTGCGCGTTGATGGTGGTATGAGCGCCTCTGATTGGACCATGCAATTCCTGTCCGACATTATTGGCACGCCCGTTGACCGCCCAGCTTGCTGTGAAACGACCGCAATGGGTGCGGCATGGCTCGCTGGCAGCCACGCAGGCCTATACCCTGATCAGGCGGGTTTTGCCGCGATGTGGGCTTGTGACCGTCAGTTCACCCCCAGAATGCCCAGCACAGAGAAAGACGAAAAATACGCCGCATGGCACCGCGCCGTCCAAGCAACCCGGATGTTCTCCACGCCAAAGGACGCCGGTTAGTTAATCAGTGCGTGCGGGTTACGCCATTGATAATAGCATCCCGCACACCATCCATCCCCCGCGGCAGCCATCCCAAAGCACGCAGCCGGTTGCACGTCATGACACTTACCAGCCCGTCGTCAGCCCGTGTGGGCAACGACACAGCACGACCAGTGACCTTTGAATAGGTCGCCAACAGGTCGCGCCGATCCAGCAAAATATCCGAGATATTGAACGTCACAGGCCCAAGTGTCGCTGCCTCAACCTGCAACAGCAAGTTCGCCGCAGCTGCCAAATCATCGCCGTGGACTTCGGTTCCTACTCTTGGCGCGAGCACATCTCCACGCTCGACGGCTGCGAAAATATCGGCCCATTTGTCCTGCTGCCCGGGGGCCGCAACGCCGTAAACGCCAGTCGCTCGTAAACTTGCTACCGCCAACCCCGGACCCGCCATGGATGCCAGTGCATCCTCAACCTCTGCCTTTACCCGTCCATAAAGACTTTCGGGTCGCGCAGGCATGCCGTCGACCAATACTGTGCCCACCGGGTAACCATCGTAGACCGCCCGCGACGACAGGAAAAGCATTCGCCCCACACCACAGTCCCGCGCATTCGCAAACAACCGCAGCGTTCCTTCAAGGTTGATCCGCAAAAAACCCTCTGGATCGTCCCCTTCGCCGCCGCGATACTGTCCCGGCACGTGTGAAAACGCCGCATGGACCAGCGCGTCGAAGCCTTCCAAATCGGGCGAAGCTTTAGTCATGTCGTATTGTGTGAATGCCACCCCGGGCAATGCTGCCCGCCTACGGCCCAGTGCCGTCACTGCATGACCGCGCTGTGACAGATGTCCGGCAATGGCATGGCCGACGATGCCCGTCGCCCCTGTCACAGCAATTTTCACGCCGAAGGCCCCGCCAGATCGGCAAGTTGTGGCGGGGGTCCATCCCCTGCATAGGCCTCCCACAGGGCGATCAGGGGCCTTAGTTGGGCTGCACGTGGGTGATCTGTCTGCCACGGCTTTTCGTATTGATAGTGCAGCACATGGATATCTTCCCACCGCCAGAGGTCGGGCATGTTGAACCAGACGTATTGCAGCATGTTGTAGAAGACTGGCAAACCATGCCAGTCGGGAAAAAACGCCTGTAGAAAGCTTTGGTCAGTGCGCGGCCAGAACGCGCCGGGGACATTCAGCCGTGCCATCATCGCATCAAATGTTACCGCGTCAGGTCGCGCCGTGAACACGCCAGAATTCATCCGATGGAAATCCCCCAGCCCTTCATAAACATTAGGCGCGGCGCAGAATTCGGGATAGTCGAACAAGCGGTCGCAATTGCGCAGCACCAGCGTATCGGCATCCAGAAACACCACGCGGGCATAGTCTAACTGCCACAGCCGCAGCTTAGCAAAATTATCCAGCGGCGTATGAAACGCGGGCTTGTTGCCCTTCGTGAACGGCACTTTGCCATGCAGCGTTGCCCGGTCGTGGGCCAAGTTGAAGGCGTCAGATGTTTCCAACAAATCAACCGCTACCAGCCGCGCACCCCGCGCGACCAGTGGCGCCAGATCAGCGTCAGTGACGCCACCTGTATGCATCACGACAATATCCGCCCCGGTCCCGCTTAACCGCAGGGAACGGACTAACGCCCCCGCCCCTCGCGCGAAATCCGCGTTGGTGACAAGGGTCACATAGGCGCAACCGCTCATGAGACAGAGCGGAGCTTCTTGCCCTCTGGATCATGCTCTACCTTCTCGGCCAGATCACGTGTCCATGCGGACACTGCGGGCACCCGGCTGCGGTCGATCCGGTGTGCATACCTCCGCGCCACCTCGACAACCTCCTCCAGCAGCCCGTCAGCGAGCGTCGTGGGGTTCAGGCCCAGCGCCAAAAACTGCGCGTTGCGAACAACCAGATCGTTTTCTGCGGCCTCCTTGCGCGGGTTCGGCAAGTTCAAAACTTCTGCCCCGGTCAGCCCCGCGATCAGCGCGGCCAGATCGCGCACGCGATGCGTTTCTGTCATCTGGTTAAAGATCCGCACCCGCTCGCCTGCCTTGGGTGCATCCAGCATTGCAAGTTCGATACAACGCACCGAGTCCTGAATATGGATGAACGCCCGTGTCTGCCCGCCGGTGCCATGCACTGTCAGTGGATAGCCGATGGCTGCCTGGATCAAGAAACGGTTCAGCACCGTCCCATAGTCGCCATCGTAATCGAACCGGTTAATCAGTTGATCATGCCGCCGGGTCTGCGCCGTATGGGTGCCCCAAACGATGCCTTGATGCAGGTCGGTGATCCGCAAACCATCGTTCTGTGCGTAAAACTGGAACAGTATCTGATCCATGCTCTTAGTCATGTGATAGACCGACCCGGGCTTCGTCGGATACAGGATTTCCTGCTCTGCCTTGCTGCCGTCCAACGTCTCTACGGTAACATCCAGATAACCTTCGGGGATCGCCGCCCCGACACTGGAATAGCCATAGACGCCCATCGTTCCCAAGTGGATCACATGAGCATCGATGTTTGTTTCCACCAAAGCCGCCAGCAGGTTATGCGTCGCATTGATGTTGTTGTTGACGGTATAGACCTTATGGCGGTCAGTTTTCATCGAATAGGGTGCGGCACGCTGTTCGGCAAAATGGATCACAACGTCCGGCTTGTGATCACCCAGCCACGCTTTCAACCGCTCGTATTCCTGCGCCAGATCTAACAGATGAAAATGTATGCGCCGCCCCGTCAGGTCGTGCCAGATGCGGCAGCGCTCCTGTATTGAATCCATCGGCGTCAACGACTGCACTCCTAGTTCTGCATCGATCCACCGACGAGAGAGGTTGTCGATCACATGCACCTCGTGCCCCTGATCAGACAGGTGCAAGGTCGTCGGCCACCCGACAAAACCATCCCCACCCAGAATTGCAATTTTCATGATGTATCCTCCTTGATCGGGACGCTGGCTTTCTCACATGACGAAGGTATGACGCGTCTTGTCCCTGCTCACCAGATTTGATCCAAAGCGAAGGGTCAAAGGCGCGAGGACCCGCCGAAGACCGTCAAAGCCCCCATCAGGCAAGGGTGAAAGGACGGTGGGCGGGGTGCATTGCCGTCCCGCGGGCAACAACGCCGTCCTACCGCCCCTTTACCATGCGTTCGATTTCCGTCACCCCGGACCCATGAAGATCACAACACCCTTTCCCGATCCCCCCGCCCCCGGCACCGCCACAACGGTCGCCCCCGGCATCTTGTGGATGCGCTTGCCGCTGCCGATGGCGCTGGACCACGTCAATATCTATGCAATTGACGATGGCGACAGTTGGACCGTAATCGACACTGGTTTCGACAGCGCCAAGACCCGCGCCCTGTGGGCTGATCTTCTGTCTGGCCCGCTGGCAGGCAAACCCGTTAAACGACTGATCGTGACACACCACCACCCCGACCACGTGGGCCTGGCTGGCTGGTTCATCGAACGTGGCGCCGAACTTTTTATGCCGCGCACTGCTTGGCTGATGGCGCGCATGTTGACGCTAGATGCACAAGATACAGCCACTGCAGCCCAGATCACCTTTTGGGAACGCGCCGGGATGGACGCGGATATCCTGACCCGCCGCCGATCTGAACGTCCGTTCAATTTTGCCGACTGCGTGCACCCATTGCCTTTGGGCTTTACCCGTTTGGCCGAGGGCGACACGATCCAAATGGGCGGTCGCACGTGGGACATCCGCATGGGTGACGGTCACGCACCAGAGCATGCAACTTTTTGGTCCCGTGATGACGCCGTCGTCCTTGGCGGCGATCAACTTCTGCTCTCGATCAGTCCGAACTTGGGTGTCTACCCAACGGAACCCAACGCCGACCCTGTCGGCGACTGGATCGCAAGTTGCACTCGGTTTCGACCTCATGCCCATGCTGAACAGCTTATTCTTGGCGGCCACAAACTGCCTTACACGGGGCTACCCCTACGCCTCTCGCAGATGATCGAGAACCATCACGCCGCCCTCGACAGGCTCGCGGTTCATATCGCCACACCACGAACCGCCCATGATTGCTTTGCCCCACTCTTTAAGCGCACCATCGGGCCAGAGGTTTACGGCCTCGCTATTGTCGAAGCAGTGGCACACCTAAACTACCTTCACCGCACGGGACGTGCCAAGCGTAGCTTGGGTACTAACAATGCGTGGTATTATCAATCAACGGTATGACACATCCTTAAGGTGTGGACGGTTCAGGGTGCGCCATGATGTATCATGCCACGCCCTTTGCCCCTGACGCCCTTTACAGCGTGACGCCCTTTACAGCGGTCTGCGCCTTGCCGATATCCTTGGGCCATTGTCACATGCCCTTGACCTGACAGATGGGCAGTCCCCCGGTCATTGCGTACGCTGCTGTTACATCGGCACGCGCATTGGCGACAGGTTGGATTTGTCCGCGACGGCCATGGATGACCTTTATTACACGTTACTGCTTAAGGATCTCGGCTGCTCGTCCAACGCCGCGCGAGTCTGTGCGCTTTACCTTGCGGATGATCTGACGTTCAAACGCGATTTCAAGACAATCGACGGCAGCCTGACCGCCGCCCTACGCTTTGTTTTTGCCAAGACAGGCCTTGAATCCGGCCTGTCCGAACGTATTCGGGCGATCGTTAACATCCTGAAAAACGCTGGGGATATCGCACAAGAGCTGATTGAGACGCGCTGCCATCGTGGTGCCGATATCGCTGCCAAGATGCGCTTTTCCACCCAAGTGCAAGATGGCATTCGCAACCATGATGAACACTGGAATGGAACCGGCAAGCCCGAACAGCGGATCGGTAACACTATTCCTTTGAACGCCCAAATCGCTCTTCTTAGCCAGGTCATCAACATTTTTCATACCGAAGGTGGCCGTAAGGCCGCCCTTCGCGAAATCCGCCAGCGGGCGGGCACATGGTTCGATCCTAGCCTCGTTGCCATTTTTGAACGGCTTGCCGTCGATCCCGGTTTTTGGGCTGACTTGACCTCAGATTCGCTCGCTGCGACTGTCTTTGCCTTACCGTCTGGCCAACGGTCGACGCATGTCGATGAAGGTTACCTCGATGATATTGCGCAGGCATTTTCCGACGTTTTTGATGCCAGAAGCAGCTTTACCGCCGACCATTCGGCCCGCGTCACGTTATATGCCGACATCATCGCCGAACAATTGGGCTATTCCGCGCCGCATCGCCGCTGGCTGCGGCGCGGTGCTGCATGATTTGGGCAAATTGGCCGTCAGCAACCAGTTCCTGGACAAACCCGGAAAACTGGACGCCGCCGAATGGAAAGCAATCCGCACCCATCCCACGACAGGATCGACGATCCTGTCGCGGATCAGGGCCTTCGCCGATATCGCCCCAATCGCCTGCAACCACCACGAACGTCTGGATGGAAAAGGCTACCCGAATGGTCTTTCGGCCGAACAACTTAGCGCTGAGGTGCGCATTGTGACCGAAGCCGACGCTTTCGACGCCTTGTCGGCCGCACGTCCTTATCGCGCCGCGATACCCTTCAACGATGTCTTCGCCATCCTTGGACCCGACAGAGGCACTGCCTTCGACCCTGATTGCATTAATGCACTGCGGTAAGGCCTAAGTCGGTTCGCACAATCAGCACACTGACCGCAACTGCGACACCAAACCCCGCGCACGGGGGCGTGACAGGCCCAAGGCAATCGGCTAGGACGGGCCAACACGTTCAGCAAGGATGACCCAAATGGCAGACCACAAGCACGGCGAAATGGACATCACCGGTCAGGAAAAGACCTTCGACAGTTTTATCTGGTTCGTCTCGCGCGGCACCATCGGCATCATTGTTTTCTTGATCTTGCTCGCGCTCGTCAACGGCTGATGATCTCACGTCGCGCGCTGGTCTTCGGGCTACCGCTTGCGGCGGCCACGGCCTGCTCCGCTCCACAAACGTCATCGCCCCCCGCGATGATCGCCACAAAGCGATTCGCGGGGCTTGGTCCGCGCGTGCTGACTTTGTTCACAATGCGCAACGTGTCGTCGGGCGGCGGGGCGCATAGCAGCCTGCTCATCGACGCCCCCAGCCAGCGCATCATCTTCGACCCCGCCGGTAGCTTTCGCCATTCGACGATCGCGGAACGTAATGACGTTCTTTTCGGCGTCACCCCAGAAGTCGAATCGTATTACGTCAGCTACCACGCAAGAGAGACGTTCTACGTGCTTGGTCAAACCGCACGGGTCAACGACGCAGTGGCGGAACGCGCCCTGAACCTCGCGCTGTCTTACGGCCCGGTTGCACAATCGTTCTGCACTAACGCGACTTCGCGAATTCTGCGGCAATTACCCGGATTTGACGGCCTGCCGCGAACATTTTTTCCCAATACCCTCGCAAATGCTTTTGGCGAGCTGCCCGGCGTCATGACCCGCGAATGGCGTGAAAACGATCCCGACAACAAAGCGCTCGCCTTGGCAGAAATCGAAATGCAGCTGCGCTGAGTCGCTACAGTACGCCAGCTACAAATAGACCCATATAAAGCGCACCAAAGCCAGCCAGAATTGCCCAGATCACCTGACGGGTCCAAAGACCTACGGCCAGCGCCACCACCGCTGCGATCAATCGCACGGCGTCGGGCTGACCGCCCGTCGCAGCAGGCCATAGCACCAAAGGGGCCACCAGCCCCGGCAGCACAGCGACCGGGGTATAGCGCAACAAGCGCAGCACGATGGATGGCATCGGTCGATCGCCGATCAATCCGAGAAATGAAAACCGGATGACGAAGGTGCCAACCGCCAGCGCCGCGATGATCCCCCAGATCTCTGTGCTGGAATAAATCATGTCCGCTCCTCTACCAAGACACCGACAGCCATGGCACAGCCCGCCGCAATCAAAAGCCCGAACCCCGACGGCAATCCAATTAGCAACAAAGCCACCACCACCGATGTCACCGCCGCAGCCACATGCGCCATCGTGCGCAGCATCGGGGCGACCATTGCGAGAAAGGTGATCGGCAGCGCGAAATCAAGTGCCATTGCCGGCGGGATAGTGGCCCCGACCAGCACACCAACGCCCGTCATGGCGCACCAGACCGGCGTAACAGGTGTCGCCACTCCAAAGAAATACGCAATCCTCTCGCGCACCGTCAGGCTGGGACGTTCATCATAGGCTTTCACGCTGACCAAATAGGTCTGATCAAACAATAAATAAGACACCAAAGCACGCTGCCACAAAGGCGCAGCCCCCAAATGCGGCACCAAAGCCGCCGAATACATCGCCATCCGCAGGTTCACTGCCAATGCGGCTAACAAAACCAAGGCAATCCCCGCCTGATCCACCATCATTTGTAAGGCCGCGAACTGCGAGGCCCCCGCGATCACCAGCACGGTAAAACCCATTGCCTGCGCCAGTGTCAGCCCCGCCTCGGTCGCGGCAACACCGAATAGCAGCGAGAATGGCAAGACCACGATCACAAAGGGCGCACCATCGCGCAGCCCTTGCCAATAAACGGATTTCACGGTGGCAGCGGTCATGGGTTTGGCCTAGTTTTGAAGGATCGCGCCCTGCCTACCCCCGCGTCCAAGGATTGACAATTGGCCACCCTCACTGAAACTCCATACATCATCGCGCCCCAGCCGGGCCTGCCGCGCCTGACCCGCGCGGTGACGGGCACCGACCAAACTGGCGCGTCTGTCGAATTGCGCGTGGTCGAAGAGCGACCGCTGACAATCTATCTGAACAGCCGCGAAATCGTGACTGCGATGACCATCGGCGACTACCCGACATATCTTGCGCTGGGATTCCTGCGTAATCAGGGCATGCTCGCTGCTGACGACGTTGTCACCGGTATCGACTACGACGAAGAGCTAGAGGTTGTCGTGGTCCGCACCGCCGTAGAAACGAACCACGAGGCCAAGCTGCAAAAGAAAACGCGCACCTCTGGCTGCGCGGTCGGCACCGTCTTCGGCGACATGATGGAAGGCCTCGCAGATCTTCAACTGCCACAAACGCCGGTCAAAACCTCGGATCTTTATACCCTTGCCGCGACCATTTCCCGTACGCCCAGCCTCTACCTAGAGGCTGGCGCCATTCATGGCACCGTCCTGTGCCAAGGCAACACGCCGCTGGTCTATATGGAGGACGTCGGCCGCCACAACGCCGTCGACAAGATTGCAGGCTGGATGTTCGCCGAAGGCGTCAATCCTGCGGATAAAGTCCTCTACACGACTGGCCGCCTCACATCCGAGATGGTGATTAAAACCGCCCTCATGGGCATCCCCACCCTCGCCTCTCGTTCTGGTTTCACCGCTTGGGGCGTTGAGATCGCGCAGCAGGTCGGGTTGACCCTGATCGGCCGCATGAAGGGCCGGCGCTTCACCTGCCTTGCCGGCGATCATCGCCTGATCCGCGACGCCGACCCTGCAACAATTCCTGACGAACCCCGCAAACAAAGTCGCAAGGCCGCCGAATGACGCTTGGTTCTTTTGATCTAAAATATCCCGAGGCGCGGCAAGGTCGTGGCAGCCGCGCACTTTTCACCAGTAAGTCCCAAAAGGGACGGTGGGCGGTGCGTATTTCCGGCCAGCGGCAACAGCGCCGCACGGTGCCACTATGATCGCCCCCCTCGGCCTCATCCTTATGGGCGGCCAAGCCACCCGCATGGGCGGTGGCGACAAGGGCCTTCTCTGCCTTGGTGACACCACCATCCTTGCCCATGTTCTTGACCGTCTCGCCCCCCAAACGGACCGTATTGCGTTGAACGCTAACGGTGATCCAGCGCGGCTGGCGCATTTGAATTTGCCTATTCTGCCAGACAGTATTCCGGACCACCCCGGTCCCCTTGCGGGCGTTCTCGCAGGTCTTGATTGGGCCGCCAGCCAATGCGCTACACACATCGTCACTGCTGCGGCAGATACGCCCTTTTTGCCATGCGATCTCGTCCCGCAGCTTCTCCTTGCGGGCGGTGACGCCGGTTTCAGTCTCGCCGCTTCTCCGGGCGGTCGCCAACCCACCTTCGGCCTTTGGCCCGTCAGCCTGCGCGACCCGCTGCGACAGGCCCTGCACGATGGATTGCGCAAAATCGTCCAGTTCACCCGCGCCCATGGTGCGGGCAAGGCGAACTTCCCGGACGATACCGCTTTCTTCAACGTCAACACCCCCGACGATCTGACAGCCGCAAAGGCCATGCTATGAATATCTTTGGCGTCACTGGCTGGAAAAACGCGGGTAAAACCGGCCTTATGGAACGCCTCGTGACAGAGATCACGCAGCGTGGCTTTACGGTATCGACGCTCAAACACGCCCATCACAGCTTTGACGTCGACCATCCCGGCAAGGACAGCCACCGCCACCGCATCGCGGGCGCATCCCAAGTATTATTGGCCTCTGGCACCCGCTGGGCACTGATGACAGAGTTGCGTGACGCACCAGAGCCGCCAATGAAAGACTTGCTCACCCACCTCGCCCCTGTCGATCTGATCCTCGTCGAAGGCTACAAGCGCGACACCCACCCCAAGATAGAGGCCTACCGCGCTGCCACCGGTAACCCATTGATCGCCATAGACGACCCCACGATCAAGGCTATCGCGACCGATTCTCCCCTGTCTTTAGATCGCCCCCAGTTCGACCTAGACGATACCGCAGCCATCGCCGATTTCATTCTAGCGCAGGTCGGCCTGCCCGCCCGCGGATGACGTTCGACACCGTCATCATGGTCGACTGGTCGGGGGGTAACGACCGCGGCGCAACACCTAAGAAGGACGCAATTTGGACTTGCATCGGCCGCACAGGTGCATCGGATGCGCCGCTTTACCACCGCAATCGCCAGATTGCCGAAGCCTATATCACGGACGCCCTTGCGACAGAGCTGGGACAGCATCGCCGCACCCTTATCGCATTTGATCTCTGCTTCGCCTACCCAAACGGTTTTGCCAAGGCGCTGATCGGCACCGAAGACCCCCTTGCCCTTTGGGACTGGTTCGCGGCGCGCGTGAAGGACACACCATCAGAAAACAATCGTTTCTCTCTAGCGGGTCAAATCAACGCACAATTTCCGGGAATAGGTCCGTTCTGGGGCAATGGAAGACCTAATCACGACGTGCCGCACTTGCCGCGCAAGGGCCTTGACCGACAAGGTTTTGCTCTCGCAGAACACCGCACCACCGACAGTGCCGCCCCTGGTGCCTTCTCGCCGTGGCAACTTGCTGGCGCTGGCGCTGTCGGCGGTCAGGTCATCATGGGCCTGCCAACCCTGTCGCGTCTGCGCCACCACTTTGGCCCGTCCCTGTCAGTCTGGCCTTTCCAGACACCCGACACCCCCATCGTGCTGGCAGAAACCTACTTTTCACTTCTGCCCACCGCGCTTTTGAATGATGACGCAATCCGCGACGCTGCTCAGGTGTCGCTTTATGCCCGCGCCTTTTCCTCTCTCGCCACAGATCAGTGGCAAACTGTTTTCGACATTGATCCCACCCCCGAAGGCTGGGTTCTCGGCCTCGGCCACGCCCCCCTGCTGCAAGGTGCCGTTATGCCCGCCCTGATCCCCCCGCCCTTGCGCAACGACTGTTTCGCCATGCCGCAAGGTGCCCATTGGACACCAGTGGACGACGCGCTATCCCACTTGCGCGCGCACCTTGCGCCCGTGACCGCGACCGAAACCGTTCCCCTGACCCAAGCCGTTGGTCGCATCCTCGCAGCGCCCGTCACCGCGATGCGCAGCCACCCACCCTACGCGAACGCTGCCGTCGACGGCTATGCCTTCGCAGGTCCGCTGCCAGACGGCCCACACGCCCTCCCCCTGCATCCCGGGCGCGCTGCCGCTGGCCAACCTTTCGAGGGTACGGTCCCGCCCAACCACGCAATCCGCATCCTGACTGGCGCTAATATACCTGACGGGACTGATACCGTCGTCCTGCAAGAAGATACGACCGCCAACACGACCCACATCGCCCTGCACGGTCCGCTGAAGCGCGGGGCCAACGCCCGCAAAGCTGGCGAGGATATGACCGCAGGCGCAGACGTACTGCCCGCCCGCAGACGCCTGACCCCGGCGGATCTTGCGACCCTCGCCGCGTGCGGTACAGCGACCGTCACCGTTCACAAGCCACTTAAAGTTGGCGTACTTTCGACCGGCGACGAACTTCGCGCGCCGGGCGATGCTGCCACCGATGGCCAGATCTATGACGCCAACCGCGCCATGCTGCTTGCCGATATCGCACGCTGGGGCCACATCCCTGTCGACCTTGGCATTGCCCCCGACAACCGTGCAAAATTGCGCAGGATCCTTGATCGTGCCGCCGCTAAATGCGACGCCATACTTACCTCGGGTGGGGCGTCCGCAGGGGACGAAGACCACATGTCCGCCCATTTACAAGGGACCGGCACACTGGCCCTTTGGCGGATCGCCATGAAGCCGGGCCGCCCGCTTGCACTTGGCCTGTGGCAGGACACCCCCGTCTTCGGCCTGCCCGGAAATCCCGTGGCCGCACAGGTCTGCGCCCTAATCTTTGCCCACCCTGCCCTCGCATGCCTTGCGGGTGCAGAATGGCCCGCACCGCAAGGCTTTCAGGTGCCCGCCGCCTTTATCAAATCCAAGAAATCGGGCCGACGCGAATACCTGCGGGCCCGCATCACCGACGGCGCGGTTCAGGTCTTTCCCTCCGAAGGATCCGGGCGCGTTTCTGGCCTGTCGTGGGCCACGGGCCTTGTAGAGCTTCCTGATGGCGCGGCACAGATCAGTCTTGGAACGCCGGTCAACTACATTCCCTTTGCCAGCTTCGACCTTTGATCATCGCCAAGGGCCTCCCTTCTGGCCAACATTCCGCCGCAGCCCAACTTTACTGGCAGGCTTTCGGCAGCAAACTGGGCAAGGTCCTTGGACCGGACGCCCGCGCACTGCAGTTCATAGAAGCGGCTATTGATCCCACTCACGTCATCAGCGCCACGGACGACAATGGCAATCTGATCGGCATCGCAGGTTTCAAGACCCACTCAAGCGCCTTCGTGGCGGGCTCTCTTACGGCCCTTGCCAAGACATATGGCTGGCCCGGCGCGCTGTGGCGTGCAGCTTTGTTGAATTTGCTGTCCCGCGATACGGAAAATAGGCGCTTCCTTACCGATGGCCTTGCAGTTGCCCCCTATGCCCGCAGTCAAGGCGTCGGTACGGCACTATTAGGCGCGCTGTCAGAGGAGGCCCGCCGCCGGCATTACCCGGCCCTACGCCTTGACGTGGTCAACACGAACCCACGCGCGCAGGCGCTTTATACGCGCCTCGGCTTCACCGTGGAAAAATCAACGTCCATCGGGCCGCTGCGCCACGTTTTTGGGTTCCGTTTTACTGTCACGATGATCCGTCCGGTCTGATCTTAAAAGTTTCCGGGCACTTCACGGGCCGGTCCGACGCCCCAATCCGATGTGCCGCGAAAATTCAGCTACCCAGCTCCGATGATCGCGCCAGCGGCAAACACCAAGGCACCACCGACCACCACCTGAAACGCCGCCCGCAGAAACGGTGTCTGCATATAACGGTTCTGAATCCACGCAATCGCCCACAACTCGACAAAGACCACAACCATCGCAATCACCGTTGCCGTCCAAAAATCCGGGATCAGATAAGGCAACGCATGGCCCAAACCACCCAGCGTCGTCATCACCCCCGCCGCAATTCCACGCTTAATCGGCGACCCGCGTCCTGAAATCGCGCCATCATCCGACGCCGCCTCGGTGAACCCCATCGAGATGCCAGCGCCAATGCTGGCGGCCAGACCGACCAAAAACGTCGTATGCGTATCTTGCGTTGCAAAGGCCGTCGCAAAAATCGGTGCTAGCGTACTGACAGAGCCGTCCATCAGACCAGCCAGTCCCGGCTGCACCCAAGTTAGTACGAACTGCCGATGCGCAGCCGCTTCTTCCTCTGTTTTCGCGTCTGGCACAAGGTTGCGTTCGATCAACTGATCTGCCCGCTCTACATGGCTACCTTCAGCGCTCGCCAGATCACCCAGCAACTTGCGCGTCGCCGCATCCGACGTACGGCCCGCGGCGGCAAGATAGAACCGTTCCGCATCACGCTCCATTTGTCCCGCTTCCTCGCGGATGCGTTCCAGTCCCAGATTCGATGTAAGCCAGACCGGCTTGCGCGCATAAAATCCGGATACGTGTTCGCGCCGAATTAATGGGATCACGTTCCCAAACCGAATTTGGTGCAGATCGATCAGCCGCGTGCGGTGGATATCCTCCTCTTCTGCCATACCGTCAAACACGGCGGCAGAGGCGGGATAATCGGTCCGCAACATCTCGGCGTAGGAGCGATAGATGCGCCCATCGTCCTCTTCGGACGAAATCGCAAGCGCCAGCACCTCCTGCTCGGTTAGATCAGAAAAGCGGCGGCGATTGGCGAATCCCGGAATCATCGGTCAGGCTCCTATTTTAGAATGATTCCAAACTACTGGCTTTCCCGCGCGGCGCAAGCCCCGCCGACAGTCAGTCCAGACGGCGCACGTCCAAGTGATTACCACCCTGTCGCTGCGCCACCTCGAACCGCCCGGTCTTGCGCAAAAGATCACTCAATTTCGCGCTCCCATAGGTGCGCGCGTCGAATTCGGGATTCGCGCTAACCAGATATTGACCAAGCTGTCCCAGCGAATACCAATCGCCATCCGGGTCGATGCTTTTCATCGCCTGAATGACCAGCGGCACAACTTTGCTCGGCTGCTCTTTCGTATTGCTCTCGCTTGCGGCAGGTCGAGGTGCCTGCGGCTCTGCGCCGTTGGCTATCACCGGATCCGGTGTGTCAGCGCCAAGGTTCTCTACAAAAATGAACCTCTTGCAGGCCCGGCGAAAAGCATCCGGAGTCTTCTTTTGACCAATGCCATAAACATCCAGCCCCTGCTCTCGGATACGACTGGCAAGCGACGTGAAATCGCTATCCGAACTTACGAGCACAAAGCCCTGAAACCGCCCCGTGTGTAAAAGATCCATCGCGTCGATCACGAGCGCAATATCGCTGGAATTCTTACCCGTCGTATAAGCCGGGCTTTGCTGCGGATTAAGGCCATGCTCTAGCAAAATCTTGTTCCACCCACCCAACTGCGGAGAGGCAAAGTCCCCGTAGAGGCGCCGCACTGAAGCTTCGCCAAAACTTGCCACTTCCTCAAAGATCGCGGCAGCGAACTTTGGCGAGGTATTGTCGGCATCGATCAGCACGGCCAGCAGGGGGCGTTTTTCGGGCATAACGAGGATCCTTATTAGGTTGCCCATGACCTAACGCAGCTCTGCCAAAGCCACCAGCCCACGCCGCATTTCCGCTAAGCACGCCCCTTCTGAGCGGGGCAGAATAGCTCAGAAGCGACCCAAGACCGCCGATGCATCGGGGTGGCTGTTTCTTTCTCAAGCCTGACCGATTACGACTATGACCGAGGCAGTAAAAAGGAGAGAGCGATGCGCAAAACACTTTTAGGCGCGCTAGTGGCAGTAACATTGGCGACCTTACTTACCCCCGCATCGGTCGCGGCCGCATCATTGGGCCGATTTGAGGTTTTTGGCGTCGAAGAAGACGACATGCTAAAAATGCGCGCAGGACCCGGGATCGGCTATATCGTCATTCTTGGCCTGCCAAACGGCACCGTTCTAAGGGTCCACAGCTGCCAACCGAACGGTGGCACCCGCTGGTGCAACGTCTCTTTGTATGGTGCACGCGGGATCAAAGGGTATGTTTCTTGGGCCTACCTGCGAAAAAAGTGACCCACAATCGCGTCACAGCGCCTATCGTCGCCCAAGTGTTGGCGCATCTCTGATTTTCAATGCCACTCTAAAACGCGCAGCATCCCGAAATTTGTGCGAAGCTTACGATGACATCGAACAAACTATTCAGGGCAAATGGTGCAGCAAGCAAACAGCGCGTTGCCCGGCCGCAGAATTGACGGGCGAGGGCCAAACAAGAGTTTCCAAAGTTGCTTCGGAAAAATCGCTGCCCATCGTCAAATTTAGGCTGCAAGACCAGTTACCGAAAGAGCGAAGAGGACGTTCCATTGGCTGGATTCGATGGGGTTATCAGCGCAATAGCTTAGCTTGGTTTGCAAACGTCCAATAGCATCGACACAAGATGCCCCGCCCGAAGGCTTTCAATGTAATTGATACGCCGCGTTACAAAACTCGGGCCAAGCACGACTTGGTTTGCCTGCTGTTGATCCGAGGTCGCTATCCTTCCCGAAGCCTTCATTTTTTGCGCCAGTTCAAGATGTGCGAACGTCTCGTCCTCAACCGCGTCTATTTGAAACCCAGCAGTTTCGAACATGGCGACAAGGGTATCGCAGGTCTGAACATGACTGTGGGAAGGGATTTCAGACCACGGCAAAGGATAGATTGGTGCGCCAACACCACAGGTCACTTCCGTCCACAGCAACCTGCCTCCTGGCTTCAAAACCCGGAAGACGTGCCTCAAAACCGAAAGCTTGTTCGTCAGGTTCATTCCAACGTAGAAACTGTAGGCATGATCAAAAGTTTTTGCCAAAGCAGGCAGCTTTGTGACATCCGCCTCTACGAAAGTAAGCTTGTCAGTCAGGCCGCACAGCCGGCTTAGCTCTCGCGCCGCATCGATAAAAGGCGGCGTTATATCCATGCCGGTTACTCTGCAGTCGAAAGTCGCGGCCATGTAACGCGCAGGCCCGCCAATGCCGCATCCCACATCAAGAATATGATCTTCACTGCTTGGATTTAGCCGCGTGCCATGCTCTTGGGTCGCAAACAATTCTCGGCCATGCAGTTGATCGAACGGATACAAATCCTGCGCCGTCAGTGGCGTTCCGCCGTCCGGGTTCCAAGGAATCGCGGCCAATATTTTGGCTGTGATGTCCGCCGCACCGTAGTGTTGTTGAACCGAACCTGTCATCGGGACAGGCCCGGCGCGGTGACGTTCGGCCCGTACTCCGCGCTCGCGAACATCCAAAACATAATGAATGTGCCAAGGACGACGATCATCGCACCCGGGGGTGCGAGAATGCCACGTCCCCCACTGTCGATATCGAATTTTCCGGCCACGAGAATGACGACACCAAACTGGTAAATCACGAACTGCGGCATAGCCAACCGGCTGTTCAAAAGCGGCGGCCAGTTTCGCAACAACAGCCCGAAAAGAACGGAAACGACAAACCCAAGCAGGTTAGCATGGGCATGAGAGTTTGCGAATTGAAGCTGATCCGTAATTCCAAGGTAAATCCCAAACATCATGCCAAAGATCAGCCACGCGAAGCCCGCCAATATATATATGCGATCCAGTCTAACGATCCGGTCCTCCAATAAGAACTCGGCCGCTGCTCACGCATCCTGTCGCGTGTTCAGACAGTCACAATTCAATCGTTGCTCCCAAAACATTTGCTTCGCAAGAGAATCCTGCAGGTCAGAATAGCTAAAGTGAATGTCCAGCGCGCTACACACCAAATCGATGTTAGCTATTGGCTGGATGTGCTGCTTGAGCGTCGCATCCAAGCCTCAGCCCTGCCAGGCGTAAAAAAGGCCCGGTCGCATTGACCGGGCCTTTCATCTTTTGGGCTTCGGGGTTGGGATCAGTAGATGACGACGCCGCGAATGCTTTCGCCTTTGTGCATCAGGTCAAAGCCTTTGTTGATGTCGTCCAACGGCATCGTGTGGGTGATCATCGGGTCGATCTCGATCT
>JAGXIQ010000120.1 GCA_024635625.1 Loktanella sp. | reverse complement strand
CGTTTCCGATTGGCGAAATGGCAGGATCGTTGTATCTTCCTTCATGGCGTATCGCTCCTTGTGAGGTTCTGGCCGGCTTTGACACCCGCCACGATACGCCGCCCTTCAAATCACGCCATCACCCAAATTCCCGCATAGCTCGCCCGCGCAGCTATCAGGCCAGCGGATAGGATTCTCCCCCAACCTCCTAGCGTCCAAGGCTTTTTGCGGTCGACCAAGGCGGCCGTCTACGCAGTGAGAAGCGAAGTCACCTAACACAATCACGAGCAGTCATCAGAATCTTGAAGTGCGCAGGATCCCGTTCAATGAATAAAAGCAACTTAGCAGCGCAGTGCCTATACTGCGTTGCGCGCGGTCGGGCGTGGCGAAACGTCAACTATAGCAGGCACCGGTACAGCCTGCGTTCTACGTGGGACTCGTCAAAGGGCATCCGGTTATCAGCCAATTTGCGCCCCAATTTTAACATATCCCTAACCCATGCATACGACAGCGGTCGGAAGGTGGATAATCAAATGCTTATTTCAGTTGTGGTACCCTGCATGAACGAGGACGAGTCCATCCTCATTCTTGTGGAGCGTTTGGCCTCCGTCATTAAGCCCTATGGAGACCGCGCCGAGATCATACTGGTCGATGATGGATCTACCGACAACACATGGGCAGCTATAGAGGCCGCACGTCTCACATGCCGGCAAGTCGTAGGATTGCGGCTTTCTGCGAACCGTGGCCATCAAATAGCACTGACAGCAGGTCTTGAAGCCGCGAGAGGTGAGCGTGTTTTCATGTTGGATGCTGACCTTCAGGACCCACCTGAGCTTTTAGACGAAATGATGGGTTTGATGGATCGCGGCTATGATATCGTCTACGGTCATCGCCGGGAACGCCAAGGCGAATCGATCTTCAAGCGGGCAAGCGCTTGGGGCTTTTACCGCTTGCTTAACCTCATGTCCGACGTCCCTATTCCTCGTGACACTGGCGATTTCCGCTTAGTCAGCCGACAAGCGCTAGATGCAATACTATCAATGCCAGAACGGGCGCGATTTGTGCGCGGGATGTTCGCTTGGGCTGGTTTCCGGCAGGTCGGGATAGAATATGTCCGCGCCCCACGGGCCTTGGGCGAAACCAAATATCCACTGCGCAAAATGCTCCGCTTAGCAATCGATGCGATGACTGCCTTCTCGACCAAGCCGCTACGGCTGGCGACACGTATGTCTTTCTTGAGTTTCGGATTCTCTGGTCTGATGATGGTCTACGTCCTGCGGTCGCTGATCATGTATCAAACCGCACCCGGCTGGGCGTCGGTCGTCCTCGCCATCAGCCTTTTTTCCGGCGTGCAGTTACTGACACTCGGCATCCTTGGCGAGTACATTGGGCGCCTTTACGTCGAAGCTAAGGGCCGCCCACTATATTTCGTTTCAGATGACACCCGCGCCGCGCCCGCCGTGCCCATCCGAAAGTTGGCATCGGCATGAAAAAACCCGGCATTATCGCACGCTATGCTATCACAGGTGTCACAGTGGCAGCCTTATACGTGCTACTTTACATGGGATTTCAGGCTCTGGGTATGGCCCGGATGCCAGCGAACGCGATGGCTTTCGGAATCGCCGTCGCGGCACAGTACCTTGGTCAGGCACGATTTACCTACAATCGCCCGATCGCCGATCCACTACAAATCACCCGATTTGGTAGTATGATCGGCGCGGGCTTCGTCACGTCAGCTCTGATTACGAGCTTTATCGCACCAAAGCTCGGATTGGCCGATAGCGTTTCGGCGGTAGCTGTGGCGCTGGTGCTACCAGTCCAAAATTTTATTTTCATGACCCTCTGGGTTTTTTCGAGCCAACACCCTCGCAAAGGTCGTCCGTCATGACTCACGTCTATTCTGATACATTCTTTGATTACATCGACGCTGGCGCGCGCCGATCTGCACAAGGGGTCCTGAACCTTATCGGTCCTTGGCTAAGGCCTACTTCTGTCCTAGATTTGGGCAGCGGAAGAGGCGTGTGGCTGGACGAATGGCACAAAGTCGGCGCTGCCGAGGTTTTGGGCGTGGACGGCCACTACGTTGACCGTTCACAGCTTGCCGTGCCGCAGGACAGCTTTCTGGCTGCCGATCTGACGGCACCTGTGGACACCGGACGTCGGTTCGATCTAGCCCAAAGCCTCGAAGTGGGAGAGCATCTGCCTGCCACGGCTGCTGCCACCCTTGTTGACAGTTTGACACGCGCCTCTGACAGAGTGCTGTTCTCGGCTGCAGTAAAGGGACAGGGCGGCGAATTTCACGTCAACGAGCAACCTCTGAGCTATTGGCAGGCCTTGTTCGCAGAGCGCGGCTATCGCGCCTACGATTGTTTGCGGCCCCACCTCAAAGGTGATCGCACGATCGAGCCATGGTACCGCTACAATTCCATTCTTTTCGTCAATGCGGCCGGGACAATTGGCCTGCCGGACGCGGTGCTGGCCAGCGTCGTACCCGACGGAGAGCCGGTGCAAAATGGCGGCGGTGCAATTTGGCGCCTACGAAAGTCGGTCGTATCGTACTTGCCTCACTTTGCCGTCACACTGATCGCGCAAGTAAGGGCCGCATTGATCGCCAAGCGTGCGAACATCAAGGCGAATGCAACATGACGGCTATGAGTTGCTCACTCAGTGCACCCGATCGTACAGAGCAGGTCGCTGTGCTGCCGATCATGCCGGTGCTTCTGGTCGCACTCGTTGGAATTTTTGCGGTTTCTCTACCCAATATCGTTGATCCGATGATGGGCTATGACGACTACCCTGCACTGATGGCCCAGCCAGAATGGTTTTGGAATAAAACACTGCACGAAGGCCGCTGGGTCAACTATCTGTGGCACCTTCGTGGTCTGGTGACGCCATCGTGGCTGAATTTTGCAGTCTATCAAGTCATCTGGGCATCATTAGCTGCGGCGCTTGCAGTTTTGGCAATGGGGAACGCCGATAAAACGACGAACAACAGGTGGTTCGCCTCGGTGTTGGCTTTGTTTATCGTCATTGCCCCGCCTGCCACGTTCATGGCTCAGTGGTTCAACACGCTCATTCCCGGACTCGCGACAGTAGCGGTCTATGCCGTCCTTGGCTGCAGGATGTCACAGCGGCGCCACCGCCTGCTGCTACTGCCGTTCACGATTGTGACGTTGATGGCGTATACAACCTATCCTTTGATCCTGCTCGCCGTGTGTATCGTAAGAACGGAAGACCGATCACTGCGCGATCTGGCTGGCCTGCTTGGACTTTTCATCATCAGCTACGCTGCCGCAGTGCTTTTCATCTACGCGATCAACTGGCAGGTGCATGGCGTTTTTGGCATCCCGCTCGCCGACTGGCGCGAAGCTCATCCAGCGACGGGCCTCTCTGGTTTAAGCGCCAACTTGCCGATGCTGGCACAGACGTTCTGGGCCCTCATGACACTGTTCACATACAATTTTGAACCAGCGCTGGGCTTCCATCTCGTGATTATGCTGGCCGCGACGCTGTATCTGATCCGTGTAGCACCGAAAGAGGCACTTTATCTACACGCAGGCCTTTGGATTGGGATGGCACTGATGTCAGTGCAAGTCCTTAAACTCGGCGTCACAATCCCGTCTCGCAGTTTCGCATTTGCATGGATTTTCTACGCAATCATTGTCATGAGGGCCGTCACATTGTTAAGCCGGAAGCCCATGTGGGCTGGCCGGCTTGCAAGGAACGTGGCTGTCCTGACATTGTTTGCGTACTTGATGCAAACATTTTTGTACTTTTCGTTGTCGCGCCCGTGGCAATCCGAGACCCGCAGCCTTGCGCAGGACATGGCAAACTCTCAGGGGACCGTATTAGTACATGGGGATGTCATGGATCTCGAATCCGCCCAAGCGATTACGCTATTCGACGAAATGGCCTTATCGTTCAGGATCGAATATCTGACTGGTCGGCAGACCGTCTTTTGCGATGACGACCCGTCTAATTGTGCTGCGGTAGAAGCGGCAGCAGTCAAGTCGAATTCGCCCCCCCCCCTCGTCGTGAAAGTTGCGGATGCCGACGGAAAAATGCGCCTAACGTATTCTATACCTTGAACTGCATGAATATTAGCATTCTTCCAGAAATGATCGGGATAGGGCAACGCTGGCAAAGCCGAGCTATCCGAGGTTCAATCCGCCAGTAATAAGTGCGCACAGCGTCCCGTCCGGCTGAGAGCTTTAAACAGGCAAACCCCGGACGGACTTGGATGGATCAACGGCTGACATTACAAATAGTCTCTTTAGTTGCCGTACTAGGCATTAAGCGACCGAAATCCGACGGGTTCCGGATTGCGTATCGTGGTACAAATGCCGTTACATCACCCGCCTTTACCTGACTGTGGCAGACCAGCGGAATGGATTTCGAGGGCGCGATGCATAGGTTGGGTGTTACCCTCGTCGTCTGCCTCTGGAATGTAAGGATAAGCTCCCAGAGGGCAGGCTTTGGACCGACTGGAAAACCGCGATCCGCGCTGGCGGCCCCTGCAAACAGGGCGATGGCAACGGTCAGACGGATCACGGAAGTGATGTTTGGCATGGGTTCAATCCTGTGTAGCAGGCGCAGCACTCCGTCAGCCCTACATGGCCGGACCTTATTAAGGCGCCACGAAGGTGCGCCTTTGAAATACGTCGGTTTTTAAGACAATGCCTTGGACTGCAATTGCTTGACGCTCGATCGCGCATCCAGCATCACCTCTTGCAGACAGAGAGGTCGAGATGTCCAAGACTGCCGCCGATACGGACACCACCCCGGGCCTGATAACGCGCGTGCTAGACTGGGCCGGCTGGCGCGTGCTGGTCCCGCTAGCGATCACCGTGATTGCGCTGGTTGTCCTGCGTGACTTAAGCCGCGACATCGACCTTGCAGATTTGCGCCGTGATTTAGCGGGCTATGGCTGGGACAGAATTGCGGCGTCATTAGCCGCTATGGCCGTTAGCTATATCGCCCTCGGCCTCTATGACCCCGTGATCCTGCGCAGCCTACAAGCGCCACCGATGCCAGGATATGTGCCCGTATTGACCGGCGTCAGTTCGATGGCCGTATCAAACCTGCTGGGTTTTTCTTGGCTGACAGGGGGGGCTGTCCGCTACCGTGTCTACGCAGCCTTCGGGGTCGACATCGGGGCGGTGGCCAAATTAATCGCGACCTCGTGGCTCGCCTTTTTATTGGGCTTGATGGTTTTACTGGGCGGCCTGTTTTTGTTCCACCCAGCGGGCCTTAGCGCGGTCATCCATCTGCCCGATGGGTCTGAGTCTGCTGTTGGTGCGCTTATTTTGGCTGCTGTGGCTGGCCTGCTGATCTGGACCGCCCGTGGTCCCAAAACCTTGGGCTGGCGGCAGGTGCAGGTTACACTACCCGCTGCGCGGCAGACACTGGTGCTGATGGCGATCGCACTAATTGACTTAACCGCGACAGCGCTGACACTTTACGTCCTGCTGCCCGCCGATTTAGCGCAGAACTTTGTTCTGTTTTTTGTGCTGTTTATTGGCGCTTTAGGCCTTGGCGTTCTTAGCCACGCACCCGGTGGCCTTGGGGTGTTCGAGGCGGCAATCATCGCAGGTCTCGGGGGGACAGGCCGAAGCGATCTGTTAGTCGCACTGCTGTTTTATCGTCTGATCTATACCGTGCTGCCCTTTGTCATTGCAGTGCTTGGCCTTGGTGCGGCTTGGGGCCTGACCAACCGCGATCGCGCCAGTGCCGCGCGCCAGACCCTGTTACGCGCGACGCGGCCCATTGTTCCGGTTCTGTCTGCCGGCCTTGCCCTTTTATCGGGCGCCGCCTTGCTGCTACGCGGTGATCTTCCGACCGATACAAGCCATGCAGAGTTCCTCCGCGACCTGCTTCCGTTAGGATTGGTCGAAACATCGCACCTGCTATCCAGCGTCGCAGGCGTACTGCTGCTGATCGTGGCACGCGGCCTATACCGCCGCATGGCGCGGGCGTGGTTCATTGCCATGGCGCTACTAGCCGCCGGTCTGGTACTCTCGCTGCTAAAGGGGGCTGAGTTCGGCAGCGCGACGGCCCTAGCCCTCTCGCTCGCGGTACTCTGGTCATTCCGCAGCGCCTTTTACCGGGTCGGCCTCGGCTCTGCCTTGCGGCTGAATACCCGCTGGCTGATGAGCGTCGGGTTGCTGGTTGCGGGGATCACATGGATTGGATTCTTTGCTTATCGCAACGTTGACTACACCGACGCGCTGTGGTGGCAGTTTGCGTGGAACGGCGACGCGCCACGCTTCTTGCGCGCCACCCTTGCTGTCGCCGTGGTGTTGGTCGCCGTAACATTAAACGCCTTGATCAGCCGCTCGTCGACCCGGCTGCCCGCTGAACCGATCCCCGACGTCGTGCGCACCCTGACCCTGCAAAGCCATGACACTGAATCCGCGATGGCCCTAACCGGCGACAAGCGCTTTCTTATCGCGCCCGACCAATCCGCTTTCATCGCCTATGCGGACACCGGCACCAGCCTGATCGCCAAGGGAGACCCCGTGGGCGACCCGCAAGCGGGAGAAGCGCTGATCTGGACGCTACGCGACCAAGCCGACCGTATGGGCCGTCGTTGCGCGTTTTATGCCGTGCAGACCGCCTATCTGCCGACTTACATCGACCTTGGCCTATCCGTCGTAAAGATCGGGGAAATCGCGCGGGTTCCGCTGGCCGAATTCTCGCTTGATGGATCAAAGCGTAAAGACTGGCGTCATGCCCGCGCCCGCGCGATCCGCGACGGTTACACCTTCGCGATTATCCCGGCGGCAGAGGTTGCAGGCCACTTGGACGCCCTGCGCGCTGTGTCCGACACATGGTTGGCCATGAAATCAGGGACCGAAAAGGCATTTGCCCTCGGGTCTTTTGACCCCGCCTATGTTTGCAACTTCGACCATGCTGTTTTGCGCCATGAAGTATCTGGCCGTATCGCGTCCTTCGCCACGCTACTGCATGGAAGTACAACACAGGAAATCGCCATCGACCTAATGCGCTATGATCCCGGAACGACGCCCGCGGCGATGGACGGTCTCTTTGCAGAGATGCTACTTTGGGCAAAGGACGCCGGCTATACTTGGTTTTCGCTTGGGGGGACCCCCTTGGCGGGGCTAGACAACCGCCCCCATGCGCCGATCTGGAACCGCGTCGGCGGCTTCATCTATACGCACGGCGAACGGTTCTACAATTTCGAAGGGCTGCGCAGCTTTAAACAGAAATTTGATCCCGTCTGGTCCCCCAACTATCTTGCCAGCCCCGGAAGGCTCGACGCCGCCCGCACGCTGTACGAGGTGAACGGCCTGATTTCTGGCGGGCTGCCCGGCGTCATCCGCCGCAAGAGGGACACATGATCGCAAATTACGCCGACCATTCTGCAAACGAGCGCACTTTTCTAGCATGGGTTCGCACCGCAATCTCTGTGGTAGGTTTTGGTCTGGCAGTCGAGCGTTTGGGGACAACGGCCTCAGGCCCCGTCACAGGCATAGCGCTGATGGGCAGTGGCGCCGCGGTCATCGTCATCGCCTATTGGCGGATGCGACGAGTGCGCAAACGGATCGCCGATGGCGCGGTGATGGACGACGATTCCACCCTCGCGGATGGGGCGCTGGTTGCGCTGATCGTTGCGCTTTTCGGCATGCTTGCCAGCTTTGCGTTGCACGTGACACCCGCTTAGGCACTTTCGCTGTTGCTGCCACCCCACCAGGCAGCGGGCATTCGTAAGATTCATGGATTAATCAGGAACGCCCGTCGCATCTTTTCGTTAAGCAACAGACACCGCAGCGTGTCTGGACTGATCGAAAGGACACCCAATGACCCGCAGTATGATCGCCCGCGCCGCCCCTCGTTTGGGGCAGGCAGACCGCCTTCGTGCCTTGGTCGAAAGCCTCGCCCACAATGTCCGGGCAGAGGCTGGCAATATCAGGTTCGAAGCCCATGCCGAGGCTAACAGCGGCGCCATCTTGATGATCGAGGAATACCGAGACGAGAAATCGTTCCAAGCGCAACTCGATCAACCTCATACGCAACAGTTCAACGCAGCTTTGAAAGACGTGGCAGAGGATGGGGCCTCTCAAGTCACCGACCTGACTCCAGTCGCCAAAGAAAAGACGGGTGCCGCGCCGATCCGCGCGATTGATCACGTCGGTCTGACAGTGCCAGACGTCACAGCCGCCAGCCGCTTTTTGACTGACGCCTTCGGTGCCGTCACCGTCTATGAGGTACTTCCCGCTGACGCGGATCCGATGGCGGGGGATGACCCAGAAGGGCAACTAGGCCTGACGCATGGCACCAAAGTCGACCATATGCGCCTTATGCGGATCGGTGACGGCCCCACCCTTGAACTGTTTCGCATGATCGACGGTGAACAGCGCGACGCAGCGCGCTTGCAGGACATCGGTTTGACCCATTTCGCGCTGTACTTCGATGACATCGACTCTGCCGCCACGGAGTTCCAAGACGCGGGCGGCACCCTGCTGGAAGGCCCTCACCCACTGGCAGGGGTCGAGAATGGCCCCTCCAACGCCGGAGTTTATGGCCGCACACCTTGGGGGATGCTGATCGAACTTCTGACCTATCCCAGTGGCATCGCCTATCCGGATGACGCCTTCACAATCCGGTGGACGCCGCGCCCCTAACTTTCTTGAAAGGACGATAGCATGATCAAGATGACGATGTTCCTGAAACGCCACCCCGAACTGTCACATGAAGAATTCGTACGCCACCATATCGAAGATCACGGCCCGCTTTTCCGCTCCATCCCAGAGGCAGAAACCCATGTGCTGCGCTACATTCAAACCCACCCGGTCACACCGCCAGATGGTACCGTTGAACAAGCCGACTATGACGGTACCGCTGAAATCTGGTTCGACACACTGGCCGGGATGAAGGCCGTCCTGACATCTCAGGTTTATCAGGAAACTGTCTTTCCGGATGAAAAAACTTTCCTCGACCACGCCAACACTTTGATCCTTGTCGGCAAGCAGACCGAGATCATCGGTTGATGGATCACACGCGGGCGGACAAATGCCGCCCGCGTGCGCGCCTTACTGTCAGCCCATCGCCTGCAATCGCTTCAACAGGCTAGACGTGTCCCAGCGGCCGCCACCCAGCTTTTGCACATCTTTGTAGAATTGATCGACCAGCGCGGTGACAGGCAGGCTCGCCCCGTTCTCGTCCGCTGTCGCGAGGCAAATGCCCAGATCCTTGCGCATCCAATCCACCGCAAAGCCGTGATCCCACTTGTCACCCAGCATCGTCTTGTAGCGATTGTTCATCTGCCACGACCCCGCCGCACCGGCAGAGATTACCTCGACCACAGCCTCGCCATCCAAGCCGGCCTTCTGCGCGAAATGCAGTGCCTCGGACAGACCCTGTACCAGCCCGGCAATCGCGATCTGGTTGCACATCTTGGTCATCTGGCCTGCACCACTTTCACCAATCCGGCGGCACAGCTTGGCGTAGACCTGCATCACAGGCTCTGCACGGTCGTAGGCATCTTGATCGCCACCGCACATAATCGATAGCTGCCCATTTTCGGCCCCAGCCTGCCCGCCCGAAATCGGCGCATCGACAAAGTTCAGGCCATGCCCTTTGGCCGCGTCATACAGCTCTCGCGTTACGGCTGCGCTGACTGTTGTGTGATCGACGTAAAGCGCACCTTTTGTCATCGCGGCAAAGGCGCCGTCGGCCCCAGTGCAGACTTCGCGCAGGTCGTCGTCGTTGCCGACGCAGGATAGAACGATGTCGGCGCCTTGCACGGCCTCTGCCGGGGTCGGACCCAACGCGCCACCGTGCTGCTTGACCCACGCTTTGGCCTTGGCCGTTGTGCGGTTATAGACCGTCACGTCATGCGTTTTGGCCAGATGCCCCGCCATCGGGTACCCCATGACGCCCAGTCCCAGAAATGCCAGCTTTGCCATTGTCTCACTCCTCTAATGTGTTGGTGCGGACAATGGCGCGTTTTACGCGAAAGTGAAGCCCGTTTGCGGCCCCCTGCGCAGGGCCCGTGTCGGCTTAGGCGGCGCAGTTCCGACACAGGGCCGCGTCGGGCACCGCGATCAGACGCGCTTCTGCGATGGGTTCGCCGCAGTCCAGACAAAGCCCGTAGGTGCCAGCCTCAATCCGGGCGAGCGCTGCGTCGATGCGACGGACCTCTGCCAGTTCGACGTGGCCCAATGCCTCCAACACCTCGTCGTCCTGTCGCTCGGTCGAGAAATCCTCAAGGTCCTTTGTCGGCGTATCGTCCAACAACGCCTCGACCTTCATCATGTGGTTGGTCAATTCGGCCCGGCGGGTCAACAGGGCTTGCTTTTGCGTGTTCATGTTCATAGCGGCCTCCCTTTTTGCTGCGCATCAGACTGCCGCAGATGAGAGCGCACGCCTTGATCTGCGTCAACGAGGCTGAACTTGCCGCCTTACTTTTTCTTCACGAATTCCGTCAGAATGACGATGCGCTGGCCTTCGACCCGGCCTTCGATATGCGCCGGATTATCGGTCAGCGAAATCCCCCGCACCGCCGTCCCGCGCTTGGCGGTAAAGTTCGCGCCTTTGACGGTCAGGTCCTTAATCAGAACAACCGTGTCGCCGGTCTGCAGCGTCACGCCGTTGGCATCTTTGTGCTGGCTTTCAGCCACGACGTTCTGCGCCCAAGCCCGCGTATCATCGTCGAGGTAAAGCTGCCCCAACAGATCGTCAGCCCAAGGCGCGTCGATCTTTTGCAGGGTGCGAAAGGCGAGGACCTGCACGGCAGGGTCTTCGGACCACATGGTTGTGGCGAGGCTACGGAAGTGGTCCGGGTTTGGAGTATCAGATGCCATCTGATCCACACAGATACCGCAGAGGTCCACACTCGCGTCAGCCGGTCCGCCGGGGACGGGCACAGGGATGAGCGGGGTGTCGGGGGTGGCGCAAAGGGGGCAGGTCATGGGGATATCCTGAGAATGATACTGAAGCAGAAATGGAAAATTGCTAGTGACAAATCCAAGCTTTGACATCTTGATCGCATTCAGTACGTTCATGTCTGACCAATATCCAGCTGAAAATTCATTGTAAGTGGAGACAAAAAATTTCTGACATCCTAATAAAGTTCTTGGGCCAAAGTGCTATTTCCAACGGGATATTAGTGTTCGCCACCTGACAGAAGATTCCCAGTGTCGGCTCGATGTGCGATATTCGTGGGATGAGACGCGATGACATCTGCCTTTACCTTGGCCCTGCCGACCGATCTGAGCTTCAAGCCCTGATCACCAACCGCAACACGCCGCGCAAGCTGGTCTGGCGGGTCGAGATCGTGCTTGCGACGGCGGACGGTCAGGGCACCTTCGCGATCATGCGACGGACGGGCATGTCGAAGCCGACGGTGTGGCGCTGGCAGGAGCGGTATAT